>NZ_JRMU01000010.1:0-231911 GCF_000758775.1 Actinomyces sp. S4-C9 | reverse complement strand
TAGCGTGGCGCTCAAGCTCGCTATGCAAACCACTGCTAGTAGTAGCCCAAAGATTAGTGTCAGTTGATACGGCTTAGCCCGGCTAGAAAGGGGACCACCAACCACGGCGCCACTCATCGACCCCAGCATGAACGCCACCACAACACCCCAATCGATTGGCGGCGTGTTGCCCGCTCTAGCCACCAGGCCCCCAATTGCAGCCATCGACATGACAATCAAAGAGGTTCCTGCTGCCTCTCTCATTCCAAACGCAAGCACAACCGTGAGCACCGGCACCACAATAAAGCCGCCTCCCACGCCAAAAAATCCCGTCAAGAATCCAGTTCCCAGGCCTGCCAATATTATCGCCACGAGGCCGCGCGGCTTACCCCGCGGCGCCTCGCCGCCCGGAAGGTTGCGCTCACGCAGACCCTTCCAGATCATCACTGCCGCCATCACGGCCAGCATCGCACTGAACAAGAGCATCAACACGTTGCCATCCACCAGGGCGGCCAAACGCCCACCCACCACAGAACCAACTATCGAGATCGCCCCAAAAATCAAGCCCTGCTTCACCCGGATAGTTTTTGCGCGAAGCCGCTGCGGCAACGCAGACAATGCGGTTGCCAACACAATCACAAGCGAACCGAGGGCAGCCGCGTGCGGAGTCTGGCCCAGCAGGTAAGTCAGCGCCGGAACCGCAAGTATGCCACCTCCCGCGCCAAGCGCCCCAACCACAACGCCCACGCCAACACCAATCACCGCCGCCAACGCAACCGCTTCCAAACCGCGCTCCCTCTAGCCAGAACTAACCGGCCTCGCAAAAATACTTACTTCAGTCACACTACCGCGCATAGCGAAGGGCGCGCCCATTTGGACGCGCCCTTCAAAAGAAGCCAGAAGCGACTTACTTCATCTTGGTGCCAACGGAGCCGAGGCGCTCACAAGCCTCAACAACGCGAGCAGCCATGCCAGCCTCAGCAGCCTTACCCCACGAACGCGGGTCGTAAGACTTCTTAACGCCAACCTCGCCGTCGATCTTCAGAACTTCGTCGTACTTGCGCAACATCCACTCGGCAACCGGGCGGGTGAAAGCGTACTGGGTGTCGGTGTCAACGTTCATCTTGATAACACCGTTCTCAACCGCCGTGCGGATCTCCTCAGCAGACGAGCCCGAACCACCGTGCATAACCAGGTCGAACGGACGATCGCCAGCGTTGTACTTCGCGCCAACCTCTTCCTGAATGGTGCCCAGAATCTCCGGACGAAGCTTCACATGGCCAGGCTTGTAAACACCGTGGACGTTACCGAACGTAAGAGCAGTCAGGTAACGACCCTTCTCGCCAAGGCCCAGAGCCTCAACCGTTGCAATACCATCCTCAGTGGTGGTGTAAAGCTTCTCGTTGATCTCGCCAACAACGCCGTCTTCCTCGCCGCCAACAACACCAATCTCAACCTCAAGAATGGTGTGCGACTTCTGAGCAAGATCAAGCATCTTCTGCGCGATCTCCAAGTTCTCCTTCAACGGCACAGCCGAGCCGTCCCACATGTGGGACTGGAAGAACGGAAGGCGGCCAGCCTTAACCTCTTCAACCTCGAGCTCCATGATCGGAATAATCCAAGAATCAAGGTTCTGCTTTGCGCAGTGGTCCGTGTGAAGCGCAACCGTCACATCGTAGTTCTTAGCAATCTCACGAGCGTACGCAGCCATTGCAAGCGAGCCAGCTACGCGGTCCTTAACCGTGGCGCCAGACCAGTACTCGGCGCCACCAACCGAAACCTGGATAATACCGTCAGACTCGGCCTCGGCGAAGCCTTGAATAGCAGCCGTCAAGGTCTGCGAAGAAGTAACGTTGATCGCCGGGTAAGCGAACTTGCCTTCCTTCGCACGGTCCAGCATCTCGTTGTAAACTTCAGGGGTTGCGATAGGCATTAATTGCCTCCTTGCCTAGACATTTTGACTTCTCCATTATCCCACATTTAGGTTCGCAATGCTTTAGCGTCCAAAGTCTTGACAACCCTATTCGGCTTGCCCCCGCTACGCGCCTTCTGGATCGCTCCCATGCTGGATAACCCACGCCCACATAGCGATAGCCGCAGCGTGCCCCACATTCATCGACCGGCTAGAACCATACTGCGTTATATGCAAAACAGATTCGCACGCCCGTGCCATATCCTCACTGAGCCCCGTGGATTCCTCCCCCATCACCAGCACGCACTTATCGGGAAGCTCCCGGCCCTCCAGCGGCCTGGACCCCTCAATATTGTCAATCCCAATCACGTGCAAACCGCGCGAACCCACATGGTCCAAGAACTCGTCTATCTCCCGGTGGTGTACAACTTCCAAATACCTGTCCGTCACCATCGCCCCGCGCCTGTTCCACCTGCGACGCCCCACAATATGCACGCGGCGGACCCCCAAACAGTTTGCCGTGCGCACAATAGACCCAATATTGAAGTCGTGCCCCAAGTTTTGCACCGCAACTTCAAGCCAATCCGGCCTGCCCACACTGTCTAGGAAGCCCTTAATCGCCTCATTCGACCAGTAGCGGAAGCGATCCTCCACATTGCGCGTATCACCCTCGCGAAGTAGCACCGGATCATACTGATCGCCCTGCGGCCAATTCTCTTCAGCACCCGGCCACGGCCCCACGCCGCTACCAGGAACCGACCGCACCTCATTCTTGTCTATTTCTGCCACGCCCTCGAACATACAAACAACGCGAGAAACCGTCAAAGCCAGCCGCCCGCCATGAACGAGCGTGCACAAAACCCGCGATCATCTACCCCGCGATCATCTGGAACGATAGGCTAAAAGCAGTTACAGAAGGAGACAAATATGGAAACCACAACAAACTTTTCACTAGACGAAATGCCCCCAATCACCTCGTGGCTATCCGACATGGACGGCGTTCTCGTAAGCGAGGAACGCGCAATCGACGGGGCGCAAGAATTCATTGACACTATGCACGAGCTGAACATCCCGTTCCTCGTATTCACCAACAATTCGATCTACACGCCGCGAGACCTATCCGCTCGCCTCGATAACTCCGGTCTGCACGTGCCCGAAGAGCACATTTGGACGTCCGCGCTTGCAACCGCGGCGTTCCTGTCCCAGCAGTCGCCAAACTCGTCCGCATTTGTCATTGGCGAGGCCGGACTTACCACCGCTCTACACAGCGCCGGGTACGTAATGACTGAAACGAACCCCGAATACGTTGTGCTTGGTGAAACTCGTAGCTACGACTTCAACGCCATCACCCGGGCTATCCGCTTCATCGAAGCAGGCGCCAAGTTCATCGCTACCAACCCGGACGTCACCGGCCCCTCCGACGAGGGCGTCCTGCCCGCAACCGGATCCGTGGCCGCGATGATCACCAAAGCAACCGGACGCAGGCCCTACTTTTTGGGCAAGCCCAACTCGATGATGCTACGCGCCGGCCTCAACAAGATTGGCGTCCATTCTGAAGTCACCGCCCTGATCGGTGACCGCATGGACACCGACGTACAAGCCGGCATCGAAGCGGGACTGCGCACCTTCCTCGTTCTCAGTGGTTCAACGAGCGAGAGCGAGATTCAGAGCTTCCCGTTCCGTCCCTACCGCACCAAGAACTCGATTGCCGACATGATCGAGGTTGTGCGCGAAAACCACCGGCTAGCCAAAGAAGCCGGACTGCTCGAAGAATCCGGCGAGTAGGACGTAGCTAACCTCGCGAAGTGTTGAAATTTTGTACACGTTTCCGCGACGTGTACAAAATTCGCGAAATTTTTAACACGTTATCGGGACGTGTACAAAACCTGTACACGTCCCGATAGCTTCACCTAGGCAGTGCAGTGTTGAACAACAAATCAAGATACCTGCCGTTCACAAACAGCACTTCGCGGCCAGCAGACACCTTTTCTAGCAAACCCGAGGCCTCCAATTTGCCCGCATACTTCGCGGCAGTTTGCCGGCTCACGCCCAGCTCGGCCTCGAAATCACGGTAGCGTGCATACGGTTTCTCAAACAGCATGAACGCCACATCCCGCTGCGGCAGGCCGCTACCGCGCAGCAGCTCCACAACCTCGTCAATCAAAGTATTTACGGCGTAAATGAGATCACTGGTCCACTTTGAAGTTACTTCCACTGCGCGCAAAATGAAGAGGATCCATGGAATCCACTCACCTCGCTGCGTTACGCCATTAAGTAGCCGGTAATACTCCTGCTTGTGTTGCACAATGTAACCCGACAGGTAAGTAATCGGGCTGGTAAGCAGATCGGCATGAACCAAATAGAGGACGTTCAAAATCCTGCCGGTTCGCCCATTACCATCCGAGAACGGGTGGATAGCTTCAAACTGGTAATGCAGTAAGGCAAGTTTGATCAATGGATCTAGCGAGTCATCCTCGTGTAAGAACTCCTCCCAGTTAGCGAGGTGCCTAAGGATAACGCTCTTGCCTTCAGGAGGCGTGTAAATACACTCTTTCGTTATTGGATTACCAATGTATGTTCCCGTGCCACCACGAATATCCATGTCGAAATTCGTTATACGTGAGCAGATTTGCTTGGCCATATTCACGGTGATCGGGCGTTCTTTCAACAAAGCAACACCGAGATTCATGGCTTCGCGGTAGCGCAATCCCTCACGTGTAGCGGGAGTCGGTTTACCGACTTCCAATGCTGCACGGAAAAGCTCGTCATTAGTGGTGACGATGTTCTCTATCTCTATCGAAGCCTGCGCCTCGAGCAAGGGGACCGAGTCAATCAATATGCGCGGATTTGGAAGGAGCTCTGCAGCTGTATTTGCCTTTTCCAATGCTCTCGAGGCAGATATAACTGCGCGAAGCACCTGAGGTGTCTCCACTTCACACGCAGGAGGAAGAAACGTCAGATCCTGATACGGCTTTTTCGGATCAACACTCATCTTGCACCTCCACACATATTGAACGTGTACAAATTATGGCGAATTTTTAACACATTATCTAGACCTGTGCAAAATTCGCGAAATTTTTAACACGTTATCGGGACGTGTACAAAATCTGTACACGTCCCGATTAGGTGAAAGTGAAGATGTTTAGATTAGGCGAGGCCGAGGTCTTCTAACCTCAAAGCGTTCAAATACTTGTAACCAGCGCCCTCGATGACCTCGCGCGCACCCGTATCGCGGTCCACAATCACCGCAACAGCTAGAACCTGCGCGCCCGCTTCCTCAAGCGCGCGAGCCGCCTGCATCGGAGAACCACCCGTGGTCGAGGTATCCTCCAACACGATCACGCGCTTACCCTCAACAGAAGGCCCCTCAACCTGGCGCTTCATGCCATGATCCTTCGCTTCCTTGCGCACCACGAACGCATCAACAGACAAGCCCCGTGAGGCCGCCGCGTGCAAAATCGCCGTCGCAACCGGATCCGCACCCATCGTGAGGCCACCCACGGCATCAAAATCATCCGGTGCAAAACCATTGTCCTCAAGCATGTCGAGCATCACGTGCCCCACCAAAGGCGCCGCCTCATGATGCAACGTTGCCCTGCGCATATCAACGTAAAAGTCAGACTCCTTACCCGAAGCTAAAGTCACCTTCTGGTGAATAACAGCAAGCTCTTTAACAAGTTCGGCCAGGCGGGCCTTGCGCGGATCGTTAGTCATACCCCTATCGTAAGCGAAAGCCAGCTTCCCCTCGAAAATCACACGATTGAGCTAACCCACGCCCCGTTTCGTTACATGCGCAACGAAAATCCCCAAACCTGCGCAAACTCGGTAAAGTAAAAACGCTGAGGCGTACCAGCCGCCAAATCTACACAGCTGGCAAAACATGAACCGGCAAGTAATAACAGTTGCAATGGCCTTCGTAGGCCTGGTAGTAGGCGCGGGATTCGCATCAGGGAAAGAAATCCTCCAATACTTCGTAGGATTTGGCGTCCAAGGAATGTGGGCAGTCACCCTCGCTCTCATAATCCTCGGAATCGCCGGATACGCGATCCTCCAACTCGGTTCCTTCTTCCTAGCCAGCGATCACAACCGCGTGCTCACCGAAGTATCCCCGCCCATCACTTCCCGCTTCTTCGACATCCTCATTACCCTCACGCTATTTAGCATGGGCTTTGTGATGATCGCCGGCGGAGGTGCCAGCCTGAACCAACAATTCGGGCTACCCGTCTGGGTGGGATCAGTCATCATCACCATCCTCGTAATCCTGGTTGGAATGCTTGACGTAGACCGCGTGACCGCAATCATCGGAGCAATCACACCGTTCATCGTTGTGCTGATCGTTGGCGCTGCGATTTGGTCATACACGCACGTAGACTACTCATTCGCGCAGCTTAACGACATGGCGCTTGAAGTTGGATCAACCCTGCCAAACTGGTGGGTTTCCGCCGCAAACTACGTGGCTCTGTCGCTCGCAATGGCCGTGTCCATGTCAATCGTGATGGGAGGCCAAATCCGCGACCCGCGCGTAGCAGGACGCGGCGGCATGCTGGGCGGCATAATCTACGGGATGCTGATCCTCATCTCGTCCTCTGCACTGTTTGCACAAATCGACAAAGTGGGCCACTCCGACATGCCCACCCTCATGCTGCTCACCAGCATCCATCCCGCATTCGGCACCGTCATGGCGTTCGTGGTTTTCGGCATGATCTTCAACACCGCGATCGGCATGTACTACGCCCTCGCCTCCAGGTTTTCGAAGGGCGACCCAAAACGCTTCCGCATCTGGCTGATTTCAATGGCACTGATTGGCTTCGCGATCTCATTTGTGGGATTCGAAACGTTTGTGAGCTACCTATACCCGGTGATCGGCTACGCGGGCATGCTTCTGATTCTGCTGCTAGTAGTGCACTGGGTACGAAGCCGAGAAGACATTCGTGAGGAAATCGCACGCCGCATGGCCATCCGCAAACTCTTGCGCCGACTCATGCGTAAAGACAAGCACTTCCACCAAGGACACGCAGACCAGCTTGCCGAGGCGATTGAGCAATCACCGGTTGAAAATTCAGACCTGCAAACCAGCTCCGTGCTCGAAGTGGTAGACGAGTTGGAAGATGAGGGACTGGCCTACGACCATCCGGCAACGATCGACTTCGAAGAGATCACCAACGTAGAGCTTGAAGAGGACGCCCTCGACGACTACGAAGAGCCCGAAACCGATGAGGTAGCCGAGGAAGTTGTCCGAGCGGAAGAAACGAATAAGGCTCGCCCCTCGGTGGAGGAACCTAACCAAGAAAAGTCTGTCTGATCGTTAGCGCAGGCTGGCGCATGCAGTGGAGAACCACCTCTTTAATCTGACTTGCGAGCCGCGAGCCAAACCATAATCGAACCCAGCAACCCGACGCCGAGGAAAGTTGCGGATACCCACAGGGAAGAGCGGGTTGCCTGCGCAAAACCGCCCACCAGATGACTCACCAGCTCAGAATCAGCGCCCATCTGCTCGCGCATTTGCAATAGATTTGAACCCGCCGAAGCCTTCGTGGCAGCGATCAGATCATCCAGCTTTGCGGCGGGCAAATTGAACGAGGACAGCGCGTTCGGCAACGAACTACCGAGCCCCACCGCGAGCGCGCCGCCCGAGAACGCTGTGCCAAGCGCCGAACCGACCTGACGAACCGTGGACTGGGTTGCCGAACCTTGGCCAGATTTAGTGACGGGGACGTCCCGCAAGATGGTGCCGGTCAGCTGCGCAGACGCGAGACCCAGGCCAAGACCGTACGCAAGAAGAGGGGCAACGAGGTAGGCCAGGGACTTGGCCGGATCCATGAAGGAGGCAAGAGCGGCAACTCCTGCAAGCTCCAGACCAAGCCCTAAAATGACTGTGCCTGCCGGGCCGAGCCTGGCTGCGATGTGGCGCGCAAGGCCTCCGGATAGGAATGCTCCCAGAGCCATGGCTGCGAGAATCAGACCGGCATCGATCACGCTGGTCCCATACGCGTTGATGAGGTAGAGCGGAAGCACAAACAGCAGGGCGAACTCTCCGATTGCAACCGTTGCGGCCGTGAGATTGCCCCACGAGAACGTGCCGATTGTGAACATTGATAGGTCCAACAAAGGGCCGTTGGCGCGGTTAGCTAGATGCAACTCCCACCAGATGAACAGCGCGAGTGCGACCAGCGCGATCGCTAGTGAAATGGGTACCACCGAGATCGCTGACGCCTGCGTCCATGTAAGACTGAGAAAGCTGAACTCTGAAGTGGGCTTCCACCACCCCACGTGCGGTCCCTCAATGATGGAGAACACGAGGCTACCAAGCGCCAGACTGGAGAGCACGAAACCCAGCACGTCAAATTTCCCACCGGCCTCACCCCTGGTTTGAGGAACAACCTTGAGGGCAAATAGTACGAGTAGCGCGCCCAGGGGCAGGTTCACGTAAAAGATCCAACGCCAGGAAACCCACTCTGTTAGCACTCCTCCGAGCAGGGGACCTATCGCGGCGGCTCCGGAGATTACCGCGCCCCAAATACCGAACGCGGCCGCGCGATACTTTCCACGAAACAGAGCGTTCACTGTTGAGAGCGTGGCCGGCATTATTCCCGCAGCGCCTACTGCCTGTACCGCGCGGCCTGACAGGAGCGCATCGGCCGACCCGGCAACACCTGCGACCGCAGATCCCGCCATGAAAATGATCATGCCAATCACCAGTAGCCTGCGCCGCCCAAGCCGGTCTGACGCAGAACCACTGGCAAGTAGTAGCGCGCCCACGATCACCGCATACAAGCTGTTCACCCACTGGGCATCCGAGAGCGTCAGTGTTAGGTCCCCAATGATTTTTGGCAGCGCCACACCCACGATCGTGCCGTCTAACACGATCACTCCCAGCGAAGCGGCGAGCACCGCCAGCGCACCCCAATCTCGTTTCGAGGGCGCCTGCACTACACCCGTTTCACCGCTTGATTGCGCCCTTTGTGCGTCCTGCACTTTCCCTCCAACACTACGAAACTTCTACTTCCATAGTGGTGAGGCAAAGCGCGGGCCACATCAACCAAAAGGTTGAATTCGCCCTACTCCTCCAACAAGCCCACGGATCGCGCTTTCGCCACGGCCGCGGTCCGTGAGTTCACCGCTAGTTTTTCAAACACGCGGTTCAGGTGAGTTTTAACCGTGGCTTCAGAAAGAAATAGGTCCCTAGCCGCGGCCGCATTAGTTTTGCCTTGCGCCACAAGGCGAAGCACATCTAGTTCCCGGCCCGTAAGCTCGGGCATTCCGCTGTGTTTGATCTGCGCTTGCACTCCCGAACCCAAGAACTGTTTGCCCCGCGCCGCAGTCTCAACCGCGCGTTGCAGTTCCGCAGTGTCCGCATCTTTCAGAACGTAGCCGGCCGCGCCCGCAGCTAGAGCGCCCAAGATTTCCGGTTCGGACCCGTATGTTGTGACAACGAGGACGGGCGGCCCGCCCATCTGTTTGATTTCTCGCACGGCACTGGTGCCACTCATTGCCCCAGGTTGTTTGAACCGCAGGTCCATGATCACGAGGTCTACCGGGTGGGCTCGAAGCCAGTTGATAGCATCCTCAGCTCGCGCAAAATCAGCAGCCACGCTAACGCCGTCTGCGTTTTCTAAAACCGCGCGCAGTCCCATCCGCACAACCGCGTGGTCATCGACAATTACGACCTTCACTCGGCCCCCACCGAACCTATCGGAACCGAGGCACGCACGAGCACACCGTCCTCACTAAAAATCTCTAGAGCGCCACCTACTTCACTCATCCGCTCCCGCATGGCGGGAATACCAAAACCGCGTCCGTCTTCTGGCATGGACGTATCAAAACCCTGCCCGCGATCCTCAACCTCGAGCCGCACGGCTCCCTCATCTGTCTGCAGGCGAACGGTGGCGGCCGCGGTTCCCGAATGCTCCTTCACGTTCACGAGGGCGGATTTGGCCACGCGAAGCAGCGCCGCTTCCTGCCCTAGGTTGAGCGTAGCCACGCCCTCATCAATATCAAAAGTGATGTTCAAGCCCCTAAGGACGGGTTCATTAGCGAGGCCGCGAAGGGCAACTTCGAGGCGCCCAGCCGAAAGCTCGCGCGGAGCCAGAGCCTTAGTTACCCGCCGGGCATCAGCGAGCGCCCCCTGCGTAGCCTGCAAAGACTGATCGATCAGCCGCGCGACCTCGTGCGGATCGCGGCTTGTCTGCGCAACCTGCAACAGCATCGCCACCCCGGATAAATCCTGCGAAACCGTGTCGTGGATTTCGCCCGCCATGCGCGCCCGTTCACGCTGCAAAATGCGTTCTTCCTCGGCCCGGTCTAGGAGCGTGCGCGCCTGACTCAGTTCACGAAGGGCTTTGCGTAGCGAAGCCGCCTCGGTAATCACGGTGACTCCCGCCCACGTTATTACCAGGGCAATGCCTACGCCCAGGAGTGGTCCCAAAATTGCGGCGCCAACCGGGTGATCTGCGGGTAGTCGCGCAACGGAAATTCCCACGGCGATTAGGCCCGTTATGCCTGCCGCTACCGAGCCCCACAAAGGGCCGAGCACGCCAACCTGGATGATTACCAACGCGAATGCAAGCCAAATGGCCGTATCTGACACAGCCAGCAGGCCCACCCAAATCAAGGTGAGCACCAACATCCACACGATCGTGTAACGCCCGTGCGAAACCCCCTGCCCTAAATCCTCAGAGCTGGCGTGCGCACGATGCCCCAGCATCATTCCAGCCGCATACGCGCCCAAGAACCCGACGCCCAAAATGACGCCTAGAACCGGGTGGCCACCCGTGAATGCTCCAGCCACGCCCACAACGGTTGTCACGGCCAGTAGGAGCGAGGCTGCAATAGCTAAAGCCCGCGAGTTCAAAGCACTCACATGTGGGGCAGACGCGAAATGACCGCGCGGACCATCCAACGCGGCGACATCTTGGTGGCAAACATTGCTACCTTATAGCGCGCCGAGGGAGTCACCAGTACCTGACGGCGGCGAACCGCCGCGAGGGCCTGCTCCACTACCTGAGCCTCGCTGATCCAAGAGATTTTTGGAGCCTCCTCGGGAACAGTTTGTACCCTGTCGTGGAACGCCGTATTAACCATGCCCGGCATGACTGCCGTGACGCTCACACCCGTCCCGCGCAGCTCCTCAGCCACTCCCTCGGAAAACGCCTTCACCCACGCCTTGTGTGCGGAATACGTGCCCATGCCAGTGTCTGCCGCAACGGAAGAAACGTTCAGAACTGCACCGTGACCGCGATCAAACATGGCATTCACCGCCGCGTGCGTAAGCTCCATAACGGCCCGCACCATCACATCCAATGCCTTCGTTTCAGCAGTCATGCTGTTCTCCCGAAACGGCACGCCCAAACCAAAACCAGCGTTGTTCACGAGCAGGCCAACGGGACGCTCATCTTGGCGGAGCCGCTCCACAACCGTCTTGCGCCCCCTCGCGGTGCTGAGGTCCGCCACGAGCACCTCGGTGTGCACGCCTGAGGCTGCCTCGATCTTCGCTGCGATTTCACGCAACTTATCCTCCCTGCGCGCAACCAGCACCAGATTGTGCCGCGCGGCCGCGAGCTGCCAACAAAACTCTTCCCCGAGGCCCGAAGAAGCCCCGGTAACCAAAGCAGTACCCATACAAATAGGTTAGGCGGCGTCCCCTCCCTTATGCCACATTTCGCGCCGGAAGGTAGGGTTAAAGCATGCGACTAGCCACTTGGAATGTGAACTCCATCCGCGCGCGCCACGAGCGCGTGATTGATTTTTTGAACCGCGCCGACATTGACGTGCTTGCCATGCAAGAACTCAAATGCAAGCCGGACCAGTTCCCTCTGGAAGCGTTCAAAGAGGCCGGCTACGAGGTGGAAATGGTGGGCTACAACCAGTGGAACGGTGTGGCAATCGCTTCTCGCGTTGGAATAGATGAGGTTGAAACCAGCTTCCCTGGCCAACCCACATTCCGCGACAAGATTGAGGCGCGCGCAATCGGCGCCACGTGCGGCCCGGTGCGCGTGTGGAGCACGTATATTCCTCACGGGCGCTCGCTTACCGACCCGCACTACCAGTACAAGCTTGAGTTCATGCGCGGTCTGGCCGACCACGCCGCCGCGCAAATGGAAGGGCGCCAACTAGCGGTTGTGGGCGACTTCAACGTTGCCCCATTCGATGAGGACGTGTGGGACATTTCCGTTTTTGAGGGCGCAACCCACGTTTCAGAGCCCGAACGCGACGCATTCAACTACTTCGCGCAGCTCGGAATGGAAGAGGTCACGCGCGAGCGAGTCACCAACTACACGTACTGGGACTACCAAAAGCTCCGGTTCCCTAAGAATGAGGGCATGCGAATCGACTTCATTTACGCCTCCCCGGTCCTCGCCTCTGCGGTGGCCGGCGCGCAGATTGACCGCGACGAGCGTAAAGGTGAGGGCGCTTCTGACCACGTGCCCGTCATCATCGACTTTTAGGAGGTCGAAATGCCTGACGGCCTACCCGACAATCTGCGGCCACCATTCGAATATTCGATGGCTTTCATGGAGCCTGGCCACGTCCTCGAATACGGCGATTCCATGCTGGTTTACCCCCTCATGTCGGTCACCAAACTGCTCTCTGCAATGGGAGTTCTTGTTGCCGTGCAGCGGGCCATGATCAGCCTCGATGATGAGGTGACCATTGCCGACGGCCAGCGGGTTGTCACGCTGCGCCACCTGCTTGCCCACGCCTCCGGCCTTGCGTTCAACGAGCCTGTGCTAGAGGCCGGTACCCAGGAAAAGCGGATCTATTCGAACCGCGGCATTGAAGAGGCGTCGTGGGCGGTAGAGGCCGCCACGGGATTCACGTTCGAGGACTGGGTTGAGGCAACCGTTTTGGAACCGCTCGGCCTGATAGAGACACACATCGACGGATCCGCAGCATACGCAGGGGCCGGATCCATCCGCGACCTCGTGGCCCTTGCCCGCGAGTTTCAAAACACCACACTCATATCGCCTGAGTTGGCGCGAGAGGCAACCTCGGTTGCTTACCCGGGTTTGAAAGGTGTCACGCCCGGTTACGGCGGATATTCGGACAACACGTGGGGTTTAGGTTTTGAAATCAAAGGAGCGAAAGTGCGCACCTGGTTCCCGCGCGCAGCCTCGGCTTCGACGTTTGGCCACTTCGGCCAATCTGGCTCATTCCTTTGGGTAGACCCCGAATCTGTGCGCGCCATGGCCTTCCTCGGGGCCGAACCGTTCGGTGCCTGGCATCGCAAAAACTGGCAAGCCCTGGGCGACCACTTCCTCGAAATGGTCTGACGCGGTGTTTACTTCGGTGCTTAATTGGGGAGAAAATTAAGCGTAGATGTACGAATAGAGGGACTAGCTCATTGAGCTAGCCCCTCTACCTTGGGCACAGATTAGGCGCTGGCCTCCAACTTCAGCCCATCACCGCTTACCCTCACGGTTACCGAGCCACCGTCCTCGACCTCGCCTCCAATAATCATGCGAGCCAAGCGGTCTCCGATCTCACGCTGAATCAACCTACGCAGCGGGCGTGCACCAAACGCGGGATCATACCCGTGCTCGGCCAGCCACGTCCTCGCATCATCATCAACGTGCAGGGCAATCCGGCGGCTATACAAACGCTGTGCCATCTGATCGACCTGAATGTCAACAATCTTCGACAACTCTTCTTTAGTTAGCGCCTTGAACACCAAGATCTCATCCAGACGGTTCAAGAACTCCGGTTTGAACGCCGCACGAACCGTGTTCAACACGGCCTCACGCTGCTCGTCCTCACTCATCGAAGAATCCACCAGGAACTGCGAACCAAGGTTGGAGGTTAGTACCAGGATCGTGTTCCGGAAATCAACCGTACGACCCTGACCATCCGTCAACCTGCCATCGTCAAGCACCTGTAACAAGATGTTGAAAATCTCCGGATGAGCCTTCTCCACCTCGTCCAACAACACCACCGAGTAGGGGCGGCGACGCACGGCCTCAGTCAACTGGCCGCCCTCGTCGTAACCCACATATCCCGGAGGCGCACCAACCAGGCGCGACACCGAATGCTTCTCCGAATACTCTGACATGTCGATGCGAACCATGGCGTGCTCGTCATCAAAGAGAAAGTCCGCGAGCGCCCTCGCAAGCTCTGTCTTGCCCACGCCCGTTGGGCCCAGGAACATGAACGAACCGGTTGGACGATTCGGGTCAGACACGCCAGCGCGGGAACGACGCACTGCGTCAGACACGGCGCGAACCGCGTCCACCTGCCCAATCAAGCGCTTACCGATGTAGGACTCCATGGAAAGTAGCTTCTCCATTTCGCCCTGCAGCAACCTGCCCGTGGGGATTCCCGTCCACGCCTCAACCACGGCTGCGATCTCAGCAGGACCAACCCGCTCGGGAATCATCGGCTCGCCCTCATCAGCGCGATCCTCAGCTTCCTCCGCCTTCGCGATCTGGGCCTCAACCTGGGGAATATCACCGTTTTGTAGGCGCCCTGCTTCTTCCCAACGGCCCTCACGCATTGCGAGTTCCAATTCGGTACGAAGCTCATCGAGCTTCACGCGCAGATCACCAACTTTGTTACGGCCAGCCTTCTCGGCCTCCCACCTGGCGGTGAGCGCCGCAAGTTCCTCCCCAAGATCGGCAAGCTCCTCACGCACCTTCTCAAGCTGCGTAGCGGTCTGCTCATCCCCGCCCTCAGGATCGGATTCGGTTAGGTAGGACTCCTCCATGCGAAGCCGGTCCACCTGGCGGCGAAGCTGGTCGATCTCCGTGGGAGATGAGTCAAGCTCCATGCGCAGACGAGACGCCGCCTCGTCCACAAGGTCGATTGCCTTATCCGGCAACTGCCGGCCCGTGATGTAGCGGTTGGACAGCTCCGCGGCTGCCAAGAGCGCGCCGTCAGAGATAGTCACCTTGTGGTGAGCCTCGTACTTAGGCGCAATACCGCGCAAGATCGCAACCGTGTCATCCACGGAAGGCTCACCTACAAACACCTGCTGGAAACGCCGCTCAAGCGCCGGATCCTTCTCGATGTTCTCCCGGTATTCGTCGAGGGTGGTTGCACCGACCATGCGTAGCTCTCCACGCGCAAGCATGGGTTTGAGCATATTGCCCGCATCCATCGCGCCTTCGGAGCCACCGCCCGCACCAACCATGGTGTGGAGCTCATCAATGAACGTGATGATCTCACCGTTTGCCGACTTGATCTCGTTCAAAACGGCCTTCAAGCGTTCCTCGAACTCGCCGCGATACTTCGCGCCCGCAACCATAGCGGACAGGTCAAGGGCGATCAGCCTCTTGTTGCGAAGCGATTCGGGCACGTCACCGGCCACAATCCGCTGCGCCAGACCCTCCACCACCGCGGTCTTACCAACGCCCGGCTCACCAATCAGAACCGGGTTGTTTTTTGTACGGCGGGAAAGCACTTGAACGACGCGGCGAATCTCCTCATCGCGCCCAATCACAGGATCAAGTTTGCCTTCGCGCGCAACCTCGGTTAAGTCGCGCCCATACTTCTTGAGAGCTTCAAACGAGCCCTCCGGGTCAGCAGTCGTGATCGGCTCCTTCCTAAGCGCAGATAGTGTTGACTGCAAGGCGCTTGCACTAGCGCCCTCTTCGTTCAAAATGCGGCCTGCATCCGTGTCAGATTTTGCGAGCGCAATGAGCAGGTGCTCCGTGGAGGTGTACTCGTCCCCCATGGCGCGCGCATCCGACTCCGCCTCCACCAAAATATTGCCGAACGCACGCGAGGCAGCCGGTTGCGAAACCGAGGCACCCTGGGTTGACGGCATTTGGGTTAGCGCGGCGCGGACCTTCTGTCCCACGCCCTTGCGAGAAGCACCCGCGGCCTCCAGAACTGAAATCGCGATACCTTCAGGCTGATCGAGCAACGCATGTAGCAAATGCATGGGCTCAACTGAAGGATTGCCCGCAGCGCCAGCAGTTTGCACGGCTACGCTGATCGCCTCTTGGGCCTTGGTTGTAAATTTATTGTCCACTTCAAATCATCCTTTCGCCCACTGGGCAAATGTCATCTATGAAGTACAACGCTTCTAAACTTGAGTCTATTCCACTCAACTTCAGATTTTTTGAGAACCAGCTCACAGCTAGCAGCGAATTCTCGTGTTTCGAGGTAGTAGCAAGGCGCCCAGTGCCCGATACTTAAAACATGAATGAAAAGATCAACATCGAACTACTTGACGAGATTCAGGGCGAAGAGGCCCTTGCTTGGGTTAACTCCCACAACAGCCGCACACTTAGCGCGCTGGGGACGAAGCGTTTCTTAAACATCGAAGAACAGATTAAGAACGTTTTAGACGATCCAGACCGCATCCCCTACGCCAGCATCAGAGGCGACTTTGCGTACAACTTCTGGGTTGATGAGAAGAACCCGCGCGGCCTGTGGCGCCGCCAACCGGCCTCGGCATACCTGCAAGGAGCGGACGACTGGTCGGTTCTGCTCGATATCGACGAGCTAGCCAAGCGCGAAGGTAAAGCGTGGGTGTTCCACGGAGCCTCCCTCCTCTTCCCCGAATATTCGCGGGCGCTCATCGCGCTCTCCGATGGCGGCTGCGATGCGGACGTAATTCGCGAATTCGACGTTGACACGTGCACATTCGTTGAAGACGGCTTCAACCTGCCCGAATCAAAGGGAGAATGCAGCTGGATAACAGCGGACCAAATCCTGGTAAGCCGCGACTTCGGCCCCGGCACCATGACCGATTCGGGCTATCCGCGTCAGGTTCGACTATGGAAGCGCGGACAAGACCTCAAGGACGCGCAGATCATTTTTGAGGGCGAGAAAAGCGACGTTGGCGTATTCCCCCACTTCGATTCGATGCCCGGCTGGCAGCGCGTAATGATTAGCCGACTCATCACGTTCTACGAATCAGAAACGTACGTTGCAGACCCCACGGCACAATACGTTCTCAAGAAAGTTGAGGTCCCAACACACGTAGAGGCCGGACCCTGGCGCGACTGGATGCTCATGCGCCCAAAGCAGGACTGGACCGTAGGCGGAAAAACCTTCAAAGCAGGATCCCTGGTTGCAACCCAGTTCGACAACGCCTTCGACGAGGACTTCGAAGCACACAGCCTGTTTACACCGACGGATGCCTCCGCCCTCGAATACGTCGCAACCACCAGGCATCACGTTGTGGTGAACGTGCTCCACCACGTTTCCAACCGCCTCGGCATCCTCACCCCTCCCACTACCGAACACACGGGGTGGGACAGGCGCGACCTCAAACTAGCAACCGGCAACGAGCAAGCTCCCGCGCACGCAACCATCCAAGTAAGCGCGGTTGATAGCCGCACCAGCGACCAGCTGTGGCTGCACACCACAGGCTTCACCACTCCCATGACGCTCTCACTGCTCGAACTATCCAAATCCGGAGAAACCCTGAGCGCCACCACGGTTCGCAAAGCCCCCGCAACGTTCAACGCGGAGCATGTGAAAGTGAGCCAACACTTCGCCACCTCCGCAGATGGCACCAAAGTTCCCTACTTCCAGATCAGCACACCGGGAACCGAACCCGCACCAACCCTGCTGTACGGCTACGGCGGCTTCGAAGTTTCCCTAACCCCCTCCTACCTCGGCATGGCCGGCCCGGCCTGGGTTGAGCGCGGCGGCACCTATGTGGTTGCCAACATTCGCGGAGGCGGTGAGTACGGCCCCAAGTGGCACCAAGCGGCACTGCAGGCCAACCGTCACCGCGCCTACGAGGATTTCGTAGCAGTTGCCGATGACCTCGTAGCCCGCGGTGTAACCACAAAAGAACAGCTCGGCGCGCGAGGCGGCTCCAATGGCGGCCTCCTAATGGGCATGATGCTCACCAAATACCCCGAACACTTCGGCGCCATCGTCTGCGAGGTTCCCCTGCTAGACATGAGCCGCTTCCACACACTTCTAGCCGGCGCCTCGTGGATGGCAGAATACGGCGACCCATCCGACCCGAAGCAGTGGGAGTTCATCCAAACATTCAGCCCCTACCACCTGTTCCAGGCGGGCAGGCAATACCCGCCGGTCCTATTCACCACCTCCACGCGCGACGACCGCGTGCATCCCGCACACACGCGCACCATGGTTGCGAAAATGGATGAGGCGGGCGCCGATGTGCTCTTCTACGAAAACATTGAAGGAGGCCACGCCGGCGCGGCCGACAACAAACAGCGGGCAAAAATGAGTGCACTTGCCTGGGAATTCCTCTGGCAGCACCTCGGCGGCGAATAGCCACATCGGGCAGGTAACCGCACCAGCGCCAAGCGCTCACGCAACTCCGCGGCAGGGACGCAAGCCAGGCACGGTTAGGGCATAAAAAATGATCGGAGCATTTTTTCGCTCCGATCATTTTTACTTAGCTATGCGGCTTACCAGCCCTGCATTCGCAGCTCAATAGCTCTACGCTCGCGGTTCACACCCGCAAGTTTTACAATGCCCCAAATCAGCAGAGCCAAACCAGCAAATCCGACGATCGCCGAAATAATCATGCTTGGCCCGAACGAAGAGATCACGTCGTCAAAGAACTCGCCACCAAAAACGAGGATGCCCTGGCCATCTGCATTCTCGCACTTAAGCGTGTAAGTTCCAGCAGGCACATCGGATGCCATCGCGCCTTCCCCATCGCCTACCGGCACCAGCGGATAGGTGTCATTTTGCCCAACCAAAGTACAAGATGGGGTCACCGTACCAACCTGTCCGTCTAGCCCACTAGACGCTTCATCAGACCCGGACATGTCATTGGAATAAACAACCGTAACCACGCCTGTGCTTCCAACCTCTACGCTCCCGCCATTTTGAACCGGCTCAAAAGAAGACGTGTCCAAGGACTGAAGCGCACCTACTGCGACGCTCATAAAGAACGCTACGGGAGCAATCACGAGCATCATGACCACGCCAATCACGATCATCGCGATCGAGCCACCCCTACCCGGAAGCTGCATTGGTGCTCGGCCACCACCCTGGTAACCATTCTGCCCATATGCTGGGCCATAACCGGGCTGACCGTAACCAGGTTGGCCATATCCCGGCTGACCATTAGAAGGTTGCCCATAAGCCGGGCCATAACCCGGCTGATTGTAACCGGTTTGACCATAACCGTCTGCGCCCTGCTGACTGCGGTTACCTGTTGCTCCATACCCGTAGTTGCCGTAAGTGGACTGGCTATAGTCGGGTTGGCCGTAGCCGGGCTGACCGGACTGATTATGACCGGCCTGCTCCCCGTTCAAACCACCGTAGCCTTGGCCATCACCTTGGCCGGACTGGCCGTAACTCGGCTGACCGTAGCCAGGTTCGTCCTCAATCCTGCGGCCAAACTGCGGCTGCTCGGGCACCTGCCCGCCGTCTTGCGGTTCGTTGCGGTCAAAGTCTTGATTGTCGCTCATGGTAAATCCTTACGCTCGCGGCCTACATGTTCATACTACTTGGGCCTGTTATTTTCCTAAATGGATAATGCGTAAAATCAGGGCTATTTCAGGGTTATTTGAGGGTAATTCCGGAGTCCTCTAGCCGCTGTTTACGCAGTAGAACGGTTGCGGCAGTATCGATTGGGCTCAGATCTTTTTGGCCGGTTGCAAGACGGATCAGATAATCGGCCAGTTGCGGGTTTCGCGCAAGCACCGGCCCGTGTATATAGGTTGCAAACACGCTTCCCTGCACCGCCCCGTCTACCCGCTGCCCCTCATCACTCAAATCCAGGGCATTTCCGTGTCCATGCAAGACAGCTCCAAGTGGTTGCGCATCAGCCCCTAGCTCAGTAACTCCGAGGTGGTTTTCAAACCCGGTCAACGGCTCGCCAACGCCCTGGAGCAAAGCCGTGGTTACAAGTTCACCCACACTACGCTCTGCTCCCCGCCGGGTTTGCGCATCGAGCAGTCCCAGACCATCCACCTTGCGCCCATCCTCGTCCTCATAAGAAGCGCCAAGCACCTGCAAACCAGCACAAACCGCAAAAACTATCGCTCCTCGATCCGCGGCTCGGCGTAGCGCTCCGGACTCTTCAAGGCGTTGCACCGCAACCTGCTGCGCGGCGTCCTCACTTCCTCCCAGAAGATAAAAATCGAGGCTATCCGGCACCTCATCCCCCACGTGTACGGTCACGATTTCAGCGTCAAAACCGCGTTTTTGCAGGCGTTTTTCAAGCACGATGGCGTTGCCACTATCACCGTACGCGCCCATCGTTTCGGGCATGATCAAACCGATTTGCAGGGCGCTCATTTGGCCTCCTCATACTCGCGGGAAATCCAATTGTTAAGCCCGTGCGCAGCCGTGTAGTTCGCCACCACGTCCACGTTGCCTTCGGGCGCGCGTTTGAGGCCATCTTGCGGAGTTTCGACAAGCTCAAACTCGAAATCTGCATACTCGAGCCGCACGGCAAGATCCGCGCGACGCTCCCCGCACACGATGATCTTCCGGCCTTGCAGGGGTGCGAAATCCACGTCCCACAGCCAAGAAAGATCCTCACCGTCCCCAACCCGGCCATTCACCGCGAGGATAATGCAAGCATCCTCCTCCACCATCGAAAGAGATTCTTGCCATCCAGCCGGATTCTTTGCGAGGACAATGCGGGCTAGACGGCCATCCAAGTTGCGCCGGGCGTAGCGCCCAGACACCTGCGTGACCTTATTGATCTGCGCGATGGCCTGATCGATACTGACCCCGAGGGCGTGGGCAACCGCAACCGCCTGCGTGGCGTTGCCTCGGTTTGCCCGCCCAGGCAGGGCAAGAGCGAGGGGGTGCGCAGCGCCTGCAAATACAACCGCACCATCTTCCACTGTCCACGCGGGTTCTGGCCGCGCGAATGAAGATCCGGGCACGTGCCAAAAATCGCCGGAACGGACCACCGGAGTGTTAGTGCGGGGGAATGTCACCGAGTCAGCCGTCCTCGTAACACCCGCAGACACCCAAATCGGGCTCTTCGCATCCCATGCGGCCGACACAATCAGCGGATCATCGCAGTTAGCCACCACAAACGCCTGCGGATTCTCATCAACAGCCTGGCGAATTCGCGCCTCCACAGCCCCGGCTTCACCCACTCGATCCAGCTGATCTCGCGACAGGTTAAGTAGCACAAAACCCGCCGGCTTTACCGCCCGGGCAACTGCCGGCACGTAGAGCTCATCAACTTCCAGGGCAGCAAACTCCGCCTCGCACTCTTCAATCAGCGCAGCGGCAACACCACCCGTCATGTTGTCACCAAGCACGTTTGACGCCACCCGCCCCTTAGTTTTCAAGGCTTCGCGCACCATCGAGGTAGTAGTCGATTTGCCGTTGGTACCCGTCACAATAACGATCTTCTTGCCGCGGCTAACCTTTTCTAAAACCTTGGGATCAAGAGCTAACGCAACCCGGCCACCAATCACTCCGCCTGACCCGCGGCCACTTTTTTGTGACGCCCAGGCCGCGAAACGGCCCGCATTTTTTGCAAGGGACCCACGCAAACCAACCTGCATTGTCCGCACCTCTCGTTACGATTAACAAGACTCAGTTTACAAATGTTTGGGGTCACCGAAATAATTTGGCTCCCAGTTTGGGCCGTTAGGAGTTAGCAATGAAGCGCCACATAGCATTGGCCGCGCTCGCATGTTCTGTAATGATTTTAGGAGCGTGTTCGTCTGATGAGGAGCTTCCCGGCCCTTCTCCCACGCCAATTCCTCTGACTGCCCCTTCCGAAACTAGCGTCGAAACCCCCACCTCGTCCGAGGATGCCTCCGCGCAGGTTGATTCGGCGGCGTACGAGCTTGGCGCCAACACGGAACTAGCGCAGGCCGGTAATGCGGGCTACTGGTTTGCAAACAGTGACCACTCGGTTCTTTGCACCATTATTGTCGAGGGGGCAGCTTCCGCCCCTTACGTTCGGTGTGAAGCATTCCCTGCCTTCCCGGTGGAAGATACTCCATGTGACCAAGGCATTTTCATGGGGACTCAGGCCACGCTCTCCGCAGAAGGCGCCGAGTACGGCAGGTGCCAGTCCGATGTGCCACTGCAGCAAATGTGTCTGACCGATCCGGCTTCGTTAGACGATTTTTCTGCCGAATTCTGCGAAAATAACCTGTTATCTGCTCCTGTTCTGAATGATGGGGAGACCATCTCAGCGGGCGTGTTCACGTGCACGATGGACGAGGACGCAACTACGTGTACGCACGAAGGCGGCCAGACTATGCGTTTCAAACCCGGCGACGCGCTGGAGTAGATAATCAGAAAGACCTGTTTCCTGTAGCTCCTAAGGTAAATAGAGAGACACTCAAAGCTAAAGAATTAGATGCTCTAATCCAGGGAAAGCCACATCTTGTTCAGGTTCGGGGTGGAGTTCTTTCTTATAAACATAAGCAACGATCTTCGCTACTTCCTCAGCAGCGTCAACAGTCTTAATTTCTTTGAAAGATAAAGGCGGGTTGCTCGTCAAAAGATGAATAGGTAGCCCCTTTTGCTGAAGGCACTCACACATTGCTTTTGCCCTTGATTTATCGGGGCCTCCAAATCCAATTCGGCAGCCGTTACCTGAAATGTGCACTTCACAGCATTTTCTATCTTTACGCTTTTCGAAGCCAGGTTTCGGATTCTGAAGAATATAGCTCCAGTATCCTGCGCCACCGGTAACTTTGACAGTGAAATCACCCATTTGGGATGTGATCCCACTTTCAAAGGCCTTAACGGCGTCTATAACACTACCGTCTAGATTACTATCCTCGAGACCACGGATTCTCTCATCTAATGAAACTATTTTTGTTCCATTACCCAGATCGTCTGGCCTGACACCTACGGTTGTGACCGCAGCGTTCTCTAATGCCTTTTGTAATCTATTGTCGTTATCCGGTTCTTGATCTAGTTCAAATATCTCCATTATCTTTTCTGTTATCAGTCGAGCATCAGTAATTCGATGACGCCCCAGTTTCCACTCATCGAGTCGTTCTTGACGATTAACGGGCGTTTTCGTTGAGTCTTTGGAAGAACCGTTTTCGCCATGATCGGACTCGCCCACAGCGTTCTCATCCAAATCCTCATGATCATCGTCTGAGCAAATATCGTGAACGGATTGCAAGAATGAACGCACCTGGTTTCCACTACTCATATTTTTTACTAGATCCTGGAACATGTAGGGGAATCCGGTTTGAAGAGCGAGCATTGCGAAGGTATCAAGTTGTTCCTGTTGTTCCTGTTGTTCCTGAGATTTTTCCTTTTTGCCAGTTTGCGTTGGCTCGCCACCATTCGGCCCTGTCTCATTGCGACGCTTTTTGCCTATGTACTGCAGTAGGTTAAACGAATTCAAGAGGCGCTTAACTGATCGTGGGTTCGTTCCCACGGAAAGTCTGACGAGATCAACATACTTCTCCAGGTTTTCTTCGCCTTGTTTTATCTCAAGAGCACTCAGCCCCTCTTTAATCAATCCATTGATTCCATACGCTTGCACAGGCAGATTGAACGGAACCTGGATTATCTTGTCAAAAAAGTCTCTAGCTTTACCTTCGTCGAAATCTTGTCCGTACTTTGCCCGCACACCGCGAAGGACCACCTCAAAATCAATTGCGAGAACAAAAACGCAACCCTTAACATTCATGAAGACCTTGAGTGCCTCCATCACTTCAACAGCGCGCTCAGGTTCAAGCCGGTCCAAATCATCAATAAATATAAATATTCGATCCTGTTTCGCGGCACTTTGACATTTACCAGTGTCTTCAGAAAATTTCAAAAACTCGTTGATCAACGCTTGAAAATCGTCCCGCATTGTAGAAATGATTTCGATGAGTTGATGAGAACCAACTGACGCCTCGGCATCTTTCTTCTTAGCTTTGTCAATTCTCTCTTTCATTGCGTCGGCGGCATCAACTACGACGCCATAACCCGCCACCTTCAAGCTCGCAAGCGCCAGTGGGATCAAAGCCTTCCGAAGCTTAGTAATTTTCTCCTTCGCTGCAGTTGCTCTCCCCTCCTTCCCAGAATCGATACGTTTCTCCAAACTTGAAAGAACGCCACCGAGCAAAGAGAAAACCAGCTGCTCACCGAGATTGAACTGAGAATACTGCCAAGTATTAAACTCGACAACCTGGGCTCCTTCGCCGTCAAGCTTTTTCTTAATACGCTTCAAAGCGCTGGTTTTTCCAGAACCCCAGTCACCTTGAATCGCGGCCGTCATAGGCGTGGGACACGACTTTATAAATTCTCTGAAACCTGCAATATATGCATTTATATTCAACGAATCTATTTCAGTGGGCTCATCGTTAAACCCTGTAAAGCTTGTTTCAGTCATATCTACTCCAGTTCTCCGTCGAACTTCTCTTCCGGTACTTCGTAACACGCTAACCGCAGATTTCACGAGAACAGCAACGAGTATATCCGCGCCCGGCGAAGCGCTGGGGTAGCCAACGTAATCATTCGCAAGGATAACTGCTCGCGCGTGAAAACAGGGTACTTCGATATACGTCCAAACCCACTTGCTCTGGCGCTGAGACCATCGCCTACGAACGCAAAGCTGGGGCGAGAAAACTCGCCCCAGCTTCAATACTGCATTTGGTTTAGCGACGGAAAAGTACCAGCGCCCCTGATTTTGGATGGCGCACCAGTTCATTACCAGAAACCCGCAACCGTGTGCCGCGGCGAACCGTATGCACACTGCCATCTGGCGTGGCGGCAAAAACGCGTGAGCGCTTCTCGTTTTCCTCCCGCACCAGCGTGCGCAGCACTTCTAACTCTTCGCGCATTAGTTGCATTGCCTCTGCGCTCTCATCTAGACGTTGTTTCAGTTCTAAAATCTGGCGGATACCCTCCAGATTCACGCCCTCGTCCTGCGATAAGCGCTGAACTTCACGCAACCGCTCGACATCGCTTGCACTGTAGCGACGGCCCCGGCCCTTTGTACGCGCCGGCGTTACTATGCCCAGGCGGTCATACTGGCGAAGCGTTTGCGGATGCATGCCCGCAAGTTCGGCAGCAACCGAAATAACGTAGGTTGTACCCCTCTTGTTCGCCATATGACCTCCCTCTACTTACGAGCGTTTGCTTCTAGACCTTGACGCGGATCGAAGTCAGCGGTCAGCTCACCGAGCTTCGCCACCGCCTCCCTTGCTTCCTTCGACATGTTCTTAGGCACAGCAACCTCAATCTCAATAATGAGGTCGCCCTTCTTACGCCCCTTCTTCACGCCGCGGCCGCGGACCCGCAAAAGTGCTCCGGAGGAAGTACCCTCCGGCACCTTCACGGTCACGGTTGAGCCATCGAGTAGCGGCACGGAAACACTTGCGCCCAGCGCAGCCTCGGCAAACGAAACCGGCAACTTCATGCGCAAGTTCTGCCCGTCCAAGCTGAACACCGGATGCTTCTCAAGCGAGATCGCAACCACGAGGTCGCCCGCAGGCCCCCCGTTCACGCCCGGCCTACCTTTGCCGCGCAAACGAACCTTCTGTCCGTCCGTCACACCGGCGGGTATGCGCACCGTCATTGATCGCCCCTCGACGGTCATTTTCAGCGTCGCGCCCTCCACGGCCTGACGTAGCGTCAAAGTGGTAGCAGCCGACAGGTCAGCGCCCTTTTGCGCGGCCTGGCCAAACGCTCCCCTACCCGCGTAGTCCGAGAAATTCGGGTGACCACCCTGGCCGCCACCGGCAAACAGGTTCGAAAGGATATCTTCAAAACCCGCACCGGATGAGCCGCCAGAAGTGGAGAAGCGAACCCGAGAGCCGTTTCCTCCACCACCAAACATGGAGAAAACATCTTCAAACCCAGAGGCAGAACCACCCGGCCCCGCAGAGAAGCGAGCCCCTCCGCCAGCCATCGCACGAATCGCGTCGTACTGCTTGCGCTGCTTCGGATCAGACAAAACCTGGTAGGCCTCGCCAACCGCCTTGAACTTCTCCTCCGCATTCTTATCACCCGGATTCTGGTCAGGGTGATGCTTGCGCGCAAGCTTGCGGTAAGCCTTCTTAATCTCTGACTCCGACGCATCCTTAGACACGCCCAACGTCTTATAGAAGTCCTTCTCCATCCAATCTTGTCCAGCCACTACTTCTCACCTCCAAAGTTTTGTTGCAATTACTGCGGGTTTGCCACGATGACCTTCGCTGCACGTAGCACCTTGTCATCGATCTTGTAACCCGCCTGGATTACCTGCGCAACCGTTTCCACCTGCACATCAGAAGATGGTTGCGCCATAACGGCCTCGTGAATCATTGGATCAAACTCATCACCAACTGCACCGAAGCGCTCAATCCCAAACTGGGAAGCCAGCGTCTGCTCCAACTTGTTCGCAATCGATGCGAACGGGCCGTCCTCTAGCGCGCCCGCATCACGAGCCGCAGCAATGTCGTCCAGCACCGGCATCAGCGCCTCCACGACCTCGCTCTGCCCGATTTTGCGAGCGTTAGACATGTCCGCCTTCGAGCGGCGCACATAGTTGTTGTGCGTTTGCGTGAGGTTGTAATGGTCAGCCCTCGCGCGCGCAAGCTCATCGCCCTGCTTCGCTAATTCTTCGCGCAGCGCCGCCGGATCATCGACGTCCGCTTCCGCGTTGACATCTGCAAGCTGCTCCTCCAAATGCGAAATATCGTTCGGATCAGCTGGCTGGCCGGGGGATGATTGCGAGCCAGAGCCGGTGCGGGGGTCTTCCCCCGCACCTTCCTCACGGTCCTCGAAGGGATCGCGATTTTGCTCTTCACTCACTTGTTGTCCTCTTCTTCATCGACAACTTCCGCGTCGATGACCTCGTCCTCATTATCGCCGTCAGCGGCCTCACCTTCAGCCTGCTGGGCCTGCTCGGCCTGCGCAGCCTGGTAGACCTCCTGGCCGATCTTCATGCCGGACTCGTTCAGCGTCTCAAGCGCCTTCTTCACCGCTTCGGTGTCGTCACCCTCAAGAGCCTTCTTTACGGCCTCAACATCGGTCTTGACAGCATTCGCGGTCTCGTCCGAAATCTTGTCCGCCTCGTCCTTCAAGATCTTTTCCATCTGGTATACGGTCTGCTCCGCAAGGTTGCGAACCTCCGCGTCTTCACGACGCTTCTTGTCCTCTTCCGCGTGAGCTTCCGCTTCCTTAACCATGCGGTCGATCTCATCCTTCGGAAGCGCAGAACCGCCGGTGATCGTCATCGACTGCTCCTTGCCCGTGCCCCGATCCTTAGCGGATACGTGCACAATGCCGTTCGCGTCGATGTCGAACGTGACCTCAATCTGCGGGATGCCGCGCGGAGCCGGCGCAATACCGGTCAGCTCGAACGTTCCTAGCGGCTTGTTGTCGCGAGCGAACTCGCGCTCACCCTGGAACACCTGGATCAGAACCGAAGGCTGGTTGTCTTCAGCCGTCGAGAAGATCTCCGTGGACTTCGTCGGGATTGCGGTGTTGCGGTCAATCAGCTTCGTCATGAAGCCACCCTTGGTTTCAATACCAAGCGAAAGCGGTGTCACGTCAATGAGGAGGACGTCCTTGCGGTCGCCCTGCATCACACCTGCCTGGAGGGCAGCGCCAAGCGCAACAACCTCGTCCGGGTTAACAGACTTCGAGGGCTCCTTGCCGCCCGTCATCTTCTTAACCGCCTCAGCAACGGCCGGCATACGGGTGGAGCCACCAACCAAGATCACGTGGTCAATGTCGTTCACCGAAATGCCCGCGTCACGGATCACAGCCTCGAACGGAGCGCGCGTGCGACCAAGCAGGTCAGCCGTCATTTCCTCAAACTTTGCGCGGCTCAGCGACTCGTCGAGGTGGACGGGAACGCCGTCAACCATCGTGAGGTACTGCAGCGAAATGTTCGTGGAAGTTGCGGACGAAAGCTCCTTCTTTGCCTGCTCTGCCGCGTCACGCAGACGCTGCATCGCTACCGGATCCTTCGAAAGATCGTTGCCGGTCTTGCTCTTTACCTGGCTGACCAGCCAGTCCACGATTGCCTTATCCCAGTCGTCACCACCGAGGCGGTTGTCACCGGAAGTTGCGCGAACCTCGATCGTGGAGAACTCAGCGCCATCCTCGGTGTCCTTACCGATCTCTAGGAGCGAAACGTCAAACGTACCGCCACCGAGGTCGAATACGAGGATGAGCTCGTCTTCCTTACCCTTCTCGAGGCCGTATGCGAGAGCAGCCGCGGTAGGCTCGTTCACGATACGGGTTACGTTCATGCCGGCAATGCGGCCCGCGTCCTTCGTTGCCTGACGCTCAGCATCGTTGAAGTATGCGGGAACAGTAATCACGGCGTCAGTGATCGGCTCACCGAGGTACTCCTCCGCGTCTCGCTTGAGCTTGCCAAGAATACGAGCGGAAATTTCCTGCGCCGTGTAAGCCTTATCGTCAATCTTCACTTCCCAGTCGGTGCCCATGTGGCGCTTAACCGACATGATGGTGCGATCAACGTTGGTCACTGCCTGGCGCTTAGCGATTTCGCCTACCAGGACCTCGCCCGTTTTTGAGAATGCAACAACGGACGGCGTGGTACGCATACCTTCCGCGTTCGCGATGATTGTGGGCTCGCCACCTTCAAGCGTGGCGATTGCCGAGTTCGTGGTGCCAAGGTCGATACCTACTGCACGTGCCATATCAATGGCCTCCTTCATAAAATCAAGTTGAGTCTGTTGCACTCAAGTCTACCTTTCGCGGTTTTCCTGTCAACCCGAATGCCCCAAACTTGAGTCTACTAAGCTCAACCTTTTGGACCCTTTATTTATTCCCGTCTGCTACTCGTTTCAAGTGAACCGCGCCACACCGCGCATTTTTCGACAAGAACTTGGACGTGCATTGGCAGATGCTAGGCCGCTAACATCGGGTACATGTCGAGCGAAAATGATGAGCGCAGCGAAACCGCATTGGACATATCCGAGGACGCCTTCGCCGCCCTCGTGGAGGAAGTTCTTGCGCAGTTGCCTGAATCCATGCTCGAAAGCATTGACAACGTGGCGATTTTCGTAGCCGAAGAGCCTGAAGACGGCTCTGACCTATTGGGGCTTTATGAGGGCGTTGACCTGACCGAGCGCGGTGACTACGGATTTGGCGACTTGCCCGACCAGATAACACTGTTTCGTCTGCCGCTGTTGCGCATGTGCGCTGATATGGACGAGCTTCGGCGCGAGATTCAGGTGACGATCGTGCACGAGGTTGCCCACCACTTTGGCATCGACGATGATCAGTTGCACGAACTCGGGTGGGCGTAGTGACTGCATCTACTTGGCTTACGCTCTTAACGACGTTCACTCTGGCGGTTATTTCACCGGGCCCTGACTTTTTGGCAACGCTACGCATGACTCTTTCAAGGGGACGCAGCCGCGGAATAGCAACGGGCATCGGTATTGGCACGGGTACGTCGCTGTGGACGGTAGGAACAATGGCCGGGGTGGTGGCCCTCATTTCACGCTCTGAAACTGCGTTTTTCGCGGTTCGCCTAGTAGGTGCAGTATTTCTTGCGGGCTACGGCATCCGCATTCTTGCCTCACTTATGCGTGCGAGGAATGACGTCCCCTCTGAAAGCACTAATGAGGAGCGGCCGGCACCCTCGAGCGAGCCCTACCCGGCGTGGAAGGCATTCCGCCTCGGTTTCTTGACCACAACTGTTGGTAATCCGAAAGCGGTCATCTTTTTCACGACCCTGTTTGCCTCAATGTTGCCGCCCTCGATCACCTTTTTGGAAGGCGGGGCGCTCACCCTGGTGATGGTAGCGATTTCCAGCTGTTGGTTCACCGCGGTTGCCCTCGCCGCCTCAATGCCGGCTTTCGTGCGCGGGTACGAGCGCTTGCACAAACCGATCGATGCCGCACTCGGCGGACTATTCGTAGTTTTGGGCGCGGCCCTGATCCCGTGGGGAACGCTCTTCACCTAAGTTAAGCGGCACCAGCGTTACCAAACGGCGCGCCAAGACTTTAGCCGTCGACAACCTCGAGGATCAGAGCCTTCACCGCTTCCGGGTCATTGGGCAGATCTACCACGTGTCGGCCGGCATCCATCACAGAAGCGAAACGCTCGGACACTTCCGGCGTGATTCCCAAAGCCTCTTCAATGGTTTCAGCAAACTTCACTGGAAGAGCGGTTTCGAGGACAACGAGGGGCTGCTCCACCGCTCCCCCACGCAGGGCATCGCGCGCGACCTTCCACGCATCTGCGGTGTGCGGGTCAATGAGGACGTGGTCATGGCGGTACACCGATTGGATCGAGTCGATCCGGTCAGCGTGCGTTGAAGAGCCGGAGAGGAAACCGAACTTGCGGCGCGCATCCTTGAACTCACGTGTTTCAGCCAGAGAGAACTCCCCGCGAGCGCCCAACTGGTCCACAAACAGATCACGCACACGCGCCTGGTCACGCTCAACCAGGTCAAACACGAAACGTTCGAAGTTTGACGCCTTCGAAATGTCCATCGACGGGCTTGAAGTCTTATAAGTCTGCTCAGAGGAGCGAACGCGGTAAATGCCGGTTCGGTAGAACTCATCGAGCACATTGTTTTCATTGGTTGCGACAATTAGCTGGTCAATAGGCACGCCCATGCTACGCGCAACGTGTCCGGCAAAAACATCGCCAAAGTTGCCCGTTGGCACAGAGAAAGAAACCTTATTGGCCGGCGTGCCACTAGCTTGGATCCATGCGGCTACGTAATACACCACTTGGGCGAGCAGGCGAGCCCAGTTAATCGAGTTCACCGCTCCAATGCTGTAACGCGCTTTGAAGTCAGCGTCTGCCGAGATTGCCTTCACCACGTCTTGACAGTCATCAAAAACGCCGTCGAGGGCAATGTTGACAATCGCCGGGTCATCAATGCCGTACATTTGCGCCTGCTGGAATGGCGTCATCCGGCCGGCGGGCGTGAGCATAAAGACGCGGATTCTGGCCTTGCCCAACATCGCGTACTCGGCCGAAGAGCCGGTATCCCCCGACGTTGCCCCTAGAATATTGAGCTCTGTTCCACTCTGGCCCAGCGCGTACTCAAAAAGTTGCCCCAGCATTTGCATCGCCATGTCTTTAAACGCGGCGGTTGGCCCGTTAGACAGGTGCAGTAGCCAAATGTGGTCCGATAGTTGCGTCATGGGCGCAACCTCGCGCGAACCGAAGTTTTCTACGCTGTATGCGCGCTTGCACATTTCCCGCAGGTCTGCTTCGGGAATGTCATCAATGTAGAGGCGCATCACCTCAAAAGCTAGGGCCGCGTAGCCTTCTTCCCGGAAAACCTTAGACCATGTAAGCAACGTATCCGCATCTACTTGCGGGTATTCGACGGGCATGTAGAGGCCACCATCGGGTGCGAGGCCAGCGAGGAGGATCTCGGTGAACGTGCGGGGCTGGTCGGTTGGCACTCCGCGGGTAGAAATGTAGCGCATGCGGTAAGCCTACCGATTTCACGCACCTGGTTCCGAGCGTTCCAAAGTGTGGGGCAAAAGTTGCGCGCCACTTTATCCAGGTCTGCGTGCGGGCCCCCTCCTCGTTTTAGAATGAAGAAAATTATCAACCACAAGGGGGATACATCATGGCTATCAAGATTGTGAATGAGGCGTCGAAGGTTGTTGTTGACGGCATGAACAGGCTACTGCCGCAGCTTTCATCGTCTGCTACTTCAATGAGTGAAGAGGACGTGGCACGCTTTTTGGAACAGCCTTCCACAACACTGTTTGTGTACACGCCAGATGATGATCCGGACAACATTTTGGGCATGCTAACGCTGGTGGTGTTTGAGATTCCGACGGGTATTCGCGCCTGGGTTGAGGACGTTGTGGTGGCCGAGGAGACTCGCGGTCAGGGCGCGGGCCGCCAGCTGGTGGACGCATCGGTTGAGTACGCGCACAAGATTGGCGCGAAAACCGTGGACTTGACATCACGCCCCACCCGCGAGGCAGCGAATCGCCTGTACCGCCGGACCGGTTTCGAGCAGCGCGAGACCAATGTTTACCGCTATAACTGCTAGTTTGGATACGTGAGTATTTTTAGTGATGCAGAAGTTAAGCAGGTAGAGGATTTTGGGAAGGTCATTGAGGCTTCCCCCTCTTCTTTTCACGCAGCACGAGAGATTGCCGCCAGGCTGAAAACCCACGGGTATTCGCAGATGCTTGAATGCGACCCGGTGGATGTCACGCCCGGCGGCCATTTCTTTGTGCGTGATGGCGCCGTGATGGCATGGTTCATTCCCGAAGAGGTAACCCAGCCGGCCTTCCGGATTGTTGGGTGTCACACGGATTCACCCGGCTTGAAGGTAAAGCCGTCAGGCTCTTCGAAGTCGCCCGACGGTTGGGGTCAGATTGACGTCGAGCTGTACGGTGGCCTGTTGCTGAACTCGTGGCTAGACCGCGAGATCGGGTTTGCCGGCCGAATTATGGACCGCCACGGCAATGAGCATTTGGTTAAGACAGGTCCGATTGCGCGCGTTCCCCAGCTGGCGATTCACTTGGATCGCGATATTAACTCAGGTTTCAAGCTGGACCGGCAAAAGCACATGCAGCCGGTGTGGACACTGGGCGACAAGTCGCTATTTACACATTTGGCGCAGCTGGCGGGCCTGGAGTCAGAACAAGACATTGCGGGCCACGACCTCGTGTCGTTTACGGCGCAGGCACCGGCTCGTTTTGGTTTGGACGAGGAGTTCTTCGCGGCTGCACGGCAAGACAACCTATCTTCAGTACACGCCGGCCTCACCGCATTAGAGCGCATGGAATCTTCCGATTTTGCTGATATTGCGGTGTTTGCTGCATTTGATCACGAGGAGATCGGGTCTTCCACCAGGTCGGGAGCGTCGGGCCCGATCCTTGAATCTACGCTACGCCGGATCGCAACTGGCCTGGGCAAGGATGAGGACGGCTACCATCAGATGCTCGCGGGCACCACGTGCGTGTCTGCTGATGCCGGGCATTTTGTGCACCCGAACTACGCGGAGCGCCACGATCCGAACAACCATCCGATGCCGGGTAAGGGTCCGCTACTGAAGCTGAACGCGAATCAGCGTTACGCTTCGGACGCGGTTGGCACGGCGCTTTGGACCCGCATGTGCGAAGCAGCGGGCGTGCCCGCGCAGGCGTTCGTGTCTAATAACGAAATGCCGTGCGGCTCTACCATTGGCCCGCTAACGGCAACGCGTTTGGGTATCACTACCGTCGATGTGGGCATTGGCCTGCTGTCGATGCACTCGGCTCGCGAAATGAGCCACGTGAGCGACCACTTGGCGATGTCGCGCGTGCTCGAGGAATACTGGAAGGGCGCATGAGCGCCCGCCTCGCGTAATCTAATGAAACAGCCCTTCGGTTCCGCTTAGGAAGCGAAGGGCTGTTTGTTACGCCAAGAACGCATAGATCGCCGGCACCAGCAGGATCTTAAACACGATCGAGGAGGCAAAGAGGGCGGCGTAGGCCGACTCGATGCGCTCGTCCGCAACTTTCGCGGCAGCGGCCTGCATGATGGCGGGCTGGCCGAGGAAGCCGGCAACGCCACCCGCAGTACGCGGGCCGGACAGCTTCAGCAGACGGCCAGCAATGGCAAGCAGGGTTGCAGAAATCAAGGTAATTGAGGTGGCGAGGATCGCAGCCTTCCAACCGAGCGAGGTAAGCACGACCTCCTTGAATGCGGGCCCGGCACCAAGGCCAAGAGCCGCCAGGAAGAACAGGAGGCCAAGCTGGCGCACCGTGAGGTTCACGGATTCTGGCATGGACCAGATCAGGTTGCCGGTGCGGCGAAGCGCACCCAGCACCATGCCAACCACGAGCGGACCGGCCGCTGCGCCAAGCGAGAACATCGCGCCTCCGGGCATGGGAACAGACACAAGGCCAAGAAGCAGACCGAGCACCATGCCCAGGCCAAAGGTGAGGGCGTCCACCTCGGCGATACGGCGATCCGAATCGCCAAAGAAACGACGTACCGCGCTCAGTTGCGAAGACGGGACGGAAACCGAAACTTCGTCGCCGGGTTGTAGCGCCAGTTCGTCTTTGGCTAGCAGTTCTAGGTCGCCGCGCGTAACGCGCGTGATGATGCCGCCGAACTTCACGGGAATGTTGAGCTCCGCGATGGTTCGTCCGGTCATGTCCGAGTTGGAGACGCGGATCTTTTCAAAGTCCACCGCTCGCCTGTCATCTGCAATGTGAACGCTAGATTCATATCCGAGGATGTCGATGGTTTCGTGTACGCGATCTTCAATGCCAACTACAACAACGAGGTCATCCGGCTGGAGTTCTTCGCCGGGAACAACCACGCGGGTCTTGTCGCCGCGGCGCAGGTAGGACAGACGCACGTCCTGGCATGCCCACGGTTCTATTTGGCGCAGGTTGATGGTCTTTTGAACGTGCGCGGTGCGGGCTACAAGGCCGGCGCCGGCAAGTGAAGGCGTATCTTTTTCGCCCTTCCAGGGCCGCTCCACCACGATGGTGACGATGATGATGCCAACGATGACGCCAAACGGATAGCCCACGGCGTAGCCGGCGCCCGGAGTTGCAGAGCCGGTAACGCGCAGCGCAGAGTCGAGGGCCGGCGCGGAGGTGAGGGCGCCGGTAAACAGCCCGGTGGATAACTCGGCGGGAATCTCGAGGAGTTTGCCTCCCACAACGGTGACGACGCCAGCGGCGAGGGTCATGAGGGCGGCCGCGCCGATCAGCGGGGCTTGACTCTTCAGCTGCTGCATGAAGGTGCTACCAGCGGCCACACCTACCGTGTAGGTAAACATGGCGAGGCCGATGGACTGCAGTAGAGACATGTTTTGGCCGAGGTCAGGGTAGGCGGCGGACAGAGCCAGGCCCACGAAGAGGGCTCCTGCCGCACCGAACTTTAGGTGCCAAAACTTGATCTGGCCGAATGCGGCGCCTAGGGCCACTACCAGGAAGAAAGTGAGGATAGCGCTTTGGGATAGTATTTCGGACACGCTCTTAGCCTATGCCACGGCTCCTATAGCATGGGAATGTGAGTGATGAATCCGTCAGAGTAGACACGTGGCTTTGGAGCGTGCGGCAGTTGAAGTCGCGTTCTCAAGCTACCGCCGCGTGTAAGGCGGGTCACGTGAAGATCAATGGTTCTACCGCTAAACCATCCCAAAAAGTTAGTGTGGGCGACACGGTGACGTATCGTTTTCAAGGTTTTGATCGCGTCTTAGAGGTAGTTCAGATTCTGCGTACGCGCGTGGGCGCTCCGATTGCTCAGAAGGCATATGTGGATCATTCAGAGCCGCGGCCCGAGGCTCACGTGATGATGGCGCTTCCTCGCCGCGAGCGCGGTTCAGGCAGGCCCACTAAGCGCGAGCGTCGCGAACTGGATCGCCTACGTGGTCGCGATACAAACACCGGCCGCATTTGAGGCCCCGTTAAGCGTTTTCGAGGCCCTCCAACTGCTCTAGCGCCCGGTTCCAAGTTCCGTAGACCTGGCGAATGTTTGAGCCGGATGGCCGCCCATTTTCTTTAGCCCACTCGGCGTATCCGGCGTACGAGGAGCCGGTTTGCGTCCTCTCGCATTCCGCGAGGTAAGCGCGGATGGCGCGAATCCGATCAGCTTCACTAAACCGGGCGTTCCTTCGCCCAACTTTCCCGTCGCTAGACGCCGCGAGCTCACACTCTTTCATCGCGCCGGCCCACGTTCCGCCAAAACGCTGCATGACGGTTTGGTAAGTGGGTGGCCAGAGCCTCACTCCGCGCGCGGATTTAAGCCCCAGTTCAGCCAGGATCTCGGCCCTAATTTGGTCATACTTTTGTGCCGACAGAGAGGAACCCTCCCCCTCGTCTGCCCGACGCTTAGAAGCGGCCGCAAGCGCGAGGATTTGCTCGGCTCTGCCCTCCGGATCAGCCACGCCAAGGCCGGCGAGGATAACGGCGAGCTCCTCGGAGTCCTCGTCTGTTTTAATCGGAGCGAGGCCGTGGGTGCGCGCAAATGCGTAGTGGATCGCGACTTTTAGCACACTGTCTGAGAAAGACTTAAGTTGGCTCATGTCTTAAAGTTACTATGGTCTACTGACCTGTTTTGCGCGCCTTAAAGGCTGGTTCTCATTCGGGTCAATGCTTGTTGGGAGTTTTCTTGCTTTTCAAATTGGCTTGGAAGTTTTTACACCGCCGCATTCCCACACTGCTTGGTATCTTTCTTTTGCAGATCGGGGCGACGGTAGCCGCTCTGTTTTTGCCTGATTTGAATGCTCGAATCATTAATGAGGGCGTCGCGGTTGGCGATACGGCAACGATCTGGCGCCTGGGCGGGTTGATGATCGCATTCACTGTGGTTCAGATCGTATGCTCAACGCTGGCGATCATTTTGTCTGCCGTAGTGTCGATGAGGTTGGGACGCTGGCTGAGGCGGAAACAGTTTGTGAATGCACAGACGTTTTCTACGGATCAGCTGACCCACTTCGGGCCGCCGTCTTTGATTACGCGCACAACCAACGATGTGCAGCAGGTGCAGATGGTTACGTTCATGACGCTAACCATGGCCGTAATGGCGCCGCTGATGGGTGTGGGAGCGATTGTGATGGCGTTGCGCCAAAGCGTGCAGGTGTCACAAATGCTGCTGGTGGTTGTGCCCTTGATTGCGGCGGTAATCGGCCTGGTGATGTGGAAAATGGTGCCGCTGTTTAAGACGCAGCAAAAGCGCATTGACCGCATGAACACGGTGCTTCGCGAGCAGCTTTCAGGTATGCGCGTGATCCGCGCATTTGTGCGGCAAGAAACGGAGCGCGCCAAGTACGAGCAGGTCAATACTGAACTGCGCGGGGTAGCCATGAAGATTGGCGCTCTCTTCGCGTTCATGTTCCCCGCCACGCAGCTGGTGATTTGGACCGCGCAGGTGCTGGTCATCTGGTTTGGTGGCCACCTGATTGCGGCGGGCAGTATGGAGGTTGGATCGCTGATCGCGTTCATCAACTACCTGATGCAGATCTTCATGTCGGTAATGATGGCAGGTTTCATTTTTGTGATGGTGCCGCGCGGCTCCGTGTCCGCTGAGCGCATCAACGAAGTGCTGGTAACCGAGTCCAACTTGCACGTTCCCAGCCACCCCAAGGCTCTGGCGGGCCCCGCTGAATTCAGCTTGAACGATGTGACCATCAGTTATCCAGGGGCCGAGGCTCCCGTCCTCAAGAACCTGTCCGTGAACTTCCCGCGCGGGTCCGTAACCGGAGTGATTGGCCCAACGGCCTCGGGTAAATCGTCTTTAGTAAAAGTGATTCCGCGCCTGTTTGACGTGGTTGGCGGCCAGGTTCAGATGAATGGCGAGGACGTGCGCGACTACCGCCTGTCCGAGGTACGCCGTCGCATTTCGCTAGTGCCGCAGAAGGCGTACCTGTTTTCAGGCACGATCGCTTCGACGGTTTCGGGCAGCTCGGATGAGAAGTTGATTGACCGTGACCGGGTTGAGTGGGCGCTTAAGGGAGCGCAGGCTTACGACTTCGTCTGTGCCCTCGATGAGGGGATCGATTCCGAGGTAGACACGGGCGGCCAGAACTTCTCGGGCGGCCAGAGGCAGAGGCTCGCGATTGCGCGCGCACTCTACCGCGACGCGGACCTGTACATTTTTGATGACTCTCTATCCGCCCTTGACGCAGCTACTGAAAAGAGGCTTCGCGATGGCCTGCCTGAGTATGTGGGCGAGGCCGCGGTGATCGTTGTTTCACAAAAGACGTCCTCGATTGTGGATGCAGATCAGATTCTGGTGCTTGGCGAAGGCCAAGCGCAGGGCCTTGGCACGCACTCGCAGTTGCTACGCGATTGCCCGCTATATGGCGAGATCGCAAGCTCGCAGGTTGGGGAGGCAAAATGAGTTCTCGCAGCGACGCTTACAAAAACGACACCAAAGACTTCCGGGGCTCTGTAAAGCGCTTGTTTGGCGAGCTTCGCCCGGAGCGCTTACGTATCTCGTTAACCGTACTGTTGACGGCCCTTGCGGTAGCCCTCACGGTTGCGGGCCCGAAGCTGCTGGGTGATGGCACAAACATCATTTTCAACGGAGTGGCCTCCAGCTTCATCCCCGAGGGCATGACGAAGGCCGAGTACGTGACCCAGCTACGCGCCGAGGGCAATAATCAGCTGGCGCAAATGCTGGAATCCATGAATCTCGCGCCCGGGTCAAGCGTGGATTTCGAGGCTCTTGCCCGCGTCCTCCTGTTTGCTTTCACGGTGTACGCATTGGCGTCTTTGGCCTATTTCAGCGTTGGCATGATTGTTCGCAAGATCGTGCAGAATACCGGCTTCACTCTTCGCAAGAAGGTGCAAGACAAGATCGATAAGCTCCCGCTTTCCTACATGGATTCGCGCAGGCGCGGCGACCTCATGTCACGCGTGACTAACGACGTCGATAACGTTACGCAGTCGCTCACGCAAATGATTCAGCAGGTGCTTGAAAGCTTCCTGACCATCATTGGCATTTTGTTCATGATGTTTTGGATTTCGTGGCGTCTGGCAATCCTCGCGATTATTGCGATCCCGCTCGGCGCTGTTGTGGCTGGCATGATTGCGAAGAAAGCACAGCCTTATTTCCGCCAGCAGTGGAAGGCCACGGGACAACTGGGCGGCATCGTGGAGGAGGCCTACACGGGCCACGAGGTCGTGCAGGCGTTCTCAATGAACGACGAGTTCCTCAGCCAGTTCGACGAGGCCAATGAGAGCCTGTACGGCTCTGCTGTGCGGGCACAGGCTATTTCTTCGCTCATGCAACCAGCGATGATGCTCACATCCAATCTTTCTTACATTCTGGTTGCGATTGCGGGTGGCCTGCAGGTAGCAGCCGGCGCGATTTCGCTGGGCGGCGTGCAGGCGTTCATCCAGTATTCGCGCCAGATTGGACATCCGATCTCCGCCCTTGCTTCGCTAGCTACGCTGGCGCAGTCGATGGTTGCTTCCGCAGAACGCATTTTCGAGTTCCTCGACGCGCAGGAAATGGATCAGGATGCACCGAAGGAAAGCCCGGTAGATTTGCGCGACGCGTCGATTACGTTCGAACACGTGCGGTTTGGTTACGACCCGGAAAAGCCCGTTATTCGCGACCTCAGTTTGACGGTGGAGCCCGGCCACATGGTTGCTATCGTCGGGCCCACGGGCGCCGGTAAAACGACGCTCGTGAACCTGTTGATGCGGTTCTACGAGATTGATTCTGGCAAGATCGCGATTAATGGCCGCTCAATTGCAGACATCAATAAGGATGATTTGCGCGCGGGAATCGGCATGGTTTTGCAAGACACGTGGCTATTCGAAGGCACCATTGCTGAAAACATTGCTTACGGTGCTGGCCGCGACGTTTCGATGGACGAGGTAGTCGGCGCTGCGAAGAAGGCGCAGGCACACTCGTTTATTCGCCACCTGCCGCAAGGATACGACACGGTTGTGAAGGCCGAGGGTTCCAACCTTTCGCAGGGTGAACGCCAGTTGCTAACCATTGCGCGGGCCTTCATCTCGCAACCGGACATCCTCATTTTGGATGAAGCCACTTCTTCTGTTGATACGCGTACGGAAGCTGTGATTCAAGAGGCGATGGAGCGGTTGCGCAAGGGCCGCACCTCGTTTGTGATTGCCCACCGGCTCTCTACAATCCGCTCGGCGGACGTGATTTTAGTTCTTGAAGATGGTGACGTGGTTGAGCAGGGCAGTCACGAAGAACTACTCGCCGCGCAAGGAGCTTACGCGAAGTTGCACGCGCTGCAGTTCGAAGAATAAACCTGGCGCTACATCTCACCGGGGCCGGCTTTCTCTGGAGAGCCGGCCCCGGTTATTGCGAGCGCGCAGGCGAAGTGCTTAATGAGAATCAAGACATGAGACAGACACGCACAGAACGTATATTTTGCGTTACGGTGCCTACATGACAAGTTCACTATCTTTGGATCACATCCTTGCGAACATGGAGTTGAAGCCGCAGGGAATCTACGTTTTTGTAGCACTTGATGAGATTCCAGAAGGCGTTGAGCCCTTCGCAACCGTACGCGAATACGAGGGCCAAACGATCGTCATTTCTGAAGATCGTGCAATCGAAGCTGGACTGCCCACCGAAAAGCGCTTCACCCGAATTTCGCTCGACGTGCCTTCCTCGCTGGAAACCATTGGCATTACGGCAACGATCGCGCAGATTCTTGCGTCTCGATCAATCACCTGTAACTCGCTTGCCGGTTTCCATCGCGATCACCTGTTCGTTCAAGTAGATAAGGCAGACGAGGCTCTTGAGATTCTCCATGACCTCAAAGAGCAAGCCAAGGGCTGGCTCCCCCAGTAAGCCAACAGACTCCAGCGGTACGGGCCGTGCAATGTAGCAAGTCCAACGCCGCGTTTCACAAAACATTTCCAGACTCATTCCGGTGCCCGCGCATAGCGTGGGCACATTCTTTTTCCGCTCATTTGGCCGCTTTGTTCTGCAATCGGCCCCTCATACCCACCCGGGCGGACTCAATCCATTACGCTTGGAGTATGTCCAAAGAGCAATCTGATGTAAAAGCAATCGAGCGTCTAGCCGATGGAACTGTTAAACAAACCAATATGCTCACTGGAACGGAAGTGTGGACCGTTCCCGGACGCGGACATCGTCCCCTAACCGTCCCCGCAACCACGCAGGCTCCAATAGATCTAGAGCGCCACGGAGAATACTGCGCATTTTGCGAGCACCGCTACCTTGAAACCCCTCCTGAAAAGACGCGCGTAGTAAAGCACGAGGACGGAACTTGGCAAAAGCTTGAAAACCTGCGCCCTGAAGACCTGCGTGAAACCGTGGCGGAATTCCGCCGCGTACCCAACCTGTTTGAGATCGTTTCCTACAAGTACTGGCACCTAAACCACGGGCACCTCCCCTCCGAAGCGCAGCACCGCAGGATGGCAGACTACCTGGCCAGCCCCGCGGGTTACGACCACGTTATGCGAGTGGTTAAAGCCCGCCTCATGGCATCGGGGCAAACCGCGGACGAGGTTGCCAGCCTGGACGATTCGCAACTGCTACCCGAAGCCTCCGGGTTTTTTAGCGGCGGTCACGACCTCATCGTCGCAAGACGCCACTACACGCCAGGCGCCACGATGGACACGCAACTGGCGTCTTCGGGCACGCTGACGCCCGAAGAGCACTACCAGTACATGAAGCTAACTACCGAGGCGATGGAGGACCTGTACCAACTCAACGAGCACGTGGCATACGTGGCGTGCTTCCAGAACTGGCTCAAGCCCGCGGGAGCCTCCTTCGACCACCTGCACAAACAGTTAGTTGCAATCGATGAGCATTCGGTGCAAACCGAAGCTGAGCTCGGCCGGCTCCGCCGCGACCCTGACATTTACAAGAAGATCTTGCACACCGCCATCACGCGCGGCCTGCTGCTGGCTCAAAATGAGCATGCCATCGCCCTCGCCGGTATCGGACACCGCTACCCGTCCATCGCTATCTGGCCGCTCGGCAAAGCGCACAACCCCTGGGAAGCAAGCCCGCAGAAGTTGCGCGGCGTTTCCGACCTCGTACACGCAATGCACGCCGCCACCGGAGCCGAAGTTCCTTGCAACGAGGAGTGGTACCACCGCCCCGTTGACGTGCCTTCCCCCATGCGTTGGCGTCTGCTGCTGAAGTGGCGCATATCGACTCTGGCTGGATTTGAGGGCGGCACGCGAATCTACCTGAACACGATCGACCCATGGGGTGTGCGCGACCGCGTGCTGCCCAAACTGGTTGAACTGCGTGAAGCGGGCAAGATCGCGCCTATGAAGATCGGCGACGAATGCAAGGTAGACGTCACTGCACTAGATGCGTGACGGTGTCGCGGCTCCTTGGACCCGCACGACTAGCTGCGGGTTGGGCCTTAGGTAACCTGCGCGCATTTTTCCGCATCTAGTTTGACGCGCATGCTGGGCTCGCTCACGCGGGTGTGGATTGGCAGATTAACCCGGGCGATCTTGCCCGAATCCAGCCGTACAGTAACCTGTTTGGCGCCGCGAACCGCGTGGCTTTCCACCACCTGCACCGCGGCGCCCTCGCCGGCTGTATCAGCCACACTCCACGCCCCCGGGCCGCACGCAAGCTCCGAGCCGACAGCCGCGTCCACACCGAAAGCCGCGGCCTCCTCGGCCCCCAAAATCGGACTGTAACCCAAGAAGCTAGCCACCGACCTTGTGCCCGGCTGCGCCCACACCTGCGCCGGCGTGCCCATGCGAGCAATCACGCCGTCCTCCATGACTGCCACCTGGTCCGCCACGGTGAACGCCTCATCCTGATCGTGCGTCACATAAACCGCAGTGGTTCCCGTTTCCTTCACAATGCGGCGAACCTCCACCGAAAGCTGTTCGCGCAGCGCGCGATCCAACGCAGATAAGGGCTCATCAAGAAGCAACAGACGAGGCCGCGGCGCCAAGGCCCGAGCCAACGCCACCCGCTGCTGTTGACCACCAGAGAGCGTAGTAACCAGACGGCTCGCCGTACCCGGCAGACCAACCGTTTCAAGGAGCTGCGTTGCCCGCCCCTCCCACTGTCCGCGCGGAATGCGGCCGCGCAATCCAAACGCCACGTTCTGCCCCACGTTCTGGTGCGGGAACAGTTGCCCATCTTGAAACATGAGGCCAAAACCGCGCCTGTGCACGGGTAGCCTCGATACATCCTCGCCGTCAAACATTATCTGACCCGAGGAAGCCTCCAGCCCTGCAATGGCACGCAAAAGGGAGGACTTACCAGAACCGGAAGCGCCCAGTAGCGCCAAGATCTGCCCCGTCTCTAACTGCAAAGACACGTCTTTCACCGCGTGCACACTGCCGTAGAGCACGTCTATGTTTTCCAGGCTTAAACCCATTGTTCCTCTTCCCTACATGCCTTCTACAAGCTTCACACTGGTACCAGTTCGAGACGAGCGGTCTGCTGCAGCCTCCACGATTGCCATCACCGACCCGGCTAGCACAGCCAGCAAAACCGAGGCCGCGAGCGCCATGCCCTGCTCGGTTGCGCCCGGCTGCGAGATCAACCGGTAGATAGCCACTGGAAGCGTGGGATTAGTGGGACGAGCCAAGAAGCTGGTGGCACCAAATTCACCCAGCGACATCGAGAATGCGAACGCCGCCGCGATTGAAAGTGATCGAACAGCGTACGGGCCCTCAACTGCGAACAGGGTCCGAAGCGGGCCGGCCCCAAGCACACCCGCCACCTCTTTTTGCCGCGGATCGATAGAGGCGAGGACGGGGCTTACCACTCTCACAACCAGCGGAATAGCCACCATTGCCTGCGCCATCGGGATCAGCCAGAACGAGCCGCGCAGATCCAGCGGCGGTCGATTCAATGTGATTAAGAAGCCGAATCCGACGGTCACTGCGGATACACCAAATGGGAGCATGAACAGGCCATCCAGAACCTTCAACGCCGCTTTACCCGCGCGAGTTCTTGGTCTGCGGGTAATCACAATCGCTACCAGGCCACCGATCACTACAGCAGTCACCATGGCGATCAGCGCGATTTCAACAGAGCGCACCGTTGAAGAAACCACCGAGGTTTGCAAGAACTTTGTTGCATCTGCATTGAACAGGTCTTGATAGTTAGCGAGCGTGATCTGGCCAGAGCGATGCAAGGACCTCCACACCAGCATGCCCATAGGAGCTACCAGTAGCACTAGCACGGGCACCAAAGTTGCAACCAGAGCGGGAATATCCGCTCGTTTAAGAGGCTGGGGAGCTAGGTCCGTGCGCATCTTCTGCGTAGCTGCTCCAGCGCTGCGCGCAAGCGACCCCATCCATAGGGCAAGCGCAATCACGATCAGCTGCACGATTGACAGCACTGACGCGGAGCGCAAATCGAGTAGCGAGCTGGTGAGGAAGTAAATCTCCGTCTCAACCGTTTGCGTTCGCGTACCACCCAGGATGAGGACGAGGCCAAACGAGGTTGCACAAAACAGGAAGATAACCGCTGCAGCCGATGCGAATGCCGGCATAAGCCGAGGCAATGTCACGGTGAAGAACACTCGTAGCGGGCCTGCCCCAAGAGCAGCTGCGGCCTCCTCCATCTTCGGATCTAGCCGCACCCACATGTTTCCGATTGTGCGCACCGCCAGCGAATAGTTAAAAAACACCATGCCGACAATGATCGCCGTGTGGGTACCGTCCAAACCCCACGCGCCGAGCGGCCCTGACTCAATAAACAGCGAGCGGAACGCCACGCCCACAACCACTGATGGCAACACAAACGGGACAGCCACAATCCCGCGAATCGCACCTCGCAGAGGAAAAACTCGGCGGTACAAGATCCACGCGGAAGGCAGGCTGATGGCCACTGACAAGACGGTTGCCACCGCGGCCATCCACACGGTTTGCCACACCACTCGCCACGTGCGGGGCCTGCCCAAAACCTGCATAAATCCACTCAGATCCAGCGATCCTGCCGAATCTAAGAATCCCCGCCCCACCAGGTTTGCCGTGGGAACGAGGAAGAATATAGCCAAAAAGATGACGGGCACTCCCACCGCCACCACCGTCAGTGCCAGTGGTAGAGCGCGGTCTGGGAGTGCCCGCCTCAAATCAGCCATGATCAGCCGGAATCCCGGGTTACTGGCCCATCAGGTCAGACCACTCGCGGAGCCACTCCTGCTGGTTCTCCGCGATCGTCTTAGCATCTACCTGGTGCGGCTTATCGGCCATCTTGCCGAACTTTGCCAGAGCCTCCGGGGCCTTTGCCTCCGGATTGATCGGGTGCATGTAGTTGGACTCAGACACAACCTCTTGCTGGGGAACCTGCAGCATGAAATAGATAAATGCCTTCGCGCCCTCAACGTTCTTCGCACCGCTCAGAACGCCCATGTATTCCACCTGGTGGAAGCAGGTGTCAAGCAGTGCGCCGGTGGTGGACTCGGTTAGATCATCGTTAGCCGTGTAGGCCGGGGACGACGAGTACGACGTCATAAGCGGACGCGGGCCAGCGCCCTCACCTGCTGAATAGTCAACGCCAAACGCGTCCGACCATCCCTTGGTTACCTTCACGCCGTTGTCACGCAACTTGGTCCAGTAGTCCTTCCAACCGTCACCAAAAGCGCCAACCGTTGCTACAAACAGTGCCATACCCGGCGAGGACGAAGCGGGGTTCATGGTCACAAACATGTCCTTGTACTTCGGGTCCGCGAGGTCCTCAAAAGTCGTCGGCTCCTCCAGCCCCTTTTCCTTAAACCACGCGTGGTCAATGTTCACGCACACATCGCCCTGATCAAACGGCACCAAGCCAGGCGCGCCCTCGATCTGCTGCTTGGCGGCCCACTCGGGAACCTCGCCCGCATCATCGGCAAACACGCCCTCGGCAACCGCGCGATAAGCCGAAATGTTGTCCACTCCAAATGCAACGTCACCAAGCGGCTCATCCTTGGTCAAAACCAGCTGGTTCACCATTTCGCCGCCCGAACCAACCTGAGAAACCTCCAGGTCATAGCCCGTTTCTTCCTTGAACTTCGCAATCATCTCTTCAGGCAGATCCATCGAGTCATACGAAACAACCGTGACCTTACCTGCGCCAGCATCGGAAGCCGGCGAAGACTCCTTGGGCGTTCCGCCCGTGGATGACGAGCATCCAGCCAAAACCAATGCCGTAGCAACTGCCACGCCAGCCCAAACACGCCTCATTAACTTCTCCTCACAATCATGTACGGTTCAGTTGCGTGCAGGAGAATCGCACCCTTAGTGCGTTTAGAGAACTCGACTTCCTACGCCGGTACTAACCGTCAGGTTCGAGGGTCTGCGCAACGCGCACTCTCAGCGGCTCACCGCTCCCCTGTCGCACCTAAAAGCCTACCTTGCAGGCCCTATTCAATCTAATTCTGACTCACCGGGTGCCCTCAAAATCTGGCGAGGCAGGCAAAAACTAGGCATGATGGATACCAAAAGCCATAACTTTCAAGATTGGGGTAACAATCCGTGGACGTTCCATACAAGCTCGCAACCGCAGGCGCTCTAGCGCTATCGGGCATCATCGCAAACAAGGTAGTTGACCAGGGCTGGAAGCTCGTCACCGGGCACCCCTCCCCGCAGGGCGAGGATGAAGACCAGGCTAAGTTCGCGGAGCTCATTGCGTTTGCCGTGATCTCCGGCGTGCTCGTTACAGTTACTCGCCGCTACGCACTAAAGGGCACCAAGAAGTTCTTTGCCCCGCGCATCGAAGCTGCACCCGACGCCTCCTAAAGCCCCAAGTTGGCCTTACCAAGGCACCAAAAAAGCCCGCAACTGCGGGCTTTTTACTTGCCGGTATCCGGTTTTACAGCGGCGTTATCGCCTGCTCAACAAGCTTCGAGACTTGCTTCACGGCCTCTTCATCTTCCGAAGAGATCACAACCTCGTCACCGTATTGAGCTCCCAAAGTCATGATCATCAGCCCGGATGTGGCCTCGACTGTTTCATCACCGAGGGTCACAAAAACCGCGGTCTCAAACTCTTGAGCCTTGCGAGCGATCAGAGCCGCTGGGCGGGCATGTAGTCCCACTTCAGAACCTACCCGTGCTGTCTGCGTGTACATTTCGCCTCCTCGCGAGCTCGCCTTCTATACATTCTCATAAAACCGGCGCTTTCTACCCATTCAACTCAGTGCGATTGATTACAAATGAGCGCGGGCATGATCGAGTAGCACCGCATGGGCTTCACTCGAGTATTGTTAAAATGTTGCGGATAATTAACAAAGGTGATCCTCGTGGAACAATCAATTGTTTATGGAACGCCCGTTGTAGACGGCATCGCATACGCCCCCGTGGTGTGGACGCGCAGGCCCAGTATTCCTGCCCTCAGCGCACCGGACCTGCCCGAGTACGAACGTCCGGCGGCGATGGCGCAGTTTGAGGAAGCCGCAGACGCCGTAGTTGCTAACCTTCGCACGCGCGCCTCGAAAGCTACCGGCCACGCCTGCGCTCTGCTTGAGGTAAGTGCGTCCATGGCTAACGACCCGGCCTGGCGCAAAGGCATCAAGAAACGCATTGCCCGCGGTATCCCACCCGTTCAAGCCACAATGGAAGCAACCGAAGAGTTCGTCACCTTGTTCGAACGCCAGGGCGGCATCATGGCGCAACGCACCACGGATTTGCGCGATGTGCGCGACCGCGTGATCGCGCACCTCGAAGGCAGGCCCGAACCGGGGGTTCCCAAGCCGGATCGCCCAGTTGTCCTTTTTGCCGATGACCTCAGTCCGGCTGACACGGCCGGACTCAACCCGGACATGTTCCTCGCCCTCGTCACCGAACTGGGCGGACCCACCTCGCACACGTCAATCATCGCCCGCCAACTAGGGATTCCCTGCATCGTTGCAGCCCGACACATTTCCAGCATTTCCGAAGGCGAATACGTGCTGGTAGACGGCCGGGCTGGCACCATCCAAGTTGGGGTGACGGCCGAGGAAGCCAAGGGGCAGCTGGAGGAAGACCAGAAGCGACGCAAACTAATTGAGCAGTGGGAAGGCCCGGCGCGTCTTGCGGACGGCACGCGCATCGAGTTACTTGCCAACGTGCGCGACGGGGAGAGCGCACAGGAGGCCGCCAGTTTGGGAGCCGAAGGCATTGGCTTACTCCGCACCGAACTGTGTTTCCTCGACTCGCAGTCCGAACCATCCGTTGAAGCCCAACGCCAGGTTTACGAGCCCGCTTTCGGAACGTTCCCAACCAGCAAGGTTGTGGTCCGCACGCTTGACGCCGGCTCGGACAAACCCGTCCCTTACGCAACTTTGCACGAAGAGGCCAACCCGGCTCTTGGCGTGCGCGGCCTGCGCACATCCGGACACTACCCGGATCTGCTTCCGCACCAGCTTGACGCCGTCGCCGCCGCGGCGAAGAGTCACGGGCATGACAAAACGTGGGTTATGGCTCCCATGGTGTCCACCCTGCCCGAAGCAAAATGGTTTGCCAGCCTGGTGCGCGAACGCGGCATGATTCCCGGCATCATGATGGAAGTTCCATCCACCGCGATCCTCGCGGAGCAGTTCATGGAGCTGGTCGACTTTGTCTCCATTGGCACCAATGACCTCACGCAGTACACGATGGCGGCAGATAGGCTTTCACCCGACCTGGCCGAATACTCAGACCCGTGGCAACCGGCCGCTCTTGCCCTCATCAATCAAATTGCACAAGCAGGTAAAAAGACGGGCACGCCCGTGAGTGTTTGTGGCGAGGCCGCAGCCGACCCGCTGCTTGCCGTTGTCCTGACCGGCATGGGGATCACTTCGCTTTCAATGTCGCCATCAGCATTACAAGCCGTTGGCGCGCAACTCTCCCAGTTCACCCTGGAGCAATGCCAAGCAGCCGCCGAGGCGGTTCTGGGCGCATGGGATCAGGGCGATGCTCGCTACCGCGTGCGCGAGGCGCTAGGAATCAACGGCTAGCCTGCTTTGATGTCTAGTCTGCCTAAGAGGCCAGGCCCCCGCGATGCGGGCCGCTCCGGCTTTACCCGCGGAGCTAAGACGGATTGGTGACCTTAAAAACCAATCAGAGGGAAGTGCGCCGATAGATCCGCGCGTTGCCCAGAAGCGGATATATCCCCATTTTCGAGGGCATCGCTCCACACCACTCTTCCGGTCACAAGTCCAAGCCACGTACTCGCATTCATCTCCACTACCGCTGGCGGAGTGCCGCGCCGATGCATAGTTCCTCCCAGGATTTGTACTGCCCCAAACGGCGGTACGCGCACCTCCACCGCGTGGCCCGGAAGTAGCGTCTCTAGTTTGCCCAGACTCCAGCGGACCGCAAGAGCCACAACCGGACGCGCAGCGTCGCCCTCCTGCCACTGCGTCACGGCCTCCAGTCCCTTCGCATCATCTATTTGGCGCATGCTTCCTCCAAGGTAAAAAGCGCGGCCAAAAGGCCACGCTTTTTAGCTTATCGAATCCGTCGAGCTACTTAGATTACGCCGTGCTGAAGCATTGCGTCCGCTACGCGCTCAAAACCGGTAATGTTCGCGCCCAGCACGTAGTCACCAGGCTGGCCATACTCTTCCGCGGTTGCAAGGCAGTCGTCATGGATCTTCTCCATGATCTTCGTAAGTTCATGCTCGGCTCGGTCAAAAGACCACTGCGCACGCGAAGCGTTCTGCTGCATTTCGAGGGCCGAAGTTGCTACGCCACCAGCGTTAGCGGCCTTGCCTGGAGCAAACAGAATGCGCGACTCCTGGAACAGCTCAATGGCCTCCGGGGTACACGGCATGTTCGCGCCTTCAGCAACAACCTTGCAGCCATTCTTGAGGAGGGTGCGTGCGTCCTCCTCCTTCAACTCGTTCTGAGTTGCACACGGTAGCGCAATGTCGCAGGCAACGTCCCACACGTAGCCTTCCTTATGGAACTCCGCGCCCTTCTTACGGCTCGCATAATCGGACACGCGGCCACGCTCAACTTCCTTCACCTGACGCAGCAGCTCTACATCAATGCCCTCAGAGTCGTAAACCCAACCGGATGAGTCTGAGATGGTGACGGGGATTGCGCCAAGCTGCTCCGCCTTCTCTACCGCGTAGGTAGCCACGTTACCGGAGCCGGACACAACCACGCGCTGGCCCGCCAGCCCCTCGCCCTTGGTTTGCAACATCGACTGCGCAAACAAGACTGCGCCGTAACCGGTTGCTTCTGTACGCACCAGCGAACCGCCCCAACCCAGGGCCTTACCCGTAAGTACGCCGGCTTCAAAACGGTTAGTCAGGCGCTTGTATTGGCCAAACAGATAACCGATCTCTCGCGCACCTACACCAATATCACCGGCCGGCACGTCGGTTTGCGCACCAATATGGCGGTACAGCTCCGTCATAAATGACTGGCAAAAACGCATGACCTCATTATCGGACTTGCCGTGCGGGTCGAAGTCAGAGCCGCCCTTGCCTCCACCGATTCCCTGACCGGTTAGAGCGTTCTTGAAGATCTGTTCAAAACCGAGGAACTTAATGATATTTCGGTTCACTGAATGATGGAAGCGTAGGCCGCCCTTGTAGGGGCCGAGCGCCGAGTTGAACTCAACGCGGTAGCCACGGTTCACCTGGACTTTGCCTTCGTCATCAATCCACGGAACTCGGAAAATAATCTGACGCTCCGGCTCAACCAGGCGCTCAAGGAGGGCGTAGTCCTGGTAGCGGCTGTGCTTCTTAATAGCGGGGGCGAGGGTTTCCAGCACTTCGTGTACTGCCTGGTGGAACTCGGGTTCTGCGGGATTTCGCTTTAGGACTTCCTCGTAGACCTCTTCGATTCTCTTCATTTTCGTCTCCCTCTTATCCTGCGCAGCCTTCCGCCACACACGAATGAATCTCCAAATAGGAAAAACTCAGTCATAAAACAGTAAACACCATCTAGACCTTCACGTAGAAACTTCTATGCTTCTCTTCTCATTTTCCGATAGTGGTATGCGTTACCTCCGCGCACAAATCTTCCCTTTCTGATCCGCCTCGCACGTATGAGCGCAATGTTCTGGCTCGTCGCACTTTCTCAAAGTGACCGCGATCCTATGCGAAGTCGTACATGATGTTTTAGGCTCGGTGCGGAGGTTGAAATGACTAGCAGTGTCGATACAAAGGTGGACATCAGGGCGTTGCGCGATGCGTTTGCCGCTTTTGCCTCGGGCGTCACGGTAGTTACGTACGAACACGAAGACCGTCCGCTTGGCCTTACGGTAAGCTCATTTACCTCTTTGTCGCTTGACCCAACGTTAGTACTGTTCAACATTCGCCGCGGATCAAAGGCTGCTCACGTTTTTAACAGCAAACCGTTTACGGTGAACGTGCTTAGCGAAAGCCAGCTACCCACCGCCATGCAGTTTGCAGGCGGATCAGATCAGGATATTGTTGCGGACTGGAACACGTCTGGTATCGCGCCGCGCCTAAACGATTCCCACGCCTACTTCACCGCCACGCCGTGGGCCACCTACGACGGCGGCGACCACATCATTGTGATTGGCGAGGTCACCGACTTCGACGTCGATCCGCACGCCAAGCCTCTTGTTTTTCACCAGTCACGCTTCAAAGAGATCCGCTGATCCAGGCCGCGGCTAAGTTAGCGCCTGCGCGTACCAAAAAGTGTACGGGTGATTTCCCTCGTTAGAGTGCGTCCGGCTGTTCGCATAAGGTCGTCTGCAAACCGCTCGCGCCTCGCCTGCGCCGCGCGCTCTGCACGCTCCGCTTCACGCCGCGCTTTCTCATATTCTCGCTCTCGCTCTTTCGCTTGGCGTTTCAGTTCTTTTTCCCGCTCTTTCGCCTGCCGGGCAAGCTCCTTTTCTAGCTCCTTAGCCTTAGCATCCAGCGCCTTCTTCTCTTCCGCCCTTCTCTGTTCTTCTTCGCGAGCTAGCGCTTCAGCTTCCAGACGTTGTTCGAGCAGTTCAAAAGCGGATTCGGGATCCACCGCATCCTTGTACTTGGCCAGATTTGGCGAGGCAGCCACGTGTTGCTGCACCACCGTCGCATCCGCCTCACCCATGTTCGCAGCCGGCGCGTACAGGCGCGTTGGAGCAACCGGAGTTGGTCGGCCCTTGCGGTCCAGCACGGTTACCACGGCCTCACCCGTACCCAGCGAAGTGAGAATCTGCCCCAGATCAAACGGGGAGGTAGGGAATGTAGAAACCGTCTCTTTTAGCTTCTTCGCATCCGTAGGAGTGAATGCGCGCAACGCGTGCTGCACGCGGGCCCCCAGCTGCGCCAGAACATCCTCGGGAACGTCCTTAGGAGTTTGAGTAACGAAGAAGATACCCACACCCTTTGACCGCACCAATCGAACGGTTTTCTGGGCCTCCGCTAAGAATGCCTTTGAAGCTCCGTTAAACAGCAGGTGGGCCTCGTCAAAGAAGAACACGAGCTTCGGTTTTTCCTGATCCCCTACCTCCGGCAAAGTCTGAAACAGGGAGGCCAGTAGCCACATCACAAATGTAGAGAACAATGCCGGCTGGTCGTGCACATTAGGTAGCTCCAACACAGAAATGACGCCTGCTCCACCCCTGGTTTCCAGCAGATCCGCGGTATCAAAAGCCGGCTCCCCAAAGAACACGTCACCGCCCTGAGCCTCCAGCGCAGCAACCTTGCGCAGGATTACCCCAGCGGTCGCAGCAGAAATACCACCAATCTCCTTTAGTTCGTCCTTGCCCTCCCCCGTCAAGTAACCCACAACGGAACGCAGGTCTTTCACATCAATAAGGGCCAAATGTTGCATGTCCGCCCAGTGGAAGATCAGCTGTAACGCGGACTCTTGCGTCTCATTCAAATCCAACACGCGCGCCAAAAGTAGCGGCCCAAAGTCCGACAAAGATGTGCGGATCGGTATCCCAACCCCACCCTCACCAAGCTTGTAAAGCTCTACGGGGAATGACTTTGCCTGCCACTCTTGGCCAAGGCCACCCGTGCGCTCAAGGAGTTTTTCCGAGGAGGCCCCCGGTTCAAGCAGGCCCGTAAGGTCGCCCTTGATGTCCATTACGAACGAGGGCACGCCCGCATCGGAAAGCCCCTCTGCCATCAGCTGCAGCGTTCGGGTTTTACCCGTACCCGTAGCTCCAGCAACGAGGCCGTGCCGATTCATCATCGCCAGCGGCAACCCCACCTCAGCGGCTGGCACTGGCTCACCATCATCTAGCGCAACACCGAGCGGTAGGGTTTCACCGTCAAACCGGTATCCGCTGGCAATCTGGCCGATAGCGGAATCATCCGAAACGGCGGCTGTCATCGCGGCTTCAAGCGCAGCTTGGGCGGCAGCGGCCTGCTCTGCTGCTGCCTCAGCAGCCTTCTTCAACGCTTCCAGATCTGGCATGTCACTCATGCGTTCATAGTAGCGCCCAGCATGGACAGAAAGCTCGTTACCCGCGTAACTCGTGCGCTACACGCGAAAACACTTATAAATAGCGAAAATTTTGCACTCGACGCCGCAGTCGTAAATACTGGAAGCTAGGTTCGGGCCGCCGCGAAGAAAAGTTGTCAGCTTAGTTCTGCGGAACCGGTCGACCTAAGGGGGCCTGCGGCAAAAGCCACAGACCCCCTCTCTTGTACGTTCAACCAGTTAGGCAAACAAGCCCGGAATCACCGCGCCCATCTGCTCGGCAAGTTCACGCACCCGGAACACGATCGGGCCGGATTGACCCACGCCATCCGGAATGGCTTCACCTGAAACCTCGGCGAGCACCTGCGCATCAAAACCGCCCGCATCGCCCAACTGGTCAAAGCCAGCGATGGTGAGCAGCGTACCGCCCGACAGGCCTATGCGCGTGCAGCTGACGCCCTCGGCTTCAGCCGCGGCGGTGAGGGCCGGAACTGCGCCCTCGGGAAGCGCAACAACCATGCGGCCCGTCGACTCGGAGAACAGCGCCACAAAGTCGCTGATCTTCTGCGACTTTACGTACGCCGACAGGTCGATGCTGGCGCCAATTCCGCGGCGCGTTGCCATCTCGATCAATGCTTGCGCTAGACCGCCTTCAGCCACGTCATGCGCGGCGTGAATAAGAGGCTGACCATCCGGACCGTCAGTGTTTACGAGGGCGTGGATTACACGACCAAGCGCCATCTCTGCGTCCAAATCCACCTTCGGAGGTAGACCGCCAAAGTGACCGTGCACGTCGCGTGCCCACGCCGAAGCGTCCAGCTCTTCCGCAGTATCGCCCAGCAGGTAGATTGCCATGCCCTGCTCGAACCAGCCGGACGGGCGGGCGCGCTTAACATCGTCAATTACACCCAGCATGACAACCATTGGCGTGGGGTTGATCGACGAGTCTGGCTGGCTCATCTGCGTGCCAGAAGAGTTGTACAAAGACACGTTACCGCCGGTTACCGGAATGCTCATCTGCTTGCATCCATCGGCCAGGCCGGTCATAGCCTGCACGAGCTGCCACATCGCATCCGGGTCCTCCGGGTTACCGAAGTTAAGGCCATCCGAGATTGCAATCGGGTTGGCTCCCACAGCCGCCACGTTGCGGTAAGCGGCCGCAAGTGCGAGCTTTGCCCCCTCGTACGGGTCGAGCTTCGTGAACCAACCATTAGAATCGATCGCCATTGCGATACCGCGATCCGTGCTTGCATCCACCCGCACAACACCCGCATCATCGGGAGCCGCCATCGCGGTGTTGCCCAGCGTGTAGTGGTCAAACTGGTCCGTCATCCACTTCTTCGAAGCGCCGTTAGCGGAAGTGATGATCGTCTTGATTTGCTCGGCGATTTCCTCACCCGAAGCCGGGCGGGCAAGATTTTCAGAAGTGTCCGCCTGTAGCGCATCCTGCCACTTGGGCCTCGCGTATGGACGGTCATAAACCGGGCTGTCGTGGGCAACCGTCTTGGGATCCACATCAACAATGCGGTGTCCAAAGTGGTCAATAATCAGGCGTCCCGTATCGGTTACCTCGCCAATTACCGAGCCTTCCACTCCCCACTTGGTTGCGATTCGCCAAAACTCATTCATGTTTTCCGGGGCAACGGTTGCCATCATGCGTTCTTGCGATTCAGACATGAGGATTTCACCGGCCGTCAGCGTGGGGTCACGTAGCAGCACGTTCTCAAGATGAATGTGCATGCCCGTGCCGCCATTTGAAGACAGTTCCGAGGTTGCACAGGAAACTCCCGCCGCACCAAGGTCCTGGATAGCTTCAATCACGCCCTCTTCGAACAGCTCCATCAAGCATTCGATGATCTGCTTTTCCATGTACGGATCGCCAACTTGCACCGTGGGGCGTGCGATCGACTCATCATCCTCGAATGATTCGGAGGCGAGGATCGACGCGCCGCCAATGCCATCTCCACCCGTGCGGGCACCGAAGAGGACCACCATGTTGCCCGGCGTCTTCGCATCGGCAAGGCGCACATGTTCATGGCGCACAGCTCCTGCACAAACCGCATTTACAAGCGGGTTGCCCTGGTAGGAGGAGTCAAACGTGGTCTCCCCACCAATGGCAGGAACACCCAGAACGTTGCCGTAGCCAGCCAGGCCGTCAACCGCGCCACAGACCACGCGAGCAGTGTCGGGGTGCCTAGGATCACCAACGTTCAGGCCGTCCATAACCGCAATCGGGCGAGCACCCATCGAAATAATGTCTCGAACGCAGCCGCCAATGCCCGTTGCCGCACCTTCGTACGGCTCAACGTAAGACGGGTGGTTGTGCGACTCAACCTTGAACGTGACAGCCCAACCGTCGCCAACATCCACAACACCGGCGTTCTGGCCAATACCGACCAGGAGGTTCTTACCCATCTCCTCGGTGGTCTTAGAACCGAACTGTTCTTTCAAATGCTTTTTTGAGGACTTGTAGGAGCAATGTTCGGACCACATAACCGAATACATGGAAAGCTCCGCAATCGTGGGGCGGCGTCCGAGTAGCTCAACGATCTTCTTGTACTCATCTTCTTTAAGACCAAGCGAGTGCCACGGCATTTCCTCGTTGGGAGTCGCTTTCGCGTTCTCAACCGTGTCGGGCACCCCACTTGGGCGGGGGTTTTCAAAAATGACGTTAGAGATGGTCTGCGCGCCCATATTCTCTTCCTTGTTCACCATTGCCATTCCGTCTTGCCTATTACACATGTGTACAAACAAAACACGCCTCGTGATATCAGCCACTGTTTAACGTAATTGTTGTTATTTCCCGGCGAATTTTCTGCGAGGTCAAATACGTTCGCCGCAATGATCCACAGGTTATCCACCAAGTTGTCCACAGCTGTGTATCGAATTTTCAAGGTTTCCACGAACCTGTGGATAACCCGGGTTTGGAGCTGTTAAGAAAACGAGTTTTTCACAGCCTTACAGAAGCGAAATCTTCTCGACTTGAATCCCTCGCGTGTAACTCTTTGAGATTGGGCTACTTAGCGATAATCGAGGTAAAAATACGCAACCCGTCCGTGCCAGCCGCCGGCCCGGATGCAGTTTCTGGGCCAAAACCGGCCGCAACCGCGTTCTCCGGGCTTGCGATTACACCAACCACGTTCCCAGCCTCGTTCCGAATACCCGCAATATTAGCGGCAGAACCAGTGGGGTTTTGGGCAAAACGGAGCACAACCAAGTTCTTCTCTTCCAGCTCCTCGAGAGTCTCGTCAGAAGCAACGTAAAGAGCCGTCGCTGTGCGTAGCGGAAGCGTGATTTCCTCGCCCTGTTCATACTTGGATGTCCAAGCAGAATCTGCGTTTACCTTGAACGACTCATCGCGGCAAATGTAACGGCCGTCCTCATTCCTCACAAAACCGCCCGGCAAAATGCCTGCCTCGCAAAGAATCTGGAACCCATTTCCGATGCCGAGGACGGGTAGGCCCTGCTTGGCGGCCGCCGCAATGGCGGTCATGATGGGTGATAGCGCGGCGAGGCCACCGGGGCGAACGTAATCTCCATACGTCGCGCCGCCCGGCACAATCACGGCGTCCACGCCGTGCAGGTCACTATCCTCATGCCAAAGAGCTACCGGCTGCCCGCCCGCAAGTTCAACGGCACGAGTTGTAGCCGCCGAGTCGAGCGTGCCCGGGAAAGTTACAACACCAACCTTCACCGCTCGTCCTCCAACGCCTCAACGCTCACGACGTCCTCAATATTCGGATTAGACAAAACAGAAGTTGCAACTTCACGTGCAACTTCCAGATCAGCTTCGGTAACAGGGCCTTCAGTTTCAAGGTAGAACGTCTTCCCCTGACGAACAGATTTAAAGGCCGTGACATCGACGCGCGCAAGCGCGGCAATCACGGCCTTACCCTGACGATCCAGAATCTCGAATTTTGGCAGAATTTCGACTTTGATGCGTCCCATCACTTCTTCCTTCCCAACGTAAGTCGAAGCGGTTGACTTACAAATTAATGCTACAAGCGCCGCCCTTGAAAAACAGGGGGCGAGCGGTATTTGGACGCTATTTTGAAGCGGCCAGGTTTTACGGCAAAATCTTGTAATTAGAATAAAAAGTGGCTCCGCTACCCACCGGGCTTGCGGAGCCACTTATTTACTCTCTTATGCGCGCTCTACGCGGTGAACTTTTTACCGGTGAGCAGTTCAAATGCTTCAATGTAACGCTCACTCGTGCGCTCCACGACCTCACTCGGCAACGCCGGAGGCTGCGCGCCGCTCGCGCGGTCCCACCCCGAAGCGTCGGAAGTCAGCCAATCACGCACGTACTGTTTATCAAACGATGGAGTCACCCGGCCCTCCACCCACTGGCCTGCCGGCCAAAATCGAGAAGAATCCGGGGTGAGGACCTCGTCTGCAAGCACCAGAGAACCATCCTCTCGCGCACCAAACTCAAACTTCGTATCAGCCAAAATGATGCCGCGCTCCGCCGCAATCTCGGCCGCACGCGAGTAAATCATCAGCGTAGCGTCCCGTAGCGCTGCCGCCACGTCCTCGCCAACCATTTCCACAACCCGCTCAAACGGGACATTCTCGTCATGCTCACCAAGTTCCGCCTTAGCTGCCGGCGTGAAGATTGGCGAAGGCAGTTTGGAGGCCTCGGTAAGCCCCTCGGGAAGTGCAATCCCTGTGACTTCGCCGGTTTCGCGATATTCAGCGAGGCCCGAGCCGGTCAGATATCCGCGCGCAACGCACTCCACCGGGAACATGGTGAGCCGCTCACAGAGCATGCCGCGGCCAGCAACCTCTGCCGGCACGTCCATCGAAATCACGTGGTTATCAAAGCCCAACTGCTCAAACCACCATACGGAAAGCTGCGTTAAGATCTTGCCCTTGTCCGGGATCGGTGTGGACAGCACGTAGTCATAAGCACTAATGCGGTCAGAAGCCACAACGAGAAGCTGATTCTCATCGACCTCACTTACGTAAAGGTCGCGAACCTTGCCCGACGAAACGTGTTTGAACCCCGCGATGTTTTGCACTACTGCTCCTTGTTCGTAGAAACCATCCGAATATACGCGTCATCTGCAACAAGCGACCACAGCGCCGTTGAGGCTGGAGCCCCATCAATTAGGCCCACAGGGATTCCACATTCGAGCACCTGGCCGGGCTTTGCGGCCTCCCAAACATGAGTTAGAGCGATCATGCTAGCTTCAACCTCGCCCGGAAGGTCATTAACCGCCCGCGTCACGTTGCCCATGTCGGATCGCGCATCTACAACCACCCACACAGCTGCAAACTCGGTCGAAGAAATGATGCGAGCCGCGTTGCGCTGATGCGATTCCACAGACGAATTAACCACCGAGAGAATAACTACCGCGTCCGGGTTTTCCTCCCGAATCTGCGCAAATTCTTCAGCCGAACGAGCGCGCGGTCCTGATCCGGGATTCACCGTTCGCGCACCCGCCAGAACAATCTCATAAGGGGCTCGCATGCGCGCACCCAGGCGGCTTGCCACGTCCAGGGCATCCTCGGGCCGACCATTTTGGCCAATCACCACCACTGCCTGGCCCGGTTTCACACTGAAACGCGGCAGTTCGCCCACCGGCAAGCCCTTTGTGAACCCTAGTTCGGAAAGCCCTAGCTTGCCAAGGCTTGCGCCCAAAAGCTGCGAACGCTCCCCCTCATCCACGCTCGCTTCTCGCGAATACTGAGTACCAATCCGACCACTGATACGGCCAGGAGATTCGAATTCCGAGGCCGCATCGGCAAACGGCAAGGGAGTTTCAGGGCTGGCAAGGCGAGCCACTGCCCGGCGGTGGTCAAGCTCAGCCGAACGCAGGCCACCGCGCAAGCGCCGCTCCATAGCCTCAACCTCAGAGTTTGGAAGCGCCTGGACTTCCCCAAACACCTCGGAATCCGCGCTTGCTGCCGCCGCGTAGAGTCGGCGCCGCGTCTCTAGCAACAACCTATCTAAACTGCGCGAAGCGTTATCTGCATTTTCGCCCTGCTCACCAGAGCCATTCCATGTCATGTAGGCGCTCCCCTTCCCTGAACTCATTTAGCCTACCGCCTGTACGCTTTGGCACCTAAGTTCAACCGGGAATACGGATCTGCTCGGCGCGAGCAGCAATGTCGGTGCGATGGTGCGAACCGCGGATCGAGATCCTAGCTACGCCCTCGTACGCGCGTTCGCGAGCTTGCGCTAGCGTTTTGCCCGTAGCGCTGACCATAAGCACGCGGCCACCACTCGTTACAAGGCCGTCCTCGACCTCACTCACGCCCGCAATGTATACGCAAGTATTCGGATCCGATTCAGCCTCGTCTATTCCTTCCACGAGGTCACCAAGCACCGGTGTTGCCGGATAGTTTTCGGCGCTCACAACCACGCCTACCCCGGCGGCCTCACTCCATCGCAGTGGTTCGAAGTCAGTCAAAGTGCCGGTAGCTGCGACAAACAATAGGTCCGCTAGATCCGTTTCAAGTAGGGAGAGCATCACCTGCGTTTCAGGGTCACCAAAGCGCGCGTTGAACTCGATAACCCGCGTGCCGCGGCTCGTCACCACCAGGCCGCAGTACAACAAACCCACAAACGGCGTGCCTCTGCGAGCCATCTCATCAACCACCGGCTGCGCTACCTTTGCGACAACCTCATCAGAAAATCCTTCCGGTAGCCACGGAAGCGGGCAATAGGCACCCATTCCACCCGTGTTTGGCCCTTCATCATTGTCGAGAGCACGTTTGAAATCCTGCGCGGGCAAAAGTGGCACCACCGTCTTGCCGTCAGTCACGCAAAATAGAGATACCTCGGGGCCGTCCATGAACTCTTCTACCAGCAGCGCTCCGCCGGGGGCTTCCATGCAACCTCGCGCGTGTGCTAGAGCGGCATCAATATCGGGAGTAACAATAACTCCCTTGCCGGCTGCCAGCCCGTCGTTCTTCACCACGTACGGAGGCTCGAAGCGAGACAGCGCGGCTTCGACCTCGCTCATTGTCTTGCACGCTACCGATGTAGCGGTATCAACACCTGCGTTTTCCATCACGTCTTTGGCAAATGCTTTTGACCCTTCCAGCATCGCTGCCGCCTGCGAAGGTCCAAAAACAGGCAGCCCTGCCGCTCGCACCGCGTCTGCCACACCCGCAACGAGGGGCGCTTCTGGACCAATCACCACAAGGTCAATGCCGTTGCTGGTTGCCCACTTCGTCACCTTATCCGGATCATTCGGATTTATAGACACGTTGGTACCAACGTGCTTGGTGCCGGGATTTCCGGGAGCAATAAACAAGGTGTTGTTATGTGCGAGTCCAAGTGCCAGCGCGTGCTCGCGCCCTCCGGATCCAAGCAGCAAGATGTTCATGGTTTCGCCCTCATTGTTGCGGTGCAATACTCTTCCATTCTGCCAATTTTTAAAACTGAAATGGGTAGGCGCCCAAAAGACGGCCCCGATTGCACGCAAAAGTGAACGGGGGTCTGCGCAAAGCGCAGACCCCCGTTTAACTAAGTTGGATTACTTAGCAGCTTCGATACGAGCGTGGAACTTCTTGAGCTCCTCAACGACCGGTGCAGGAACCTTGTCGCCGAACTGCTCGAAGTACTTCTCCGTGTCCGCAAGCTCAGCTTCCCAAGCTACCGGATCGGTCTCGAACAGCTGTGCCCAAACGTTCTCGTCGATGTCGAGGCCCTCGAGGTTGAAGTCCTCGAACTTCGGGTAGTAGCCGGTGAGGCCCTCAATCGCCTCGACCTCGCCCGCACGACGGCGAACGATCCAGTCGAGAACGCGAGCGTTGTCACCGAAGCCCGGCCACATGAAGTTGCCGTCCTTGTCCTTACGGAACCAGTTGACCTGGTATACCTTCGGGAACTTGTCGCCAAGCTCCTTCTGCATCTCAATCCAGTGGCCCCAGTAGTCAGCCATGTTGTAGCCACAGAACGGGAGCATTGCGAACGGATCGTGACGCAGCGAGCCAACAGCACCCTCAGCCGCAGCGGTCTGCTCGGAAGCAACCGTTGCACCGATGAACACGCCGTGCTCCGGCGAGAACTGCTCGGCAACCAACGGAACGTTGGTAGCGCGGCGGCCACCGAAGAGGACTGCGTCTACCGGAACACCCTCAGGAGCTTCCCAGTCGGGGCAGATGATCGGGCACTGCGAAGCAGGCGTTGCGAAACGCGAGTTCGGGTGAGCAGCCTTTTCGCCGCTCTCCGGCGTCCAGTCATTGCCGTGCCAGTCGATCAGGTGTGCCGGAACGTCACCGTCGATGCCCTCCCACCAGACGTCGCCGTCATCGGTGAGTGCAACGTTCGTGAAGATCGTGTTCGCGCGCATGGTGTCCATAGCCATCGGGTTCGTCTTGTAAGACGTGCCCGGTGCAACACCGAAGAAGCCTGCCTCCGGGTTGATGGCGCGGAGCGTGCCATCCGGACCGGGGCGCATCCACGCGATGTCGTCGCCAACGGTCTCGACCTTGTAGCCGTCAATGGTCGGCTGAAGCATAGCGAGGTTGGTCTTACCACAAGCCGACGGGAATGCCGCGGTGATGTGGTACTGCTTGCCGGTCTCTTCGCGGGTGAGGCGCAGGATGAGCATGTGCTCAGCCATCCAGCCGTCACGGCGTGCCATGGTCGAAGCAATACGCAGGGCGTAGCACTTCTTACCGAGCAGTGCGTTACCGCCGTAACCCGAGCCGAAGGACCAAATCTCGTTGGTCTCCGGGAAGTGGGTGATGTACTTCTCGTCGTTGCACGGCCAGGAGTCACCCTTCTCGCCGTCCTCTAGCGGCACACCAACGGAGTGAACAGCCGGAACCCAAGGCTTGCCTTCAGCAATGAGGTCCATAGCAGCCTTGCCCATGCGAGTCATGATGCGCATGCTGACAACAACGTACGGGGAGTCCGTAAGCTCAATACCCAGCTGGGAGATCGGGCCACCGATCGGGCCCATCGAGAACGGAACTACGTAAAGAGTGCGGCCCTTCATAGCACCGGTGAATACGTGCTTCAGGGTCTCCTTCATCTCCTTCGGATCAGCCCAGTTGTTGGTCGGGCCTGCATCCTCTTCCTTCTCGGAGCAAATGAAGGTACGGGACTCAACGCGAGCCACGTCAGACGGCTTGGAGCGAGCAAGGAAAGAGTTCGGGCGCTTCTCCTCGTTCAGCTTCGTGAACATTCCGGACTCAACCATCTCGGAAGTGAGACGATCCCACTCTTCCTCGGATCCGTCACAGAAATAAACTGACTTCGGGGTGGTGAGCTCAGCGATCTCAGCAACCCACTTGATAACTTCTTCGGGAACATTAGCCGGGGCAACCGACTTGATATCCTCAATCGTTACGGTCATACCTAAGCCTCCTGGGCGTTGTATTTCCTGGGTGCCGTATGCACCCAAAGGTATCGACTAGACCCCATTTAGGGATCTTGGCCACTGCCTCCAATTATGGCTTATTTAACAAGATTTTGCACGTTCTGGACGAGCCAAATATGTCCGAAATAGCCATATACAAACGCATATTTGTGCAATATGGCGGTTTTTGCCGATCTGCAAATGCCGGTAAGACGATTTACGCCGGCCCAAGCGGACCGGCGTAAAAGCAAAGGCAGTTTTACCTTATTGGTTTCACTCCGCGGCGAGGTCGTGGCGAACAATCGCCGCATCACGGCTCGGACCCACCCCGATCACCGACACACGCACGCGAGAAAGCTCCTCAAGCCGCTCGATGTAACGCTGCGCATTGGCCGGCAGCTCTTCAAACGTGCGCGCACCACTGATGTCTTCACTCCAGCCGGGCATGTACTCGTAGATGGGCTTCGCGTGGTGGAAGTCGGACTGATTCATAGGCATCTCATCCATGCGTTTGCCATCCACCTCATACGCAACACAGATAGGAATCTGCTCATATCCGGTGAGGACATCCAGCTTAGTCACAACCAGATCCGTCAAACCGTTCACGCGGGTTGCGTAGCGGCCCACCACGGCATCAAACCATCCGGTACGGCGAGGCCGTCCCGTGGTCACACCAAACTCACCACCGCGTTCACGCAGCTCGTCACCCTCGTCACCGAAAAGCTCCGTGGGGAACGGGCCTTCGCCAACGCGCGTCGTGTAAGCCTTCGTAACGCCAACCACCGAAGTGATACGCGTGGGGCCCACGCCAGCGCCCGTGCAGGCGCCGCCCGCAGTCGCGTTCGAGGATGTCACAAACGGGTAGGTGCCGTGGTCGATGTCCAGCATCGTTGCCTGACCCGCCTCAAACAGCACAGTCTTGCCCTCATCCAGCGCATCATTAACCAGCAGAGAGGCGTCTACAACCATCGGACGAACGCGATCAGCGTAAGACAGCAGCTCTGCCACCACCTCGTCAACATCAACAGGACGCTTGTTGAAAACCTTCACCAGCAGGTGATTCTTGTTCGCCAGCGCCCCCTCGACCTTCTGGCGCAGAATCGACTCGTCAAACAAATCCTGTACGCGCAGGCCGATGCGGTTCATCTTATCCGCATAGGTGGGACCAATGCCGCGGCCCGTAGTGCCAATCTGCCGTTTGCCCAGGAACTTCTCAGTAGTGCGATCCATCAGGCGGTTATACGAGGGAATGATGTGCGCGTTCGAGGAAATGCGCAGACGAGAGGTGTCTCGGCCGCGACTAGCCAGCTCATCCATCTCTTGGAACAAGACCTCAAGGTCCACCACCACGCCGTTGCCAATGATCGGCGTTACGCCCTCGGTGAGGATGCCCGCGGGAAGGAGGTGAAGTGCATACTTCTCTCCATCAACCACTACAGTGTGGCCCGCATTGTTTCCACCGTTGAACTTAACAACCAGGTCAACCCCAGAGCCTAGCTGGTCGGTTGCTTTGCCTTTGCCCTCGTCGCCCCACTGCGTTCCGACGACTATTACCGCTGGCATTTTTACCCTCCATGCGAGGTCCTATCCCTCGCGCAACTCGTTTTTTCAAGGCTTTTGCCTTGAGCAGAATGGAGCTTCTACCTCCCAGAGTCTACGTGAAGTGTGGCAAAGACGATACTTTGCTCACAGTTCGTCCCACATTTGAGGACGGAGCCTCATGTGCACCCAACCCGCCTCGTCCTCACACGCAACTCAGCACAAAAATGGTGGGGCGCTCAACCAAGCGAGCGCCCCACCACAGGGAAACTTCTAACCCTTCACAGCGCCACCGGTCAGACCGGCAACAATGTACTTTTGTAAGAACAGGAACAGAAGCAAGATTGGGATAGCCGCAATCACAGCGCCGGATGCGAACCAATCCCAGTTCTTCTCATTGCCACCGACCCAAATGTTCATGCCGATCGCCAGCGTCCAGTTCTCTTGCGAGGTCAAGATCGTGCGCGCAAGCACGAAATCATTAAACGCCGAGATGAAGGACAGCAGGCCCACTACCGCAAGGATCGGAATGACCAGCGGTAGAACAATGGTCCAGTAGATCTGAGCATGGGAAGCTCCATCGATCTTCGCGGCCTCGTCTAGATCCATCGGGATGGAGTTGAAGAAGCCGTACATGAGGAACGTATTGGCGCCTAGTGCGCCGCCCCAGTAAACGCAGATCAGCGCCATCTTCGAGTTAATACCGAGCGCCGGAATGACCTCACCCAGCGTGGTTAGAAGCAGGAAGATAGCTACAAACGTCAGCAACTGCGGGAACATCTGGATGATCAGCAGGGCTTGAAGCGAAACCTTGCGACCAGAGAAGCGGTAGCGCGAAAACGCGTAGGCCGCCGCAGCGCCCATCAATACGGTTCCAATCGATGTGGCCACGCCGATGATGATCGTGTTGCCAAACCAAGTCCAGAACATCGTGTCGGACAGCTCCGTGAAGTTCTCGGTTGAAACCGATGAGAACAGCGAGTTCGCGCCCGTGAGTGTTGTCTTAACGTTCGGGTTAAAAGCCGCTGAAAACACGTACAGAATGGGGAACGCTGCGTAGATCGCTGCGAGGACACCCACGACGTGACGGAAACCAATACCGCGGAACCACTTGCCAAACGGCATCCGATTCTTCGTTGCAGCCGGCTTCGCACTTGCAGTAACTGTTTGAGCACTCATCACGCCACTCCTTCCATGGCATTCGACTTCTTAAAGGAGTACATGGACACTGCGCCAACGATCAGGAAGATAACCAGCGACATGGCTGCGGCTAGACCGTAGTTTGGCAGCGCCTCGCCGGTTAGGCCAGCAATCTTGTAAACCATCGAAATCAAAATGTCCGTATGTCCAACCGGGACGGAAGCATCCGACATTGCCGGGCCACCGCCATTCAACATGTAAATCAGGTTGAAGTTGTTGAAGTTGAACGCGAACGATGAAATAAGTAGCGGAGTGAGGGCAATCATGAGCTGCGGGAGCGTCACGTGGCGCCACACTTCCATCGAGCTAGCACCGTCGATCTCTGCGGCCTCAATGAGGTCGTGAGGAATCGACTGGAGTGCGCCCGTAACAATCAGGAACATGTAGGGAAAGCCCATCCACAAGTTCACCAGGAGCACCGAAACCTTAGCCATCGTTGGATCGGTGAGCCACGGGATGGAAGCTCCAAGCAACTGGTTAAAGAAGCCGTACTTTTCGTTCATCATGCCCGCAAACAAGAACGCGGTCATAAATGAGGGGAAAGCGTACGGAAGCAGCATGATGGTTCGGTAAACCTTGCGCCCGCGCATGCGATCATCGTTCATCACGATCGCGAGGAACATGCCCAGCAAGAAAGTGGTAAGCACGGACATGAACGCGAAGATCACGTTCCATACCAGTACATTGAGGAATGGCTGCGCATAGCGTGCATCCGAGAACCCGTCGACGAAGTTCTTAAATCCAACGCCAACACGCCAGCCAACGCCCAGGGCGCTACCGTCCTCTGAAATGAACGAACCCACCGTGTCATCGGCCTTGTAAACGGTACCGTTTTCCGTGTTCACCATCGTGTCAGTCTGCTGGTCATACTGGATGGTCGAGGTGAACTCGAAGCCTGTCATACCGTTTTGGGTACCGATTGCACCCTCGTTCAAGTCTTCAGATAGTGGCACCCGAAGCTGTGTTACCTCGCTTTGTCGCGCCCCCAGTTCCGCGATGGAAAGAACCTTCCACCCATCAACCTCGGTAATGCGCCCGTTGGAGACCTTCGCGCCCACCTTTTCAAGCGGTTGCTCGGCGCTACCAACCTTCACTTCCGTCCCATCAAAAACGGCAAAACCTAGTTCGTTACCCTGCTCCACAATGGCGAGCGGGTATTCGGGCGAACCCTCCACTCGCTTCGTGTTGTTTTGCAGAAGGATCGACTCGATTGCCGCTTCCTTCGTGAGTATGTGACCGTGACCGTAGTTAGTGAACGCGATGTAACCGGTGTAAACGATCGTGAACGCTTGGAAAATAATTAGGAAGACGAGGCCGGGAGCCAAGTACTTCGCAGGAATTAGACTGTCTCGCTTAGAGAAGTAGATCCAGTCAACGGCAACAAGCAAGAGTAGCATTCCGATGCCGAGCACCATGGACCCGCCACTCAATGCGGTTGCGGCAATGTAAATGCCAAGCGCGTTAACAAGCGCCATGAGGATGAGCTTCACAATGGAGCCCGGCCCCCACGAGGTCGCCACAGAATCGCGCTTACGGCGTTCAGCGCGGCGCTCTTTCCTCCGACGTGTTGCGTCGGTTTCTTTCAACATTTGCGACATATCAGCATCGGTTCCTGTTATTAAAAAGGTGCGGCCGGAAGAATCAGCCGCACCTTTTTAAGTGAACTACTTGCCCAGCTCGGCCTGGATGTCAGAAATCATCTTGTTCCAGGTCTCAGCCGGATCAGAGCCGTTTAGGATCTGAGCCTCAGTCTTGCCCCAGAAGGTCCAGACGGCACCCATTTCTGGAATGTTCGGCATCGGGAAGCCACCCTCAGATGCTGCCTGGAAGCCAGCGATTAGCGGATCAGCCGCAGCCTTGTCAGCCGAAGCAGTCAGAGCCGGGAGGCGGTTACCGATTGCGAACAGTTCGTCCTGAACTTCCTGGGAACCCACGTAGTTAACGAGGAAGTCGTTAGCCAGCAGAGCATTTTCAGACTTAGCCGAGATGAAGCCACCCTGTACGCCAAGGAATGGGACACCCTTGTTCGGGCCTGCGGACGGAATCGGATCAACCGCGATGTTCATGCCCTCAAAGTCAGCGAGCATCCACGGGCCACCGAGAATGTAAGGCGACTTGCCATTCTTGAACGCATCAACAGCAACGTCATAAGAAATGGAGGGGCTAATGACGCCCTCGTTGCCCTTTTCCTGCAGCCACTTAGCAAAGGCTTCACCCTCTGCGCCGCCAATGGAGAGATTCGAGGTGTAGGAACCGTCAGCGTTCTGCTCAAACACCGGGCCGGTGAAGGAGGACTGGAACGGGTACATGGTGTACGGGTCACCCTCGTCACCAACCTGGATGACGAACGGGTACTCGGTGCCCGCAGCCTTGCCCTTCTCAATCATTTCGTCAAAAGTAGCAGGCGTTGCATCAACGAGGTCGGCATTACGGATGATTGCAAGGTTCTCAACCGCATAAGGAACGCCGTAAACCTGGCCGTCAAACGTAAACGCTGCAACGGAGCCTTCCGAGAAGTCCCCTGCCTTGTCGCCAAGCTCAACGGGAGCTACGAGGCCATTGTTCACAAACTCGCCGATCCAGTCGTTAGCGCCAAACGCAATGTCCGGGCCCTGACCGGTTGGAACCTGGGTAGAAAACTCGGTACGCATCTGGTCGTTATCCTTAACAACCAGCTCAACGTTGTTGCCAGTAGCGTTCTTGTATGCGTCCGCTGCCTTCTTAAACGCGGCCTCGCGGTTGGCGTCAACCCAAACGGTTAGACCCTGGCCGGTGGACTCTGCCGCCGACCCGTCAGTTTCTACCTCTGTGGTACCTGAGCCGCCACATGCGGAAAGCCCAAGAACAGACAGAGCGCCAATTGTTGCTAGTGCAATGCCCCTTCGCATTCTTTTCTCCTTGAGATTCAACCTAAAACTGTGTTCGTCATTGTCACACAAGCGATCTAGACATTCCTGATTGTAACGTGCTTTCAGGTTTTTGCAAGAGTTTTCAGAGATTTCTGTAAGGAATGTAATCAGATGTTTATAAAGAGGGGTTGAACAGGCGCATTTCCAGACAACCAGCTTAATCTTTTCTCATTTTTCCCGCGCCTCATGTAGTGTTTTATGTAACCCGCAAATTTTTGCAAAACATTTTCAAACATGTATGTAAGAGCAGGCTACAAAGGAGTGGCGATGGCTGAGCGACTGCGCTTATCCGACCTTGCGCAGCAAGCCGGTGTATCTACCGCAACGGTCTCAAGAGTGCTCAACGGGAAATCAGAGGTTGCCGAAGACACTCGCCAAGCGGTTCTGCGCGCCCTCGACCTCCTCGGATACGAACGCCCAGAAAAACTTCGAGCACGCTCCGGCGGGCTCATCGGACTGATCGTTCCAGAGCTCACCAACCCCATTTTCCCGCAGTTCGTGCAACACCTATCCACCGAAATGCTCCGACAGGGCTACACCCCGCTGTTTGGAACCCAGTTTGCGGCCGGCTCAACCGAGGATTCCCTCGTAGAAGCCATTATGAGCCAAGGCGTTGCTGGCCTCGTCTTCGTTTCTGGCCTGCACGCCGACCTCACGGCAAACACGCAGCGCTATCAGAACTTAATCGAAAGCCACATCCCATTCGTCACAATCAATGGAGCCAACTCCAAGATTGATGCGCCTGACTTCTCCACCGACGACGCGGACGCCATCACTCAGGCCATGCGTCACCTGGTGGGCCTAGGACACAAACGCATCGGATTTGTTTCGGGCCCACTGCGCTTCAGCCCAGCACACATCAAGTTCGAACGCTACCTCGAATGTGTGGAACAAATGCTTCCCGATTCCGCGCCCATCCATTCCGAAACGCTGTTCACCGTAGAGGGCGGGCAGGTGGCAGCGCAGGCCGCTCTCGATCAGGGCGCAACCGCAATCATTTGCACCTCCGACATCATGGCGCTTGGAACCATGCGCTACATCGTCGACCAGGGCATGAGCGTTCCAGAAGACGTATCGATCATCGGCTTCGATGACTCCGCAATGATGCCCTTCCTCTCCCCCGCGCTCACGACCGTTCGCCAACCCGTGCGCGCCATCAGTGAGGCAGCGGTAACCACCCTCGTCTCTCGTATCAAACGAACACCAAACGAAATGACGCTCACAACGTTCAAACCAGAACTGGTGGTGCGTGAAACCACCGCTCCGGCCAAGCAGGCCACATCCTCATGAACGAATAGGCCCGCGAACCCATGCAGATCCTTCACCCGGCAAACACCTCACGCGAATGGTGGCGCGAGGCTGTCATCTACCAGATTTATCCACGCTCCTTTGCTTCCAGCTCCGGATCGATCGGAGACCTCGCCGGAGTCACTTCGCGCCTTGACCACATTGCGAATCTAGGCGCCCACGCCGTCTGGATTTCCCCGTTCTATGCGTCCCCGCAAAAGGATGGCGGCTACGACGTGTCCGATTACCGGGCTATCGACCCACTGTTTGGAAACTTGGACGACGCTCGCGCCCTAATTTCGCGGGCCCATGAGCTTGGGCTTCGCGTAGTCGTTGACCTCGTGCCTAACCACACCTCCGACCAACACGAATGGTTCCAAAAGGCTCTTGCAGGCGGAGTGGACGCACCGGAGCGTGACCTCTATTGGTTTCGCGAGAGCCCTCAAGAGCCCAACGACTGGCTGTCCGTTTTTGGTGGAAAGGCGTGGACGCGCGTGAAAGATCGCGCGGACGCTCCTGGCTCCGCTTGGGAGAACGATGAATCGTGGTACTTGCACCTGTTCGATTCCTCCCAGCCGGACCTCAACTGGGACAATCCGCGGGTGCGCGAAGAGTTTTGCAGCATCCTGCGGTTCTGGCTGGATCTAGGCGTGGACGGATTTCGTGTAGATGTGGCACACGGTCTCGTAAAAGATCCTGATCTACCAAACTACCAGTACCACTGGGACATGGTTTCGGGTGGAAACATGCTACCCGAGGATGTTCCCGAACCTCCCCAGTGGAACCAGCCTGGCGTACACGACATCTACCGCGAATGGCGGCAGGTGTTGGACGAGTACGAAGGCGACCGGGCGCTGGTTGCCGAGGCGTGGCTAAACAGGCCCGAGGACGCGAAGCTTTACGTACGAGCGGACGAGATGAACCAAGCGTTCAACTTCGACTTCCTCACTTCACCTGTGGACGCCGAATCTTACCGTCGGGTTATCGCCCACTCTTTGCAAGAAATGGACACCGTGGGTGCTCCAACCACTTGGGTGCTTTCAAACCACGACGTGGTGCGTGCCGCCTCCCGTTTTGGACTATCCAGGACGGGCAAGGGACCTAATGGCATCCGCCCATTTGAGGAGCAACCGGACGCCGAACTAGGTCGGCGCCGCGGCCTTGCCGCTCATGCCCTTCAAGCAGCACTGCCCGGCTCCATGTACATCTACCAGGGCGAAGAGCTGTCACTACCCGAACACATGGCCGTGCCCGACGAGCTGCGCGAGGACCCCGCTTTCTACCGCACTCAGGGGCGTGAAGCCGGCCGTGACGGCTGCCGCGTACCCATGCCGTGGGAAGCGAACGCCCCGGGCTTTGGCTTCTCTCCTGGCGGCTCCACGTGGCTCCCTCAGCCTGCAAGTTGGCGGACACTTGCCGTGGACGTGCAGGAGTCCGAGGCGTCCTCATCCTTGAATTTCTTTAAGAAAATGTATCGCCTACGTGAAGATCTAGGACTTGGCCGGGCTGAACTTCTGGACGCGCAGGAGGCCCATTTGCACTACGTATCTCGGCTTCCTGGCCGCGCTGACGTGCACATTGTTATGGCATTTGATGAGGCCGTTGCACTACCCGCGGGCGCACGCATCTTGCTGTCTACCAATGAGGTCGATCCCGCCCAAGTTTCTAGTGAGGAGGCCGCGCCAAACTCGACGGTTTGGTACACGCTATAAGCGTCTGATTTTATGCCAGAGCAAGAGTTTGGGCGATCACCCAAGAGGTGACCGCCCAAACTTCTAGCTAAACCGCTCGCCTACTACACCAGCACCTGGGTAGAGAGCGGGGTCTTGTTGCCGAACCGGTGGTTGGTGATCGAGACTGCCTGCTCGCGCACAAACGGCAGAATCTCCACGCGACCGCACGTAGTGACTGGCCCATCCCAAATGGCAACGTCAATCGATCCGTCTACTGCGCGTCGCAGCTCGTCGCCGTCCTCGCCAATCATGCGGATACGAATGTCGAGGTTCTCGCCGGCTTCCACCTCTGCTTGAACACGCTCAGCAAACTGGCGCTTGTTTTCAACGAGGATGTCAACGCCAAGATTGCCCAACATGATCGACGGATCGGTTGGGAGGAACGTTTCCGTTGACACCGTAAGGTCCATGCCTGTGTAAGCACCGGCTGGAAGTTCGCGGATAAACGAGGTCTCGTCATCCGGATCTACCTTCACGATCTCCCCCAGGGCGATACCTGCAGAGACCGCGCGGAACACCTCGTAGAGAGAGGCGTACTTGCCCACTCGAATCTGGGCGCCAACGGGCAGATAGCGCAAGATGTTGCGTTCCACGCCGACCTTCGACGGGTCATGCAGACGGCCAAACTCGGTGTCGATCGCGTGCTGGTCAGACTCGACGGCAACCGCGAGGCGCGCGTAGTCCTCTTCTGACAGAAGGCGCTTTGCGGATTCTAGGAGCTCACGCAGTTGCGGGGCCTTCACGTTGGCCTCGTGTTCGACAGCCGGAGGGTACGCGGCGTCGCGCTCACCCTCAGCGGTAGGCTCAACGGGTTTGATATCGCCAAATCCGTAGAGGTAGTTCGGGCCTCCCGCCTTGGTGGTTTCACCCACCGCGGAGCGCTTCCATCCGCCAAACGGCTGACGCTGCACGATTGCACCGGTAATACCGCGGTTAACGTACACGTTGCCCGCTTCTACGTTGTTGAGCCAGTAGTTGATCTCATCGGGATCAAGCGAGTGCAAGCCAGCGGTGAGGCCAAAGTCCACCATGTTCTGCGCTGCAATGGCCTCTTCAAGAGTGTCAACGCGCATGATGCCAAGGATCGGGCCGAAGTATTCGACCATGTGATACTCAGATCCTGGTTCCACGCCCACGCGCACGCCGGGGCTCCACAGCCTGTTCGTGTCGTCAAGGCGACGCGGCTTAAGCACCCACTTTTGTCCTTCATCAAGAGTCGTCAGGCCGGCCAGGAGCTTCTCTCCCGGCTCGGAAGACAACGGCCCCATTTCTGCCGATAGATCGTCTCCCCAACCGATGTGCAGCGACTTCGCGGCGTCGACCAGCTGGTTACGCACGCGCTTGGAGAAGCCGGTTGATCCCACAAGGATCACATACGAGGCTGCCGAGCACTTCTGGCCCGCATGACCAAAAGCGGAGTCGATCACGTCCTTCACAGCGAGGTCAAGGTCGGCTGACGGAGTGATCACGATAGCGTTCTTGCCCGAGGTTTCAGCCATGATGCGCAAGGTGGGATCCCAAGAGCGGAACATTTGCGCGGTCTCCACACCGCCCGTCAAAACGACGCGGCCAACGCGCTTGTCAGTCACTAGCTCGCGGCCCAGCTGGCGTTCCCCAACGGAGGCAAGGATACATGCGGTTTCAGGGACGCCTGCAGCCCAGATGCATTCAGCCAACACTGCGCCGGTGCGACGCGCGATCGAGGCCGGCTTCAAAATGGCGGCGGCTCCCGCCGCGAGCGCCGCGATGGTACCGCCCGCGGGGATAGCGATTGGGAAGTTCCACGGCGGAGTCACCAGGGTTACATCTACCGGTTCGAACTTAGCACTCTGGAGATTCTCGAGGTCAAGGGCACGTTCTGCGTAATAGTGGGCAAAGTCGATAGCTTCAGAGACTTCAACGTCAGCTTGCTGAAGCGATTTACCGAGTTCGGATGCAACCACCTCGATGAGCTCACCGCGGCGCTTGCCCAGTTCCACACCAACTTTGTGGAGGAGGTCGGAGCGTTCCTTAGCGCTGCGTGCCGCCCATTCGCGACCTCCTTCAACCGCCCGATCGAGCATTTCATTCAGTGCGTCTTCGGTGTCGATTACTGCGGCTTCGATAGTTTCGTTACCGAGCTTGGAGTCCTTGATGCGAGCCGCGATGTCGCGCGCCCACTGCAGGTTTTCAGGTAGCGACGGGTCGGAGTCCGGAGTGTTCTTGAACGTCCAGCCTCCCGCGGGAGTAGTTACTGGTTTCGCAATGTCTTCGGCCGTTTCCGTACTGCGATCCTGGTGGCGGTTCGCGCCCACGCGACGGTCACCTTCGCGCTCCATCTGCTCAACGGCGGCGAGGAAGCGCTTCTTCTCCTTGTCGAATGCGCCAAGGTCGGTGCCGATGTCAAAAATGGAGGCCATGAAGTTTTCATCCGCTGAGTTTTCCTCCAACCGGCGAACCAGGTAAGAGATTGCCACGTCGTACTCGTCGGGGCTTACAACCGGGACGTACAGCAGGAGGTTGCCTACGTCCTCGCGAACGGCTGAAGCCTGCTGGGTAGCCATGCCCGAGAGCATTTCGATTTCAATCTGGTCTTGCACGCCGCGCTCGAGGGCAAGCTCCCAAGCCGCTGCGATAGTGAACAGATTGTGTCCGGCAACGCCGAGCTTCACGTTTTGTAGATGCTCCGGGGTCATCGCCCAGTTGATGATGCGCAGGTAGTTCGCATCGGTGGCCTGCTTAGATTCCCAGGTGGTTAGTTCCCACCCTCGCATGGCGGCGTCAACGCGCTCCATGGCAAGGTTCGCGCCTTTCACCACGCGCACCTTGATGGGCGCTCCGCCATTTTCAACGCGCTTTGCGGCCCACTCCTGCAGGTCTTTCATAGCGTTGAGCGTGTCCGGCAGGTAGGCCTGCAGCACAATGCCTGCCGAGTAGTTCTTCATTTCCGGCTGGTCGAGGAGGCGCTTGAACACGTCAATGGTGAGGTGCAGGTCGCGGTACTCTTCCATGTCCAGGTTGATGAACTTGCGGGCAGGGTGCGCGGCGGCATACCTGTACAGAGGCAGCAGTTCGGTGAACGCGTGATCAACAACGTCGTCGTAACCCCACGGGTTGTGCGGGCCGGTGACGGCTGAAACTTTCAGCGAAACGTAGTCGATGTCGTCGCGCTCAAGCAGGCGCTTGGTGTCGGCTAGACGCTTCGCGGCTTCCTTGTCCCCCAGAACGGCCTCGCCAAGAAGGTTTACGTTCAGCGAGGCGCCGCCCGCCTTGAGGCGTTGGATTGCGGGGCCAAGCTTGTCATTAGTTACATCAACAACGAGGTCTCCCACCAACTGCCGGAATACGCGGCGTGCGGCCGGCACGGAAACCTCTGGAACAAACTTGCCAACGGTTCCACCAATGAGGGCGGGGGTGCGCAGGTACCACGGGAGGAAATCCGGGTTCTTCTTACCTGTTTCAGCCAGGTGGTCTGCCGCCACCTGCTGATCTTCGGGCCTCACAACCCCGTCAACGAACGAGACGGTGTAGTCAAGGCCGCCCTCATCTTCGAGGACGTCTGCAAGGAGCTTTGCGGCCGGATCAATGGGGTATTTCGTTGATTCGTCTGCCCATTTGCGCGCCCGAATGAGCGCCCGTTCTGCGATTTGGGAAAAGTCCGTTACTTCCGGCGCAGTCATTTGATCTCCTTTGATTGACTTTACGCATGCGAGGCTATGCGAGGTTTTGCTCTAACTATATTGGGGAATTCTTCTAGTGCACAGGAAAAGCAATTTATATCTTTTACGCGAATTATTTCATCCGCTTTAACGTGCGATACCTGGTGCACACGTGAGCGCAGCTCTTGCACTTTGCAAGAGCTGCGCTACTTGTGTGGGTCAGTCTGCCGAGACCCCCGCGAGGGCGTCGTCAAACTCCTTATCGATCTCGTCGTTCGGCTTGTACGTCATGTTAGAAACAATGACCGCGAACAGCAGGTTCAGCAGGAAGCCGGGAAGGATTTCGTAAAGGTCGAAAATGCCACCCGAAACGTTGCCCCAGATACCAACCGTGACCGCTCCAGCGATCATGCCGGCGATGGCTCCCTGGTAGGTGAACTTGCGCCAGTAGAGCGAGAGCAGAACGGTGGGGCCAAACGAAGCTCCAAAGCCAGCCCACGCGAATGCAACGAGGGCAAGGATGGTGTCCGAGCGCGGCCAAGCGAGGGCGCCAGCAAGGATCGCAATGACTGCCACAACGATACGGCCCGCGAGCACGCCGTCATTGCCCGACAAGTCGCGCTTAGTGAAAGCTCGGTAAATGTCTTCAACAACCGCAGAAGACGTGACCAGTAGCTGCGAAGAAATGGTAGACATGATGGCCGCGAGGATAGCGGCAAGCATGAAGCCTGCAACAAGCGGGTGCATGAGGAGCTGGCCCAGCGAGATAAATACCGACTCGGGGTTAGCGAGCTGAGCCTCATCATGCTTGTACACTGCTACACCCACGAGGGCAGTCATGCCGGCGCCGATAACCGCAAGTAGCATCCAGCCGATGCCAATGCGGCGAGCGGCGGCAGATTCTTTCGCGGAACGCAGGGCCATGAAGCGCACGATGATGTGGGGCTGACCAAAGTATCCGAGGCCCCAAGCAAGCGCGGAGATAATGCCCATCGCGGCCACGCCCGCAGCGGCACCACCGGAGAGGGAGAAGATGGTGGGATCAACCTCGTTGATGGCGGTAACCATGTTGGAGAAGCCGCCCACGTGCGCGATGCCAACGATCGGAACGAGGACGAGCGCGGTAACCATCATGAGGCCCTGCACCACGTCCGTCCACGACACGGCAAGGAAGCCACCGATTAGCGTGTAGAGCACAACGATTGCAGAAACAATGACGAGACCGAGGTGGTAGTTCATGCCAAACGACGCTTCGAAGAAGGCGCCGCCGGCCACCATGCCGGACGAGACGTAGAACGTGAAGAAGACGAAAATGATGATGCCCGCAACGATGCGGATAAGGTGCGAACGGTCGCGCAGACGCTGACCGAGGAATGAGGGAACGGTGATGGAATCGGACGCCACCTGCGAGTAGGAGCGTAGGCGCGGCGCCACGAACTTCCAGTTAAGCCATGCGCCAATGGTTAGACCAACCGCGATCCAGCCTTCGATGAGACCGTTCAGGTAGATCGCTCCGGGAAGGCCCATGAGGAGCCAGCCGGACATGTCGGATGCGCCGGCGGATAGGGCCGCGGCTGTTGGGCCGAGCTTGCGACCGCCGAGCATGTAATCGTCAAAGTCACTCGTTCGGTTGTAGGCAAGCAGGCCGATCATAACCATGGCTACCAGGTAGATGATCATGGCGATTGCCTGATATGTCGTCGTCGACATGCGGGTATCCTCCTTCTGGGCAGTTTTCAGTGAACCTAACAATCCGCGACAAAGATCCTCGATGTCAAGGCTCGTTATCTTTTCGTGACATTTGACTCTCTGCTGATCTCACGTTTCGGTCACTTTTAAGAAATTGGCGCTATAATAGGACATTTGCACACAAATGCGCTTGTAGGGCGCCGCGCGACGCTACGCGTCCATTATGAGATCGCGTGAAGTTGCTGTCCGTGTATGCACGTATGATGGACCCGTTCCCAGATCCCTACGTTCAGGAAACCCATGAAGCCCCTAATTTTGCAGTCCGACTTTGGATATTCAGATGGCGCCGTGTCAGCCATGCACGGCGTGGCGTACGGCGTGGACTCGAGTCTTCCTATTGAGGACCTCACTCACAACATTCCTCCTTACGACGTGTGGGAGGGCTCTTGTAGGCTCGCGCAAACTCTTGTGTATTGGCCCGCGGGTTCGGTGTTTGTTTCGGTTGTTGATCCCGGCGTTGGCTCGGATCGCCTGTCCGTGGTGGCAAAAACCAAGTCTGGCCATTTCGTTGTAACGCCTGACAACGGGACACTGACTCATATTGCGGTTACGTACGGTTTAGATGAGCTTCGTGAGATTGACGAGTCCGTTAACCGACTGCCGGGTTCGGGTCACTCCTACACATTCCACGGGCGTGACATTTACGCATACACGGGTGCTCGGCTAGCATCCGGCAAGATCACTTTCGAGGAGGTCGGCCCCGCCCTCGATGTTGAGAAGGCCATCAAGCTACCCGTCATGGAGCCGAAAATTGAGCAGAACAAGGCTTTCGGCACTATTGACACGCACGACGTTCGATACGGGTCTCTTTGGACAAACATTCCGCGCGAACTGTTCCTTGAACTTGGTGTCGAAATGGGCGAGTACGTTCGCGTACACATTGAAAACCAGCACGGCGACGTCTATTCGGCTCCGCTTAAGTACGTGCGCTCGTTTGCGGATGTGTCGGTTGGTGAACCGCTCATTTATACGAACTCTTTGGACAACATGGCTATCGCAATTAACCGCGGTTCGTTCGCAATGGCGTACTCAGTTGGGCAGGGAACGCAGTGGAAGGTGGATTTTGAGTATCCGCTAGATGATGCGCCCCTCGCCTAATCCCCCTCATCCCTTTCAGTACAAATTCAAGTAGAAGGAAAACAATGATCAATAAGACTTCGCCAACCACTGCTGTGGTAGCTACGGGTATTGGCGCGGCCCTCTTTTTTGTACTCGGCCGTTTTCTTGTAATCCCAACGCCGATTCCAAACACAACCATTAACATCCAGTACGCGCTGCTAGCCGTGTTCGCACTGCTTTACGGCCCAGTGGTTGCCGGCCTTATGGGGTTGATTGGTCACTTCCTGATCGACGCCACCTCCTACGGCCCCTGGTGGTCCTGGATCGTGGCTTCGGCTATTGCCGGTCTGATCATGGGCCTAATGACGCTGAAAGATAACGTGCAGGACGGCCCAATCAACAGTGGCGGCCTGGTACGTTTCAACGTTGCCGTGGTGGTAGCGCACGCTGTGTCGTGGGGCATCGCAGCCCCGCTTTTGGACATCCTGTTCTACTCTGAGCCCGCTTCGAAGGTGTTCACGCAGGGAGCAGTCGCTGGTATTTCTAACATCCTTACCACCGCTATCATTGGCTCCTTGATTGTGATTGCCTACGCGAAGACCCGCACGTCCGCCGGCTCGCTTGAGGAAAAGGAATAAGCCTCCTGTGACTGAGTTTCATTCGGATGGGGCGAGCCTAAGCGCCGGCAGTGCGGCAAGTGCTGCGGGCATGCAGGCTCGCCCCGCGAATGACGCCCCCAACACGGGCACTGTACCTCGCTCGAGTTCGGAAGCCGCCCGGACACAGGACCAACCGAACTCATCAGGTACTGCGCCTGAACCCATCATTGAGTTTTGCGATTTCACTTTTCAATATCGCGCGCAATCGTCTCCCACTCTTCGGGGTATCAATCTGACGATCAACCGTGGCGAAAAAGTTGCGATTGTAGGCCAGTCTGGTTCTGGTAAGTCCACACTGGCACACGTCATCAACGGGCTCATCCCCTACCGCTTCCCCGGGGAACATTCCGGCACGGTGAAGGTTGCCGGCATTGACCCAACCCAAACTCCCCTGCACGAGCTTTCTAAAATCGTGGGCACTGTACTGCAGGATCCAGACGGCCAGTTCATTGGGCTGACAGTTGCAGAAGACATTGCTTTCTCGCTAGAAAACGACCTGGTGGAGCAAACCCAGATGCATTCGCGGGTGCAACAGGCAGCCTCCGTCGTTGGCATTGAGAACCGCCTAGAGGCATCCCCCCAAGACTTGTCAGGCGGCCAAAAACAGCGCGTATCCATGGCCGGCGTGATCGTAGACGACGTGCAGATTCTGCTTTTTGACGAGCCTCTTGCTTCCCTTGACCCCGCTTCTGGCCAGCAGGCCATTGAGACGATTGATGCGCTGCACCAGCGCCCGCCGGAGGGCGCAACCGTCATCATCATCGAACACCGTTTAGAGGACGTCCTGCACCGACACGTGGATCGCATCATCGTTGTAGATCGCGGCCAGATCGTAGCGGACGGTACGCCGAACGAAATTATTGCTTCGCGAGTATTGACCGATCACGGGATTCGCGAACCGCTCTACATTACGGCTCTGCGCATGGCCGGACACAACGTCACCGCGGCGGACGAACCCGAGTCGGTACACTCCGTCCACATTCCAGATAATGCGCGGGCCGAGCTCGTGCAGTGGGCGCGTGAACCACGCAAGACTCCACGCAAACCTGACCCGATTTTGAAGCTGGAAAACGTTAATTTCGGGATTAACGAGGTTGAAATCATAAAAGGGGTTTCAACCGAGATTTACCGCGGCGAGGTAGTTGCTATTTGCGGCACCAATGGGGCGGGCAAGTCCACTCTGGCCAAGCTCATTTGCGGTTTTGAAAAGCCAGATTCTGGTCGCATCTACCTAGATGGCGAGGACATCACTGACGCTCCCATCACCCGCCGCGGCCGCCGAATCGGGTTTGTCATTCAAAACCCCAATCAGATGATTTCGAAAACCCTGATCATTGAAGAGGTTTCCCTGGCCCTGCAAGGCCTCGATATTTCTGCCGAAGAGAAGAAGCGGCGCGTTGAGCAAGCGCTTCGCACGTGCGGCCTGTGGGCGTATCGGGAATGGCCTATATCTGCGCTATCCTACGGGCAGCGCAAGCGCGTCACGATAGCATCGGTGATGGTTACAACTCCAGAAATCATCATTTTAGATGAGCCCACAGCCGGACAAGACTGGGCGCACTACACCGAAATCATGGAGTTCCTAAAGGGTTTGAACAACTCTGGCATCACGGTTGTGTTGATTACCCACGACATGCACCTGGCGCTGGAATACACCGAACGCACACTCGTCATGTCTGATGGCAAGGTGATCGCCGCTCGCTCTTCCGCCTCCGTGCTAGCAGACCCTGAGCTAACCCACGCAGCGTCTCTGCGAACCACCTCGCTGTTTGACCTGGCTGTTCGAATCGGAGCACAGCAAGGCCTCCTCGATAATGGCAATGAGCACTCCAGCGCGAAGGCAGAAAGCATGCTGGACCCAACCGCGTTCATTGAGCAGTTCATTGTGCGCGAAAACGAGTGGCGTGAGGACGTCCTCGCTAAGCACTTGGGAACGGGGCGATAACAGTGGCTGAAAGAACTGCCGTTTTAGGCTATATCCCCCGCGAATCGTTTATGCATTCGCTAACGGGGACCACAAAACTCATCATGATGATCAACGCGTCTATCGCAGCAATGCTGGGATTTGACACGCGCTTCTTGGTTCTCATGGTCTTCGTGTCCGTGTTCTTGTGGGTCTCTTCAAAAATTGAGCTGTCAAAACTGAAGGTCGTGCTGTGGTTCATTTTTGTCCTTATGATTTTGAACAACATCATGATTTTCGTCTTCGCCCCGCAGTACGGCACCGAGATTTACGGGACCAGCACGCCGCTTTGGCATTTGACTAACCGCTACACGTTCACTACAGAGCAACTGTTCTACCAGTTGAACGTGACGCTGAAATATTTTGCGGTACTGCCCGTAGCCCTGCTATTCATTGTCACCACGTCCCCTTCCGAGTTCGCGTCTTCGCTCAACCGGATCGGAGTTCCCTATCGGGCCTCCTACTCGGTTGCATTAGCGCTTCGTTATATTCCGGACGTTCAGCGCGAATACCGCGAGATTTCTCAAGCACAGCAAGCTCGCGGGATCGACACGTCCAAAGATGTTTCGTTTGCCACGCGCGTCAAGAACAGCGCGTCCATCCTGTTCCCCCTGCTGCTGTCATCCCTGGAACGCATTGAAACGATTTCTACCGCAATGGAGCTACGCGGGTTTGGCAAGCACAAGACGCGCACGTGGTACACCACTCGCCCACTGCTTGCCCGCGATTGGGTAGCCATCGCGCTTTCGGTAGCCCTACTTGCGCTGGCTGCCTGGCTCATTACCGTTAATGGAGGACGGTTCTACAACCCGTTCATTTAGCGCCCGCCCACTAGGTTCCGAACTGTGATTAGCCCTGTGCGGCTCGTTTTTGTGAAATCTCGTAGAGAGCGATGCCGGTAGCAACAGCCGCGTTGAGGGATTCAACTGCAGAGCTGATTGGGATAGACACGATTTGGTCACAGGTTTCGCGCACTAGGCGGGAGAGTCCCTTACCTTCCGCTCCGGTAACTACAACGAGTGGTTCAGTTGCTAGTTCAACGTCGCGCAAGCTGACGTCCGCCCCACCATCAAGGCCGATGACGAAGCATCCTGACTCTTTTAATGCGCGTAGCGACCGCACGAGATTTGTTTCACGCGCAACGGGCACTCGCGAAACGGCGCCGGCAGACACTTTCCACACGGTTGCGTTAACCGAGGCACTACGCCTTTCAGTGATCAGCACGCCGGTAGCACCAAATGCGCCGCCCGAACGTAGCACGGCACCCAGGTTGTGCGGGTCGGTTACCTGATCAAGAGCAATGATCAGTGGAGTTTTGAAGTCGTCCTCGGCAATCTGAAGCAGGTCGGCGGCAGTTACGTACTCGTATTCGGGAACTTCAATGCCGATGCCCTGGTGTGCGGTTTCGCCCGACGCATTTTCGAGGTCCCGGCGCGTGCATTCCATGATGGAAGCGCCCTGGGTAGAGGCGGCGCGAAGAACGCTGGCCACGCGATCATCAGTGGGGTCACTGGCGATAAACACGCGCACGATTTCGATGCCCGACTCGACGGCCTCCCACACGGGGTTGCGTCCCACAATGAGTTCGTGGCCGCGAGCGATCTTGATGGAGGTGCGGTTTCGGTGTGCTTCGCGTTGGCGTTGCTTAGCCAGCTCGGCCTCGCGCTCCTGCTTGCGTTTGTACGCTACGTGGTATTCGCGGTCTTCTGCCTTCGGGGTTGGGCCTTTGCCGCGCAGTCCGCGCCGACGCTGACCGCCACTTCCCTTGGTTGGACCTTTGCCTGCACGCCTGCGCCCGCGAGCGCCGCCATCAACCGCCATGATTACCTGCCTTTGCTTGATTTACTGGCGCCTATTGTAGCGAAGATCTGAGCCATGACTTAATAGGGATTTGAAGGGCGCCGCGCGGCGTTTTCGGATCTGGGTTCAACAACCTTCTCGGCTATTACCGCAACCACGATGCCGCCTACGAAACCACCAACGTGTGCCTGCCAGGACACTCCCCCAGATGGTAAGAAACCAACGAGAATGGTGGCGCTGTAGGCACTCAGAAGCATAATCGCAACCACGATCCGCACCAGTTTGACCCACGGGGTTCGCTCCACGAGGGCGGCCGCAAGAATGTATCCGAAGTAGCCAAACACGATTCCAGACGCACCAATAGTGAGGCCCACCGGCGTGAACGCGCTGATAAACAGGCCCGCCCCGATTGCAGACCCCACGAACACGGCCAGCCAGCGCCGCCTCCCCTCCAGCCCGATTAGGACCCCGAGGAGCGCAAGAAATGTGGTGTTACCACTTACATGCGCTACGGAGCCGTGCAGGAATATGGACGTAAAGTACGTCCACGGCCTCGTGAAATCATGTGCGGGAACGCCAAAGTTAAGCAGTAACTCCCGGCCTCCAAGCGGTTGCAGGATAAATGCCACCCACACGAGCAAGACCACGCCCAGCGGGCCGGCAAGACGCTCCAAAAGAGGGCCGCGCCCGCGAGGCACGACCTCTTGAACGCGCGGATCTAGCCGATATGCCATCTGGCGCCATCAGCTCCATCTTCAACAACAACGCCAGCGGCAGCCAGGCCATCTCGGATCGAATCGGCCGTAGCCCAGTCTTTCGCGGTACGCGCCTGCTCCCGCTGCTCAATCAAGTGATTCACAAGGACGTCCAGAGCCTTGTCTTTTCCACCGGCCTCCGCATCATCGCTGGCCCACTGCGGCGATGCCGGATCCAAGCCAAGAATGTCGAGCATTGCGCGCACATCCAGCAACGCCTCGCGCGCCTCCCCCTCGGAGCCATCCGTGAGGGCCTGATTACCGGCCTTCATGCGCTCATAAACCACGGCTAAGCCGCCCGCCACATTCAGATCATTGTCGAGGGCAGCCGCGAAGGCTTGCGGTACAGCTCGCTCGGCGACCTCGCTCACGGTCACACTCGCTACCTCACCGGCGCGCTGGACGAATCCGGAAATACGCTCCCAAGCGGCGGCTGCAGCGTGGATCGTTTCTTCGGAATACTCCACGGTAGAGCGGTGGTGCACCGTGCCTAGAGCGAAACGCAACACCGGTGCGGGCACGCGTTGCAAGATGTCTGCAACCGCCAGGGAGTTGCCGAGCGACTTCGACATCTTCTCCCCCTTCATCGTCACCCACGCGTTGTGCACCCACAGGCTTGCAAACGGCCAGTCAGCGCCATGGGACTGCGCCTGCTCGTTCTCGTGGTGGGGGAAACGCAGGTCGATGCCGCCTCCGTGAATATCGAACGCCTCCCCCAGGTAGCGGCGCGACATTGCGGAACACTCCAAGTGCCAGCCCGGACGGCCTAGCCCCCACGGGGACTGCCAGGAAGCAGTACTCGGCTCAGTCGGCTTAGCGGCCTTCCATAGGGCGAAGTCACGCGGGTCGCGCTTTCCAGCCTCGACACTAGAATCGATCTGCGACTCGTCTTCCGTGGTGCGCATTTGCGCTAAATCCTGGTGGGTTAACGAACCGTAGTCATCTAGCGAATGCACGTCGAAATAGACGTTGCCGGCCCCATCCGGGTATGCGTGTCCGCGATCGATGAGCCGTTGGACCAGCTGGACCTGGTCCAGGATGTGTGCGGTTGCGCGCGGCTCAAACGTGGGCGGAATAAGCCCAAGAGCGTCGTAAGCCTGGGCGAACTCGCGTTCAAACTTGGATGCCCATGCCCACCATGGCTGCCCGGCCTCGGCGGACTTGTTCAAGATTTTGTCATCAATATCCGTAATGTTTCGGATGTAGGTGACCTTCATGCCGTTCTTCTTTAGCCAGCGGATCAGCGTGTCAAACGCTACCGCGGACCGCAAGTGCCCGATGTGGGGGCTACCCTGCACGGTGGCTCCGCACAGGTAGATGCCAACCTCGCCCTCGTGAACGGGCTTCAGTGGCTGGAGGGAACGGCTTTTGGTGTCGTAAAGATGAAGATTCACGCCCCTAGCCTACCCAGCCTGCGCGCATGGGGCATAACGTTTTCAACGCGCGGCGTTAAACTGGCCCCATGACTTCGCTTTTACCTATTCGCACCGGTATTGGTTTTGACACGCACGCTTTTGCGCCCGCAGATTCGGGACGGAAGATGATGATGGCGTGCCTTGAATGGCCCGGCGAGGTTGGCTTGGAAGGCCATTCCGATGCTGACGTTGCCGCGCACGCGTGCTGCGATGCTTTACTTGCGGCGGCAGGCCTGGGCGATCTGGGAACAAACTTTGGCACGTCAAGACCAGAGTGGTCGGGCGCGAGCGGCGAGGTGCTCCTACGCGAAACGGTACGCCTGGTAGAGCAGGCTGGTTACGCGATTGTGAACGTGTCCGTGCAAATCATCGGGGAGCGCCCGCGCATCGGGGCTCGTAGGTCCGAGGCGGAACAACGCATGAGCGAGGTTGTTGGAGCTCCGGTAAGTTTTGGCGCTTCAACCACCGACAAGCTTGGTTTTGCCGGGCGGAGCGAGGGAGTTGCGGGCATCGCGTCCGCGCTGGTGCAGCGCGTAGACTAGCGCGCTCCGAGGGGCTTGACCCGCCTAAGTGCAAGCGCCACTCCCAAGCCGGTAAACAGTAGCACGCCGGCCATGAGTACCACGCCGAGCCAGGTGTTCCAATGCCAGAAAGTTCCCGCGAGCGCACCAAAAATGGATGAGCCCAGGTAGTAGAAGAACATGTAGGCCGACGAGGCTTGTCCGGTTGCGCCAACGCCGGCGCGGGCGCGGGCGGCCACCCATCCGGATGCGACTCCGTGGGTGGCGAAGAAGCCAGCGGTGAAGATGGCGAGGCCGATGATGATGACCCATATGGGTGCGGCGAGCGTGAGGAGCAGGCCACAGATCATCACGCTGATCGCGTAGGGTTCAACTTTGCGTTGTCCCCATTTTTGCGCGAGTTTCCCAGCATAGGCTGACGAGTAGGATCCGAGCGCATACACCAGGAAGATCAGACCCACCACGCCAACAGAGTAACCATATGGATCGGCCTCTAACCGAAACCCCATGATGTTAAATACACCAACGAATGAGCCCATTCCCACCGCGGCAATGAAAAACAGGCCGAGCAGTACCGGGTCACGCATGATTGCGGAGGTTCGATGCGCAAGGTTGGCCAGCCCTGACTCGCCGGGAATAAACCCCTGAGACCGGGGCAGAAACCGCCATACCAGGATTGCGCAGAGCAGCGCTACCACTCCCATTGCGATGAGGCCGCCCCGCCACCCCACTACCTCCGCGAATGCGGATACGCCGAGGCGCCCCGTCATGCCGCCCAGCGCTGTACCCGCAATGTAGAGGCCGGCGGCGCGGGCTTGTGCAGACCTGTGCACTTCCTCGGTTAGGTATGCCATAGCCACTGCGGGTAGGCCCGCCACGGAAATTCCTTGTATGAGGCGAAGCAGAAGCATCAGCTCCCACGTTGGTGCGAGTCCTACGCAGATTGCCACGGCGCCTGCCGCAAAAAGGGAGATGAAGATGATGCGGGTGCGGCCCCGTACTTCGGATATGGGCCCCACGAACAGTAACGCCAGCGCCAGGCCAATAGTGGAAATAGAGACGGACAGGGCCGCCTGATCGGGACGCAGCCCGTAATGCGCGCTGATTTGCGGCAAAACGGGCTGCGTGTCATAAAGCAAAGCGAACGTTGCCAAGCCGGCTAGAAACAGGCTGATCGAGATCTTTCGATACTGCGGACTGTGCAGGTCGTGACCTTCGAAACGCGGCTGTTCCTTATCGGGCGGCTGCGGCTCGCTCATAGCGTTCAGTCCTCAAAGGCACCCAGATGTGCCTGCTCAGTCTTAACCGGCAGGATCAGCATGAGGCCCACAAACAGGATGAGGACAATGCCGAGGATGCCCCAGTACTGCGACGAGGTGCCCTCGGGAACGAAATTAGATCCAAGCCGCACGGACAGGCCGAAGCACAGCGGCGCGAGGAAGGACACGGCGCGGCCGGTTGTGGCGTACAGGCCAAACACTTCTCCCTCGCGGCCCTGTGGAATGAGGCGGGCGAGGAAGGTGCGTGAAGCCGACTGGCAGGGGCCGACGAACACGGTGAGGATCAGGCCAAGCACCCAGAACGTGCCGGTGCCCGCATCGTGGAGGATGAAGATCAAAATGCCATCTACCACCATTGCGATAAGCGAGATCAAAATAACGGCCTTCGGGCCGATCTTGTCGTCCAACGCGCCAAATCCGATAGTCGCGATGCCCGCTACAATGTTTGCCACGATGCCGAAAATCAACACGTCACCGGCGCTGAATCCGAACGTGCCGGCCGCAATGATAGCGCCGAACGTGAACACGCCCGCAAGTCCATCACGGAAGATGGCCGACGCGATCAGGAAGAAGATTGTGTGCGGCGACGTGTTCCATAGGTCTTTTACGGTCTTAAACAAAAGCTTGTAGGAGTCGATGATCGACTCGTGTCCGGCCTCGTCAGCGCCTGCAACCTTACGGCCGGGAACCGCGATTAACACGGGGATTGTGGAAAGCCCGAACCAGAGCGCGGCAATCAGCATAGATACGCGAACGTTCAGGCCATTCTCGGCCGTTACACCGAACAGGCCCACCTCGGGGGCGATAAAACCGAAGTAGAGGATCAGGAGCAAAATGATGCCGCCCACGTAGCCAAGTCCCCAGCCAAGGCCAGACACGCGGCCCATAGTCTTGGGCGTGGACACGCGCGCGAGCATCGCGTTGTAGTTCACGGACGCGAACTCAAAGAAAACGTTTCCGAAGCCAAGTAGCGCGATGCCAAGCCACATTGCGCCGAGCGGGCCAAACACCGACTCGGGGTGGACAAAAAACATCATGCCGGTCAGCATCACCACTACGTAAGTGTTGAAACCCAGCCAGAACGTGCCTTTACCGCGCCGGTCTGCACGCTGGCCGGTAATCGGCGCGAGGAGCGCGATCACAAAACCCGCGATAGTGAGGCCAAGGCTCAGCGACTCTGATGACTTATCCGTGTCGGCAAACATGCCGGAAGTCAAATAAACAGAAAATACGAATGTGGTGGCAACCGCGTTGAATGCGGCCGAACCCCAGTCCCAAAGCGACCATGCAAGAACGGTCTTATTTAGGATGCTTTCTTTTTTAGCGGGGGCCTCGTTGCCAAAGCTGTGATTAGTTGATGAAGTAGTCACGCTTCTGACTTTAACCCGAAATCAGAAAATTATGGATTTAAAGACCATTTAGTTTCGTTGGCGGTATGTTATTCCTCCAACAGGCTCTGATACCGGTCTGGCCGGGCCAGGATTTCTGCGGCAACCACCAGGTCTAGTTTGGTTGTAATCTTCATGGACAGCGCGCTACCCGGCGTCACATGCACATCCTCGCCAAGAGCTTCCACAAGCCCGGCATCGTCGGTTAGTTCCACACCTTGGGCCAGCAGTTCGCGGCCCGCCTCGTGTGCGCGCATAGCGGTTTCCCAGTGAAAACCTTGCGGGGTTTGAACTCCGCGCAGCTGCGCGCGATCAACTTGCCCAACGACTTTTTCAATTTTCGAGGAGGCCCCCACCGGCTCCACAACCTTCTGTGTGTCGGTAACAGGAACCGCCGGAATGACAGCTTTTAACCCGCTCTCCAGCGCTTCAATGACGTCTCTAATGGCGCGCTTGGGGGTGAGGCATCGGGCGGCGTCGTGAATAAGCACGGGCGTGCGCTCATCCAATTCCTTGCCAATCCGTTTGGCGAGGCGCGGAATTTCGAGCAGGCCGTTATACACCGAATCCTGGCGGATGTTGCCGCCTGGAACCACAGCCACATCTGGTTCCTGAGCGAAAATCTGTTCGAACTCGCCCAAGTGAGTTGGCGGGGCAGTCACCACAACACCATCCACACCCGCAACGCGAATACCATCCACAGCTCGGCGCACCAAGGACACTCCAGCTAGCTGCACCAGCGCTTTCGGCGTGTCATGGCCAAGCCGCGATCCCGAACCTGCAGCCGTAACGACTGCAAAAACCGAACTACTCATCACGCCTCCTCGCACCGTGGCAACACTGCCCACTACTCAAAACCACCCGCACTAATCCTTGAGCCAGCCAGCCCATTTGGACACTCCAAAGCTTCTCACGCCGGCCCCGCATAAAGTTTGAGGCCGCAGGTGCGGCCTCAAAATCGCAGGATCAGTTTATTCTTCTTCCGCCTCTTCAATCCCTTCCGCGAGGATCTCATCCAGGCGATCGCTCGCTTCGTCCTCATCAACTTCGCGCGAGAGAGCCAATTCGGAAGTCAGAATCTGGCGAGCCTTTGAGAGCATGCGCTTCTCGCCGGCCGATAGGCCCTTCATGGCGTCGCGACGCGACAGGTCACGAACAACCTCTGCAACGCGAACAATATCGCCGGTCGCAATCTTTTCCTGGTTTGCCTTGTAACGGCGCGACCAGTTTGAAGGCTCCTCCGTGTTCTCCTCACGGAGCGTATCCATGACCTCTTCGAAACCCTCTTCATCAACGACGTCACGAACCCCCACGAGCTCCACGTTCTCTGCAGGAACCTGAATAGTTAGATCCCCCGTAGTCACGCGAAGAGTAAGGTAAGTTCTTTCCTTGCCAGCAAATTTGCGCGTAGAAATCTCTTCGATTGTGGCAGCGCCGTGATGTGGGTACACAACGGTTTCGCCCACTTTGAATGTCATTGCTGTAAAACTCCTGATGTTAGCTCAACACCCCTATTTTACCAGCAATTACGTGCACTTACTCGAGGGGATCCACCATCTTGTATCCCAGTCCGCGCACAGTTTGCAACAGTTGCGGATTAGAAGGATCTGCTTCAATGCGCGAACGCAAGCGCTTTACATGCACGTCCAACGTCTTCGTGTCCCCCACGTAATCCGGGCCCCACACGATGTTGATAATCTGCGTCCTCGTAAGCACGCGATTCACGTTGCGCATCAAAAGCTCAAGCAGTTCAAACTCGCGAAGCGGCAAGTGAACCGGCTCTCCACCCACCTCAACTTCGTGTCGGTCAACGCGCACAAGCACATCACCAACAGTGAGGACATCTTCCTCGTCTCCGCTTTCAATTTCGGGTACGCGCCGGCGCAACACCGCACGAATGCGTGCAAGCAATTCGCGGTAAGAGTACGGCTTTGTCACATAATCATCCGCGCCGAGCTCCAAGCCCACCACGCGATCTACCACATCGTCTTTAGCCGTCACCATGATGATCGGCACCTTCGAAGTGCGGCGCACCTGGCGGCACACCTCCGTGCCCGAGATTCCTGGAAGCATCAGGTCAAGCAAGATCAGATCAGGAGTGGTGGCCTCCAAAGTTGCAAGAGCAACCTCGCCGCTTTCCGCCTCTAGCACCTCGTACCCGTCTCTGCGCAGACTGAAAGCAAGAGGAGTGCGCAACGATTCCTCATCCTCAACAACTAAAATCGTCGTCATTTAGCCTTCCTCGCTCTCTTCCAAATCCTCAGAATCCACATTCTCTTCGCCCTCGGCTTGCGGAATCACCAGTGTGAATGTGGAACCGTGGCCCTTCTTGGACCACACCGAAACAGTTCCACCATGATCTGCAGCAACGTGTTTCACAATAGACAAGCCCAAGCCCGATCCGCCAGTATTTCGCGACCTGCCCGGATCCACACGGTAAAACCTTTCAAAAACGCGTTCCTTTTCGGCCTCGTCCATACCGATTCCGGTGTCCACAACCGCCACGCGCACCAGGTCATCTACAACCGAGCTTTTAACGCTCACGCGCGTGTGCGGATCCGAGTAACGAATCGCGTTATCCACCAGGTTGCGAACGGCGGTGACAAGCAGGTTGTGGTCACCCCACACGATGCCACCAGAAGGCTCCCCCACCTCTATATCAATATTCGAGGCAGACGCCCGGTTGCTCTCCAGCTGAACGGCTTCCCACACAACCTCGTCAATGTTAATCCGCTGGGCCCGCATCAGAGGATCACCGGTTTCGAGGCGCGAAAGCTCAATCAGATCCTGCACGAGGGTGGATAGGCGCGCGGCCTCCGCTGCCATCTTGGGGGTGAACATGCGAACCACTTCGGGATCGTAGTCACTGTCTTGCAGAGTTTCAGCAATCAGACCGATCGCACCGATCGGGGTTTTCAACTCGTGGGACACGTTTACAGTGAAGTCACGGCGAACCGCGTCAACCCGTTTTTGCTTCGTCTCATCGTCGATCAAAATGAGCACGCGCCCGCCAAGGAGCGCCGCCACGCGAATATCTAGGTAAATGGGGGAATCCGACGAGTATCGCGAGCGAGGTAGCTGCATCTTCTTTCGCAGTGTCACCCCGTTTTTGCGCACGTCCTCAACCATTTCAAGCACTTGTTTGTGCGCGATCTCTTCGTCACGAACGAGGCCAAGGGTGTACGCCTGGGCGTCCGCCCGTACAACATGATTCTCACTGTCCACAATGACAGAGCTTGACGCCATAGCAGTGAGAGCCGACTTAAGCTCAGGATTCACAGGCGGCTCAAATTCCTCGTCCTGTGATGATTCACGAATCTGGGATTGCGATACGCGAAACGCAAGCCCCGCTCCGGCCCCCACGAATAGGCCAACGAGGGCCACCAAAATTAGCAAACTGGTCTCTACACCACCCACAATATAGACAATAGGGCCAAAACCTAGCGCTTGTCGTGATTACACTAAACATCCGGCATCCGTTAACCGTTCGTTAACCTGTTGCATCCAGCCGGGACACCCGCGCATGGTGTTATTACTTTCGGCTATAAGTAGGCCCTCCCTTTGGGCCTCAAGCACCACATTGGAGGAATAAGAATGCGGGAGATGTACACCCAGGAGCTCACCCAGCTCGGCAACCAACTTTCACGTATGGCGGGGCAGGTGTCACGAGCTGTTGGCCGCGCCTCACGCGCACTCGATGAGAATGACAGTGCACTGGCAGAACAGACTATCGATGCGGATGAGCGGATTGACGACCTCGCCTACATTATCGATGAGATGTGCACGCAGCTTCTGGCCCTGCAAGCTCCTGTTGCCCGCGATCTGCGACTGATCGTTACCGGCCTGCGCATGACCAAGACGCTAGAGCGCATGGGCGACCTTGCGCGCAACATTGCGGTTATTGCTCGCCAGCAGGCACACACCGACGCACTGCCGCCCGAGATCGCGGAGATTGTTACGAAGATGGGCGAACAGGCGCGAATCGCGGGCGAGAACACTGCGAAGCTGATGGAGGATCCCAACACCGACCTCGCAAATCAAATGCAGACCGATGATGACGTGATGGATGACCTGCACGTGCAGCTCCACCGCATGCTTTTGGATCCCAGCTTTGTGCTCACCCCCGCGCAGATCATTAACTTGACGCTGGTTGGCCGCTATTACGAGCGTTTTGGCGATCACGCCACCAATGTTGGCCGCAATGTCATGTACCTGATCGAGGGTGAACGCTTCCTCACTGACTAGGCTACGTGTCCCTGCTAGTTAGAGGCGCTCCCTACTGTTCTTAGCGCAAAGAAGGGGCGATGACCGTTGCGGTCATCGCCCCTTCTTGTAGTTTGCTTACTTACCCTGCGCGGCTACAGCAGCGATCTTCGCCTCAGCCTCGGGATCAAGGTAGGTGCCGCCCTTCTTGATGGGCTTGAGCGTTTCTTCGTCAAGCTCATAAAGTAGCGGAACGCCGGTGGGGATGTTCACTGCCGAGATGTCCTCGTCGGAAACATCATCAAGGTGCTTCACGATTGCGCGTAGCGAGTTGCCGTGCGCTGCAATCAGAACGGTCTTGCCGCTCTTGATGTCTGGAACAATCTGCTCATCCCAGTACGGAAGCAGACGCTCGAGGACGTCCTTTAGGCACTCGGTTGCCGGAATCGGCTCGCCCGCGTAACGCGGATCGCCATCCTGAGCAAACTCCGAACCAGCCTCGATTGCCGGTGGCGGTACGTCGTAGGAGCGGCGCCACTGCATGAACTGATCCTCGCCGTACTCGTCGCGGATCTCCTTCTTGTTCTTGCCCTGCAGCGCACCGTAGTGACGCTCGTTTAGACGCCAGGAACGCTTAACCGGAATCCAGTGGCGGTCAGCAGCGTCTAGCGCCAGGTTTGCCGTGTAGATTGCGCGGCGAAGTAGGGACGTGTAGAGGATGTCCGGCAGGACACCTTCCTTCTTAAGAAGCTCGCCGCCATGAACGGCCTCTTCCTTACCTAGTTCTGTCAGCGGAACGTCAACCCATCCAGTGAACAGGTTCTTTTCGTTCCAATCGCTTTGCCCGTGACGGAGCAGAATCAGTTTAAAAGCCATGGCTTCATTATCCCATGTCTGGCAGTCAATGTCTTTAGGTTAAGCCTGGTTTTGGTCAATAAACTTCCAACTCGTGGTTCGTTTCCCCCTATTTTCCGCCAATTGTTGCACGTCTTAAAGAGGGAACATTCTTTGGCGAGAAGCTTCGCTCAAATCGGTTTCGACATCGCGTACAGAAGCGGAATGATCGTTTCAACAATCGGCTTAGCGGGCGACTGCGCAATGGGAAGATGCTGTGGCACCGTGCGTTCAATCCGCGGCGGTGAAGCCGGGCCAACCACGCGGCTTCGAGCCTGGCTCTGGTGTTCCTTATAGCTCTCCACCAGGGCGTCAACCGCGGCAGCCCTCAAAACAATTCCGATCACGGCGTGAGTGATCACGCGCATCGGCGCCTCGGGTTTACGCCTTGCGGCCTGGAGGATCGTTTCAAGAACTCCCCCCAAAGCGGTTAAAAACTCCTCGTTGAGGTCGGCCAGGCGTGCGCCCCATTCCTGGTCTCGCACGGAACGGGCCTGCATTTCTGTGTGGAGGGCGTGAAGAGTGCGGTTAACCCCAATCGCGTCCATCGCGTCAAACAACAGGGAGTCGATTTGTGCTGGCTTTGCCGCGTCCACGCTGCGCCATTTTTCAACCTGCATGTCAAGACGCTCAATCAGATCCGCATACTCGTCCTCCGCGAGCGCCGCGAGCAACGATTCCTTTGTAGAAAAGTTTGAGTAGAACGCGCCCCGGGTAAAACCCGCGCGGCGGCACACATTATCGAGAGTGAAGCCCTCTACTCCCTCAAGAATTATGATCTCGCGCGTTGCATCAATGAGTCGCTGCTGGGTTTCAAACCTGCTGCTCACGCCGGCTCCTCCCTGTCACGTGCGCCTTCAAGATTATATGCGGGTGTGGATAACCTACCCGATTTGTGGCGCTAAGTTAGGAAGCTACCGCCCGGGCGGACATGTAAAGGTCTGGAGGCAGCGAGTGGTCAAGCTCCCACGTGATCTGCATCGGCCGCGCCCCTTTGGCTTCAACCAGATGCGCGGGACCAGCGAATGTGTATGCCGCACCCTCCCCCAAAGCGTCTTTCTTATGCTCTCTGATGAAGAGGGCAATGTTGGATTCCCCCTCCAGGTACCGCATGCCCGCCTTGGTGTGCGGTCCTGCGCTAGACTGCGATTCCCAGTGAAATAGCGTGGGTGTAAGCGCGAAATCGCGGTACAGAGTGTTAGGTGAATAGTCAGCCTCCGACTTTACAAGTGTCACCAGCAAGGCTTCCGTGTTGGTGTACTCGCAGTACTTAACCCCCTCACGCACGCCGCCGGGCGCCTGGCCTTGAAACTCGTATCCAACGCCGATGCCAGCCAGCAATTCTTCGCGCGTGTACACCGCGCCCACTTTAAGCGGTGACCACAGCCCCATTTCGCCAGCGGGCTGCTGGTATAGCTTCTTCGTACGATCACTAACAGCTACGAATATTTGCCTCAGTTCATCAACGAGGTCCGGTGTGGATCTCAAAACTTGCAAGGCGTAGTCGATGGACGCGATCTTTTTCTCGTCACGTTTACCGCTGGGCCAAAACGAGTACATGAGCATGTGCGCGTAGAACTTTTCGCGCGCCGTCATCGCCTCGTAACGGTAGTGTGGCGTGGAAAGAATCTTGAGGTAGATTTCGATCCGCTCTGGGTCAGACACGTGCGCGAAAGCGCGAAGCCTGCGGCGAACGTCCTCATAAGCATCCGCGGCGAGATCGCTACCCGTGGCCGCCACGTGCAGTAAACGCTTCCACGAAATGGGGCGCTTTCTGAAGTCTTTTCGACTGTAAATGTCTGCAATGTCGCGGTGGGAGTCTTTCAAATAATCCGTGAGTTGGTAGTCCTGCGCGTCAACCCGCGCGGCAAGGGCCGCGTTCCGAATTTCGGCCGGTAGTTTCTGCGTGGATACGTTCAGATTGTTCTTTATTGATTGCAGGACTACCTTCTGCGACTTTTCTTCGAGGAAAATCTGCGATCCGGCAGGCAGATGACTAAAGCCCTTCTCCACAGCTGCCATGAGATTCTTGCGCGACGTACCCGTAAGCACCTGCAACTTAAGGTCGAAGCGGAAGGCCTCGTTTTGGTTACCCACAAAGTCCAAAACAGTTAAGACCGTCTTGTTATTCGACAGCCGCAAGCCGCGGCCTAGTTGCTGCAAGAACACCGTGGGGGATTGGGTTGGCCGTAGCATCAACACCGTGTCTACACTCGGCACGTCAACGCCCTCGTTGAAAATATCTACTGAGCAAATGATCTGAATTTGGCCGCTAGCGAGGGCTCCAAGCGCCTTGTCACGCTCCATAGAGGATTCAGCGGAGGTGACGTACTCGGCTTTGAGGCCAAACTTTCTAAACGAGCGCGCCATGTATTTTGCATGATCAATGTCCACGCAAAAGCAAAGTGCACGCATGCCCTCTAAGTCTAAGATCTTGTCGCGCATGGCCTGCACAATCTGACGCACACGCGCGTCATTGCCGGTCAGGACATTCGACAACTCACTGGTTACGTAGTCACCGCGCACCATTTTTACGCCGGATAAGTCCGTGTCGTCATATTGAATGAAGTAGTGGAAGGGACACAGCAGGCCTTCTTCTAGTGCGTCCCATAGCCTCAGTTCGCTTGCCACACGCCCGTTGAAGAATTCGAGGGCAACGTTCACGCCGTCACCGCGCTCAGGGGTTGCGGTCAGGCCCACCAACTCGCGTGCATTGAAGTGGCGCATCAGGCGCTGATAACTGGCGGCTTGAGCGTGGTGGAATTCGTCGATAATGATGATGTCAAAGAAATCTCGCGGAATTTCGTTCAGCACGTCTGGGCGAAGTGACTGGATAGAGGCGAAAGCGATGTTGTCGTAGCGGTTCAGCGTAGCGTCATTGAGCTGTGCCAGACTGTAGCCATCGGAGGTGGACCAGATGATCTGCCGCGACTTCACTACATCGCGGAAGGTCCTCATGGATTGGTTCAAAATCTCGTTGCGGTGGGCCACAAACAGTGTTCGAGGGGGCCGGCCCAGCTCGCTGGCCATGCGTTCGCGTAGCGCCTTGTAATCGAGCGCCGCCACAACGGTCTTCCCGGTGCCCGTGGCAGCCACAACAAGGTTTTTGTGGCACCCCATCGCTCGTTCATACTCGAGGTCGTCCAGCATGATCTGCTGGTAGGGATAGGGCCGTATGTCGAGTGCGGTGAAGTCAATCTCGGCGTCAGATTTCTGCTCGAAACCACGCCCATCTTGGAGCGCCCGGTCAAGTTTTGCCGCGTCGCGATCTGGATCGTAAATTTCAAACGAGGGCGAGGCCCAGTATGAGTCGAAGGTAGTTTCGAACTTTTCAAATACCGCGGGAGTGTTATTTTTTGCCAGACGCACATTCCATTCCAGGCCGTCCTGCATAGCGGCAGCCGACAGGTTGGAGGAGCCTACGAATGCGGTGTGGTAGCCAGTGTTGCGGTGAATCAGCCAGGCTTTCGCATGCAGGCGCGTGGATTTGGTGTTGTAGTTGATCTTGATTTGAGCGCCGTAATCGCGAACGAGGCGGTCAAGAGCTCTGCGATCTGTAGCCCCCATGTACGTGGTTGTAATGATACGGATAGGAACCCCACGAGCTTTGAGATCAGCGAGTTCTTCAGCAATAGTGCGGATCCCCGTCCATTTAATGAATGCGATGAGGGCGTCCACACGGTCCGCAGAACGAAACTCCTTCTTAAGCTCCGTTTGAATAGAGGGGTCATACTCGGCGTTGGTCAGTAGCGCCGCGTCAGTAAGCGGAGTATCGGGCCTCACGGTTTTGTCCGAGTTGTCAAAAACTTTGATTTCCGTAAGTAGCTGCGCTCTGCCGTCCCTCAAGGCAATCGGTTTGTCTGCGCTGTTTCCGCCGTTAATGACCTCCAGAACTCGGTCTGTTAGGAGGAACCTCTCGCGTTGCCCTTTGGTTTTCAAGAGGGAGTTTTCAAATCGTTCCGCTATGTATTTGGATATGACGTAGGGGAAGTCCGCGTTGTCAATGGCTTCACTTACGACGCGCTGTCCATACTTGTGCAGGGCCGCTTCGAGACCGGCGTCAATAATCGTCTCGTATAGGCCGGGCGGCAGGTCGAAAGGCTCGTCCATCAAACACTTCCAGAAAACTACGCAGCTTATTCTTTGCTTTCATATTACGAAAGCGCAGCGCAAATTTTCTGTTGCTTATTCTTCTGGGAGAGCGCACACCGGCAGATGCAAAATGTCGACTCACTAAGCGGTTGCCAGCGCGGCGTGGCCTAGCGGATCGCGTGTTCGGTTTCAGCGTCGAAGAAGAGGATTTCGTCTTCTTGTGGACGCACGTAGACAATGTCGCCGGGCTGGGGGCGGGCTTTGCGGTGAAGCATTACCGCAACTCTTTCGGGAGCGGTGACAACACCGTTTGCATCTACCATTTCGCCGTAGAGGAAAGCTTGTGAGCCCAGGAGTTCAACGTGGCTGGTACGGATCGGAATTCCGCCTTCAGAGGGCGCAACCACGTCCCATGCTTCGGGGCGCACGCCAACAATGACCTGCGGCCCGGCCGCCTCGGCAACAGTTCGAGGGAGGTGCACATCGTTGCTGCCCAGGAGGGCTCGGCCGCCATCTACGGTCGTGTTGAAAAGGGTGATTGCTGGCGAGCCGATGAATCCGGCAACGAAGGCATTGTTGGGGTTGGAGTAGAGGTGTTCGGGCGTATCAACCTGCTGGAGCTGGCCGTCCCGCATTACGGCAACGCGGTCTCCCATGGTCATGGCTTCCACCTGGTCGTGGGTCACGTACACCGTGGTTACGCCCAGGTTGCGCTGCAGGTTCGCGATCTCGCCGCGCATCGTGACGCGTAGTTTAGCGTCGAGGTTGGATAGTGGCTCGTCCATGCAGAACACGGTAGGTTTGCGCACGATTGCGCGCCCCATCGCCACACGCTGACGCTGACCTCCAGATAGCGCGGAGGGTTTACGCTCCAACAGCTCATCGAGTTCTAGCATGCTGGCAGCCCACTGCACGCGTTCTTTAATTTCGCTCTTAGATACCTTCATGTTCTCTAGCGCAAATGCCATGTTTTGCGCCACGGTCATATTGGGGTACAGAGCGTAAGACTGGAAAACCATGGCGACGTCCCGCGAACGAGGACGCACACCTGTCATGTCTTTATCACCGATAAGGACGCGACCAGACGTGGTGGGCTCCAGGCCTGCAACCATTCGTAACGAGGTGGATTTCCCGCATCCGGAAGGCCCAACCAGTACAACGCATTCGCCGTCTTCTATTTGGAGGTTGAGCGAATCAACTGCGGGCTTGGAGGCGCCAGAGAAGACTCGGGTTGCGGATTCAAAAGTCACACTAGCCACGGTTTGTCCTTCAGTAGTTATCTAACTTGGATCTAGGTCCATATTGTTGGCCTCTTAGGGTGGCCGTGCCCCACTTGCACTCCCCGCTAAGTGGGGCACGGCCGCAGAGCTAAGCTCTGCTTATTGAAGAGGCCAAAATAGTTCGATTTACCAAGCCGCTACTGGAGCTTTGGCTTGATGTCGGAGTCGATGATTCCCTGCTGTTCCTCATCGATTTGCTTGAAAGTCTGCGCAACGTCAGCGCCCTGCGCGATCTTATCTAGCGCTGCACCAATACGCATACCACCACCGGAAACGTAGACGCGTCCAGCATCCTGCTTCTGGGTGAACTCAAGCTGGTCTACAGCGGTCTTGAAGTTCGGGTTCTCCTCAAAGTACTTCTTTGCCTCGTCGGTCTCCTTAGCGGAGATGCGTACCGGCATGTAGCCCGTGGACTGCGAGAACTTCACCGCGTTTTCCGTGTTGGTGAGGAAGGCGAGGAACTTAGCTGCGGCTTCCTTCTTCTCAGACTTGGCCGCGATACCAACGCCAGCACCACCGGTAGGACATCCGGGAACACCCTCGGGCGTGGGGAGGAAGGCGGTGCCTACGTTGATCTTGCCATCCTCGCTCACGCCCTTAAGCGAACCGGTGGATTCGAGCATTGCCGCACCCTGACCGGATACGAACGGAGCGGTGGCTTCCTTAACCGCCTTGAAGTAGCCCTGGTCGAACTGCGACTTAAGGAACTCGCCGGCCTTCACAGATTCCGGCGAAGACATGGACATGGTGTAGTCCTTGGAGTACGCGCCACCCATTGACCAGATCATTCCCTGGAAGTACCAGTCCATGTAGGAGGAACCATCGGGAATCACCAGCGGAGCCACGTTCGGGTTTGCCTGCGCAAGCTTAGGAGCGAACTCGTCGTTCCATTCCTGCCAGGTGTTCGGGCCGCGGTCAGGCAGACCGGCTGCCTGCCACATGTCCTTGTTGTAGTAGAACAGCGGCGTGGAGCGCGCGTAAGGTACGGCAAAGTGCTTGTCGTTTAGCACGTACTCGTCGTAGAGGCTGGGAACGTAGTCAGCGGTGTCTGCCGGGTCCAGTAGCTCATCTAGCGGAGCGAGCTGATCGTTCAGTGCGAAGTTGAACCAGGTCACGTCGGATGCAACAACGAGGTCAGGCACCTGTCCACCCGATAGCGCAGCGTTGAACTTCTGGGCCACTTCCTCATAGTTCTTACCCGCATCGGTCAGCTTAACCTTGATGTCGGGATTCTCAGCCTCGAAAGCTGCGATCATCTCTTCTTCAAGAGCCTTCGAAGATCCGGGGTGGTTTGACCAGAACTCGATGGTGGTAACATCAGCTTGGTCAGCGCCGGAGTTGTCTGCGCCGTTGTCAGTTGGGGCGCTGCCCGTTCCGGCGCAACCTGCGAGGCCAAGCGCGACGGCCGCGAAGCCGGCGATGCCAATGCGTCGAATGTCCATTTTCTACCTTTCAGGTGATTGTTGTTTTGGGATGGATCAGATGTTGGTGGCGCGTTTTGGGATTACCCCTTGACAGCGCCGGATGTTAGCCCCTTGATCATGTTCTTCTGCAGAATCAGGAAGACGATGAGTACGGGGATGACAGCTAGTACGGTTCCGGCCATTACGGGCCCCCAGTTGGTCATACCTTCGTTGTTTTGGAGGAAGGTAAGGCCAATTTGGAGGGGCGCAGTGGACTCGTCGTCCGACATGAGGAACGGCCAGAGGTATTCGTTCCAGTCGTTGACGATGGTGATGAGAGCGAACGCGGACAGTGTGGGCCACGACATCGGAAGAACGATGCGGAACAGAAGTTTCATGGGACGCGCTCCGTCCATTCTTGCCGCCTCAATCACTTCGGTGGGTAGTGACATGAAGTGGTTGCGCATTAGGAATGTGCCAAACGCGGTGCCTGCAAGAGGCATGATTATGCCGATGAAGGTGTTGCGCAGACCCATGGTTGCAATGAGCGAGTAGTTGGAGATGACGGTGATCTGATTAGGCACCATCAAGGACGCGATCACAAACAGGAATATGAGATTGCGCCCCGGGAAGCGCAAAAGTGCGAGGGCGTAGGCCGAGGCGACTCCCAGCGCAATCTTGATGGCCGAGAGAACCGCGGTAATGATGATTGAGTTGCGCAGGTATTTTCCAAACGCGAGGTCACTGCGAACCGTCTCAAAGTTGTCCAGCGTCCACGGGTTAGGCCAGTAATTGGCCGGATGGGTGTAAATATCACCCGGAGTTTTGAACGCAGCAATCACGATCCAGTAGATGGGCACGAGGATGATGGCTAGGGACAGGGCCATGGCCGCGTAGCCAAGGACTTTGAATCCCCAGTGCTGGCCCACGTAGTTGAGTTCTTCGTGAGAGTCACTGTTCTTCTTGTTCTTCCTTCGAAGAGGCATGCGTAGAGCGCTCACTTTTCACCTCGCTGCATGTAACGCACTTGAATCATGGTGACTACCAGCAGGATGAGGAACAGGATGGTTGCGACGGTTGCGCCGTATCCCGCACGAGAATTCACAAACGTTTCTTGGTAAACCTGGTAGACCATCGTGGTCGTTCCAGTGCCCTGCGGGCCACCCCGAGTCATCACGTTGATAATGTCGAACACCTGCATCGAGTTGAGCAACACGGTGATTGACAGGAAGAACGTTGTGGGGCGCAATTGGGGCAGAAGCACGCGGGTGAGGCGCCTCCACGCAGAGGTTCCATCGATTTCTGCCGCTTCGTCCAGGTCTTTGCGCCGGCCCTGCAAGGCAGCGAGGTAGATGACGAAGCTGTAGCCCAAGTTCTTCCAAATGTAAGTCAGGGTCACCATGAAAAGAGCCCAGCCGGGGCGTTGATAGAAGTCCGGCGACTGGCTACCCAAGCGAATAAAAATGTCTGCAATGAGGCCGAAGCTGGGGTCGAACACGAACTGGAAGGCAACCCCGATTGCGGCTCCAGAGATGATGTAGGGCGCAAACACTACCGAGCGAACAAAGTTTCGACCCTTTAGCTTTTGATCGAGCACAAGGGCAAGGCCCAGGCCCAGTAGTAGCGATCCGATCACGGTTGCCGCTGTGAACACTACGGTGTTGGTGACCACTGTCCAAGTATTTGGATGGCTCCACCATTCTTTGTAGTTAGCAAATCCGATATATTCCGCAGTCGGTGAGGAGATGTTCCAGTTGGTGAACGATAGGCGGATATTATCGGCAAGCGGACGGTAAGTGAATACCGCAAGGAAAATCAGGTTGGGAACGAGCAAGATTGCTGCTAGCCACCACTCGTTCCAGTCAGGCCGGTCTGAGCGTTTTTGCAGCGTGTCACGCCGTTCTTTGGCAGACGTAATCGACCACATGCGTGAAACTGTAGGGATCCAAAGTTAACGGCAGGTATCGCGGCCAGGAACGATCCGTGTCGGACAAGTGAGCCCCAGGCCACTAAATTGCGCGGCCTCGCAAAACACGCGGATTCCAGTGTTGCCGCACCAAATTAGTTGTTAGGTTTTGCCTCTTAGCAAGGAAGCGCCTTGCTTACAGTTAAGGCTCAAGCGCAGCAACTGATGCTACGTTAACTCCGTCTTCTCGCCGATATGACAATCCGCTACCCGTGATCACGAGGGGAACCGTGGGCAAATCTATAAGCTCGCTGAATCGCAATAGGTTTTCAGCTGCCCGGTCTACGACTGCCGGATTATGCCCGAGTTTCATTTCAATCACTAGGACGGTTCCATCTATCTCAACGAGCGCGTCAACCTCCTGTTGGTTCTGAAGTCGAGCATGATAGACGAACCCTCGCGTCAAAGCTCGCAGTTCATGGACAACAAATGATTCAAAAAGCTGACCAGCGTATTTGAGGTCGCCCAGCAGAGCTTCGGGCCCTTTTCCGAGTGCGGCCATTGCCAACGCCGGGTCCGTCAGGTGACGTTTAGGAGCTTGTCGAAGAGGCACGCGCGAACGCAACTGTTGCGTCCAGGCAGGTTGATCTTCGCTAACGAAGATTCGAGCAAGAGAGTCCAGATAGTCGGATACAGTTTCCCGGGTCACCCCCGCGTCGTTTGCAATTGTGGTGACGCTCATTTCTGTTCCCACTCCCCTAGCCAAAGAACGGAGCACTGCCATCACCCGCACGGGGTCCCGACGCACACCATCAGGGGTATTAATGTCTACCTCAGCGATAGTGCGCAGGTAATCTTTGTTGTTCTCTTGTGCCTGTTTGATATTGAGGTCAAGGTTACCCGGCCACCCTCCCCGGCAAATACGCTCAAAGAGGTCATGAACCGTCCAGTCTTCTCCGACGCTGGTAAAAGATTCACCCTTAGCGAGCTCCGATATAGACACGCCTCCAAATGCCTCTCCAGACTCAAACATGGTCATGGTGCGCATCGTTAACCGAGCAAACCTGCCCGCGCCAGAGTGCTTCGCTACCGATTCACTCGGTGCCGTAGAACCGGTGAGTATGAACTGCCCTTTGGCGCGGCGCTGGTCCACTATCCGACGAGCCACATCCCAAAGCACCGGATGAATCTGCCATTCATCGATGAGGCGGGGCACAGCTCCTTCAAGTACAAGGGCGGGATCTAAATCGACTGCTATCGCCACGTTCGGATCGGTATCAACTTGGACTTCGCTCTTGGAAGCTTGACGGGAGGTTTCGGTTTTTCCACAACCTTTGGGCCCTTCAACGAGCACCGCGCCCGCACGTTGAAGTGCCTCCACGAGGTATTTATCAGCCACTCTAGGAATGTAATCAGCCATGCCAAAAACTCCTATCCGCCATTTTCAAGAGCTTTTATCCGACATTTTCAATCTATTTTAACCGACACTTTCAAGCATTCCTAGCCGACGTTTTCATTTTTATCCTCGAAATCCGCCGTTACATGACGAAACCTCCGCTTTCGCGGAGGTTTCGTTTCTGTGTGAGCTTAAACTAGTTGCGCGCCCTCAGCCAATGACTTCAACTTCGCCCACGCGATCGAGGGATGAATACGTCCCCCGAAGCCGCAGTCCGTGGATGCCACCACCCGATCTGGGCCAACGATGTCCACGAATCTGGAAATGCGTTGAGCTACCAGCTCAGGGTGTTCCACAACGTTCGTAGAATGACTGACAACGCCAGGAACCAAAACCAGGTCCGAGGGCAGGTCGACTTCACGCCAAACCGTCCACTCATGTTCGTGACGCGCATTGGCCCCCTCGAACGAAATGTATTTGGCGTTGACGGTCAAAACGTTGTCCACGATTTCCTTCAACGGAATATCCGTGGTGTGCGGCCCGTGCCAAGAACCCCAGCAAAGATGTAGGCGCACCAGATCAGGATCAATCCCTTCTAGCGCGGTATTAATCGCATCAACACGCACCTGGATATAACGCCTGTAGTCATCAAAACTGGGCGCAGGATTGATTTGATCCCACGATTCTGCCAGTGACGGATCATCGATCTGCACGGTGAGGCCCGCGTCCGTAATGGCGCGATACTCTTCGCGAAGGGCTTGCGCCCACGCCTGCACGACCTCTTCATCATTGTCGTAGTAGGCGTTAGACAGACGGGCTGCCGAGCCGGGAGAAACCGCGGCTATAAACCCGTCTTTGCGATCAATTCCGTTAGCCTCAAGAGCGGTAACCAGCGCATCAATATCCTGCTTTACAGCGTCATGACCGATGTACTCGATCGGACCGGTAATCGCAGGGAAGCCCTGCTTAGCTTGGTCATCTTCCGACAGCTGCTTCACGCCGGGTAGTACCGCGGCCTCCGGATCCGAATAAACTTCTTTGAACTTCACCCAGTCTCGGCGCTGCTCGAACTCCACCAACTGGATGTTAGAACCGGGTGCGGGTGGCGCAAGCGGGTACTCTTCGTCAGTCATTTCGAGCCCCGAAAAACGCGAGAACGAGTAGTACCACCACGGACCGAAATCGAGTTTTTCAGTCATTACGTGGCCGTACTCGCCGTCATTAACCCAGTCAATGCCGATCTCTTGCTGCCTTGCAACAACATCATTTACCGAAGACTGAAGGATCTGGGCGAACATGCGCTCTCCCATCTCTTTTCTCCTCAAATTTGCGTTGAGCAGTTCTTCGGTACGCGGCAGGGAGCCGACATGGGTGGTACGAATCGCCATCTTTCCTCCTTCAACAGTAAATCGACGATGGTGCTTTCCAAGATAACAATTTCAGGAGGAACGAATTCGGGGCCGTCACAATCCGATCACCCGAGTAGACAGAGCACCACAATGTGCTAAGAACGCGTAACTCACGTTCGGCTTCGCAGGATATTTCGAACCAGGGCTACCCAATAAATCAAGTGGGCTACCAACCCTGGGTTCTGGTCGGTAGCCCACTTTTATACGCTCGCTTTCACAGCTTTAAAAGCCATGAGCGAACCAAATTAAGTACCCACTAGACGGGTTCGACGATCAGACGATTATGCACGGTTCGATGCACAGTTGGCCACGCAGCCAATACAGACCCTTTGTACCGTATGTCCATCGGAGTTCCATCAAGGCGCGTGACCGTGCCTCCGGCCTCTTGGCAGATTAGAGTTGCAGCGGCAATATCCCATGGCGAAACCCAAAGGTGAACAAAGGCTCCAGCACGCGAAGCCGCAACCTCAACGATCTCTAGTGCAGCCGAACCGTAACGCCGATGCCCGCGTGATTCGAGCAGAATTTGTTGCAACCTAGGCAAGGCATTAATTTCTTTGATATCCGTGATGATCACGGCATCTTGATACGTCCTCTCCGCGTCCACGAGAGCTAGCGGCTCTTCACCGCAAAAGGCGCCCTGGCCTTTAATCGCACTGTAGATCGCACCCTTCATTACGTCAGCAATGACCGCAACAACAGGCACTCCGTCTTCACATAGCGCGAGAGATATCGCAAAGTCCCGATGAGTTTCAACGTAATTCATCGTGCCGTCAATAGGATCAAGCACCCAAACACGTCCAGCAAAAGAGGAAAGCGAATGCCGTTCTTCGCCAAGAAGCGCGTATCCAGTCTGCTGCGCAAGTACCTGCGCAATGTCCTCTTCTATCTTCTTGTCGATCGCTGTAACAAGATCATTGCGGTTGGTCTTGCACGAAATGCCCAAGTCGCTGGGCGGATTTTTTGCGGTTTCACACGCATCCTCCACTGCGGCTATGGCAATGTCACGCAGTTCTTCATGCGTTAATGATTCACGCGTCATCGCTAGTTTCTCCTAACTGTCCTACCGCTTCTTTTGCTTGTGCGGCCTGCTTGTCGCGTCGCAGGTTTCGTTCTTCAAAAACAGCAACCAGGACGAGACAGATTAAACCAACAAATGAGGAGACAAACAGCACGGTGAAGGTAGAACCCCATCCGTGGAGCACATGTCCGAAAATCTCAACGCCGTCCTTCGTCGGGTCAGCAATACGTCCCAGAAGAACCTTTGCCATCGAATCGCCGAATACGTAACCAAAAGCGCGAGGCACTGCGTTTACAACCACTGTTGCATTCTTTGGGGCAAACCCAATCACGCAAATGCCGATCAGGGTTACGGGGCCAAAGATTAGGAAACCAATGAAGAATAGCGAAACGTAAACCATTCCAACAGTTGTTGCCTGCGAGTACATCCAAATCGGTATTGTCACCAAGGCAATGCCGATAGCTGCGCTAAGCGCGCGCCTGCCGCCAAGCTTATCGGAGAAGTAACCCCACAATAGCGAGCCAAGAAGGCCGCCGGTTTCTAGTGCAAAGGTTGTGTTTACAGCGGTGTATTGAGAGAACCCTAGTTCGGTTTGAGAATAGAGGACGTTCCAGTTATCGATGCCAATACGGACGGTGTACGCCGCAACGTTAGCAATGCACAGTAGCCAAACCGCTGGGTTCTTTAGTACGTAATTGACCAGAATTTGTCGCTTGCTGAGATTGATGGAAGCAACGTCTACCTGAGCGGTAGGTTCATCAAAAATCTCCTCTGCAGTGTTCCACCCAAGTTCTGCCGGGTCATCTTTGCCGTAGAAGTAGCCCCAAATACCGATGGGGATTGCAACCAAGCCGGGCACGATGAACATGCCGGCTACGGATCCACCAAAGAACGTGTTTGCACCCCACACTGCGAGCAGACCCGCAAGCATGGCACCTAGGTTGTGCGAAGCATTCCACCAGCCGATGAAGCGGCCTCGTAACTGTCTTGGCGTCCAACGGTTCATCGTGGAGTTAGAACACGGGCCGCCTGGGGCTTGAAACAATCCGTTTATGGACCATAGCAGAATCAAGAAGCCGTATGGGTGACGCATGGTCATCAGCACAAGGCCGATGATTACAGAAAGTATGCCCGCTGCCGTAACCAGGAAGCCGAGCGCTTTCTTAGTATTTCGACCGTCGAAGTAGAAACCAAGAAAGAGGCCACCGAACCCGTATGTTAGGGAGAATGCGAATCCGATAATACCTAGTTCTGTAGTTGAAAAACCTGCTTGGTTAATGAGCTCAGGCTGTGCTGCTTTGAAGTTTGTTCGCAGAAGGTAAAAGGATCCGTAGCCAATGACCAGCACGGCATACACCTTCATAAATTCCAGTAGCCACTTTTTGCGCTGGTGACTGATCGGAATGCCACCCGGCGCGATTCTATTTATTGCAAAAAGTCCTCTGCGTTCCATTCGAGGATCCTCCTAGTTACTACGGCCTGCTCCTTTGCAGGCAAAAGCAAAAAGAATTGTTCAATCCATTTTGTAAGGACAATAGTATTCAAACGTTTGAACACGCGTCAAGCTTTTCTTTCACAAAATAATTTTTTAGAAAATTAGGCCCCTTTTTTGGCGCTAAAACTAACGTTGCGCCGCTGGCGCGGTTGAGCTACGAACGACGAGGGTTGTGGGAACTTCACGCACTCTCGGGGACAGCTCCGGGTATTCATGACGCTCAATCGCCAAATTGATCGCCAGAGCTGACACTTCGTTCACTCCTCTGTCCACGCTCGTAAGATCAAATGCCTTTGACTGCGCGATAGAGGAGTTATCAAATCCTGCTACGGACACATCGTGAGGTACTGAAATACCAGATCTGTTCAACGCGATGATGGCGCCCTGCGCACATTGATCGTTGTAACACACCAGCGCGGTTGGACTCTTTTGGGTTGAGTAAGCAGCTGCACTCTTAGGGGCGAACAGGCCTTTTTCCACTAGTTCGTTGCCGACTCTAAAACCGTCATCCATCGTGTTGCCTGACGGGACTACCGTCACTTCAACACCACAGTGTGTGGCCGCATTGCGCATGGAATCGAGACGACATTGCGCGGAAATGCCTGCTGGGCCATCCAGGTATAGAACCTGCCTGTGGCCCAGATTTACCAGGTGGTCAACGAGCTTTAGCATGCCCTGCTCGTTAGATGAGCGCACGAGATCTGCCCCGTCGAAGGGCGACGCCTGCCCTATTACAACTGAGGGAATGGCCGACGACACTTCTATGTCTAGAAAGCTAGGATTGACCGCAATCAGATTACTGACCCGTAGTTGCATAAGTCGGTTGAACGCAGCTTCATAGCCGCCGTAAACGTTCGCATCTTGGGAGATCAGCTGGAAGCATTCTCCGCTTGCAATTTCGTGCATCCGAGCAACATACTCCGAGTGCAACTCCTGGTTTAACTGCCCAACAACCCCAATGATTCTGGCCTTATCCATCCGCAACAAAGTGCCAGCGATATCACGCGAATATCCCATTTTGCTTGCAAGATCATGGATTTCTTTACGAGTTTCAGGCGTTATCCGCTCGTCATTACGCAATGCTAATGAAACGGTCGAGATAGAGACCCCCGCCTTCTCGGCTACATCTCGCATGGTCACTTTGCGCATGCTAGAACCTCACTGCAGTGCCGACAAACCACACAATGCTGATCAGAGTTACACCAACGCCTGCACCCAATTATTCAGTAACCTTCGACCAAACAATCCAAGTGCGCCTGTAGCCATACTAAACGATGCAACGCCACCGCGGCCGACCACGTCAGCCCTTGGCTAAACAAGATGCACTATCTTTACGGCTTGAAACAAGCTAAACCCGCAGTTTCGCATACCCACAACAAAAGCTCAGGCTGAAAACAACACTTCACTGATAGACACATGCTTTGTCCGGTGATGACCCTGTCCGGCGCCTGCTGGGCGCCGGAGAAAGCGCCCGCTACAGTAATCATTCTCATGGATATGCGAAAGCCCCCGCTTTCGCGGGGGCCAGCTCAGAGCCGCCTGTGGGAATCGAACCCACGACCTATTCATTACGAGTGAATCGCTCTGCCGACTGAGCTAAGGCGGCAACGCCACAAGGCACGAGCCTTACTCTAGCGAATGAACACCCCCACCGCCAAACCGCGCGCTGTGATCTACAACCGGCTCAGCGGCCTTGGTATTACCACAGATAGTGCAAATCAATCCGCGAGCGCCTTGCCCTTCGGCCAGACCGATAACCCGGCAATGCGGAATTAGCTGTCATTGCTTGGGTAGCTGGCAAGTTTTACCCTCATCAGGCAGCTTGCCGGCAAGCATGAAGTCATCAACCGAATCCGTCACACAGTTGCCCGCTTTACGCGAGTAGGCCGTGTGCTTGAGCCCCTCCACTTTAAGCAGGTGGCCAGACTCCAACTGCTTAACGAGGCTCTCGGCCCAGTAGTACGGGGTTGCCGGGTCAAACGTGGTACCAATAACCAGAATCGGATCCGCGCCGCTTGCCTTCACCTCTCGACGAGTGTCACGCGACTCAACCGGCCAGCCTTCAATAGACGCAGAAGAGTAGATGAACCCCTCACCTAGTAGCGGCGAATTACGCAAGATCCGGTCCGCATACATCTGCATCTGCTCATCGTCCAAGGCCTTGTAATCCAAAGAGTTAATCACCGTGAACGCGTCAAACGAGTTGGTTTTATAAGACCCGTCATCCTGCCTATCCGCATACAGGTCAGCAACCTGCAACAAGATGGACCCATCTTTTTGGCTCATTGCCTGCGACAAGCCCGCCCAAGCTACGTTCCAAGTTGAATCGTCATACATGAGGGCGAGGATGGCAGACGTTGCCAACGCTTTGGTGAGCGGGCGATTCGGGTCGGCGGTAGGTAGCGGCTCATCCTTCAAAGTCTCCAACCACTGGCCCAATTGCTCTTTCATCTGATCCGTGGTGCCCTTGAGCGGAATCTGCCCCTTCTTTGAGCCCGCATCTAGCCAGAAGGCGAGAATATTTTCAAACCCAGAAGCCTGGCCTTCTGCGACCTCGTCCACTGGTATTGACGGGTCAAGCGCCCCATCGAGCACAAAACGCCCTACCTGTTGTGCGAACGTGTCCGCGTACAACGCTCCGAGGAACGTGCCGTAAGAAAAGCCCATGTAGTCAAGCTTTTCCTGCCCGAGCGCTGCGCGGACTATGTCCATGTCACGCATTGCGGATTCAGAATCAGAATGTCTGGCCATCTCTGGCGACTTCTCCAGACATGCCTCCCCCAGTTTGCGAGACGCTTCGCGGATCTCCTCCACTGTTGCGGGAGTATCCTCAGCTCTAAACTGGTCAGTTTCCTCGGCAGTCAAACAACGCACGGGGGCAGACAGGCCAACGCCCCTCGGATCAACGGCAACGATGTCGTAGCCTGTCATCAGCTTCTCGGTAAACGTGTAATCCACCATGCTCGGTAGCGCAGAAACCGCGCTACCTCCAGGCCCACCTGGATTGAACACAAGCGGCTTAGCGCCTGCAGACTTTGAGTACTTCACCAGTTGCAACTCGATGGTGCCATTGCTCGGACTCTCATATTCGAGGGGCACGGTTACTTTCGCACACTTAAACTCTTTTTCCGCCGCGCGCCCATCCGTAAAGTCCATTACGGACGCGTCACCATCGCAGTCTTGCCAGCCAGCGCGCTGATCGTAAAAGGTTTGAAGTGCCGGCTCGGGAGCCTCTATCTGAACTGTTTCCTCCGGCACCTGCGCCTGCGGCATAGTAGAACAAGCCGACAACAGCAGCGTTACCGCACCCACTGTTGCCAGGAACTTCACATACTTCACGCTTCCTCTACCTTCCTGGCACTAGCGCAGCTAATAGGGCCTCCATAATCAGGAGCGGTTTCGTATTTGTTTGTAACAACTGCCGGCTACGTTCCACATGGCCAATGGATTCCAACGTTGCATGCACATCCAGTTTTCGTGCCCTATCGCGAAGCACGTCATCTAAGCCCACGCTAATTTGCCCTACTTCAGCGCCCAACTGGCCCGCCAGCAAATCTCTAAAGAACGCCAACAAATCAAGCAAAACCCTATCTAACGCATCGCGCTGCATACGCGTTGCCTGACGTTTTTGCTCTTCCTTCAAGTTCTTAAAGTGAAAACGCATATGGGCTGGAATCGACTCTCCCTCACCGATTCCCAATGCGCGGCGAAGTTCAGCCTCCTCAGTTTCAAACGCCACTTCTTGCCGCTTCGTTTCAATCTCCGTGGCGCGCGCCATCAGAGTTTCCGCGTTCAACACGGCCTCGCCGATCGACGTGGCACCCAGCGCTAAATCCATGAGCTCTTGGTATTCACGGATCTTCGTATCATCACTAGCCAAGCCTTTAGCTCGACCAATATGGGACTGCGCCAGGCGCGCGGCGGCAGCCGCCCGCTCTGGAGTTACCCCGTACTTATCCGTAAGAAGCTGAGCCACGTCACCTGCCGGCGGGATCCGAAGCGTCAAGTGCCTGCACCGCGAACGAATCGTGGTGATCATGTCTTCTGGGCTCGGTGTACAAAGCAACCAAACCGTACGCTCGGGAGGTTCTTCAATCGCCTTAAGCAACGTGTTTGCCCCGCGCTCCATCATGCGATCCGCATCCTCAATAAGGATTACGCGCCAGCGACCCCGCGAAGGCGCGGACTGCGATTGATACACGAGGTCACGGATTTGCTCGATCGGGATGATCACCGAGCTGGTCTCAACATCGGTCACATCACCATTTGAACGGGCCAACGTCGAGGTGCAACCTGGGCAAATTCCACACCCTACCTCTTCGCCCGTGCACTGCAATGCTGCCGCAAAGGCCCTGGCCACACTCGAACGCCCCGATCCCGGAGGGCCCGTGATTAGCCACGAGTGCGTCATTGCCCTAGCGTTCTCAGTATTTTCAGGATTCTCTACGATGTCGCGGGCACGCCTTGCCGCGGCCTGCAGCGTCTCAACGGCACGGGCCTGGCCTACAAGATCATCCCAAACACTCACGCGTTGCCAACTTTGTTTGCCCGCAAATGCTCTTCAACTAGCGGCTCCAAAGCCCGGCGAATCTGCTGTTGCACGCTCTCAATATCGCCAGAAGCATCAATCACACGATAGCGGTCCGCATAGGTTTTAGACAGCTCGTAATACTGCTTGCGAACGCGATGCTGGAACGAGTTTGGCTCCCTCTCCAACCGGTCCGGCTCGCCCGTACGACGCTCAAATGCAACCTCCGGATCCAGATCCAAGAAGATCGTCACATCCGGCAATAATCCCCTAACAGCCCACAAATTCAACTGCAAAATCTCATCCACGCCCAACGCACGCGCAGCACCCTGGTATGCCACAGAAGAATCCAAGTAGCGGTCTTGCAACACCACCTCGCCGCGATGCAACGCCGGGCGCACCTTCGTTTCCATGTGATAGGCGCGCTGCGCAGAATACAGCAGGGCCTCCGTGTGAGGATCCATGTCATCCGGACCATGAATGATGAGCTCGCGAAGCTTCTCCCCCAGCTCGGTGCCACCCGGCTCGCGCGTAAGCAACGGGGCAACCCCGCGCCCCTCAAGCCACTGCTTGGTTAGCGCGATCTGCGTGGATTTACCGCAAGAATCGCCGCCCTCGAACGTAATGAACAAGCCGGGGTAGGTATCAGTTGAACTCATATAAATATCCTCGCATGAGGGTAAGACAAATTTTTGGATCCGCCCACCCGGCCGCGCTTACTACTACTCAGCGGCCTTCTTCGCTGCGGTTTTCTTTGCAGCAGGCTTCTTCGCAGTTGTCTTTCTTGTGGCTTTCTTCTTCGTAGTCGTTTTACGCGCAGGCCGCTTTGCCGGCCCCTTCGCCCGCTTTTCCGCCAACAGCTCAAAAGCGCGCGCTTCGGAAAGCCCCTCAACACTTTCACTACTGGGCACGGAAATGTTGGTAGTACCGTCCGTAATGTACGGGCCCCAACGACCATCCTTAACCGTCACCTTCTTTTGCGAAACGGGGTCTAACCCAAACTCGCGCAAAGGCGGCTTCGCTGCCCTGCGGCCCCGCGTCTTCGGCTGTGCAAGCAGCGCCAACGCATCCTCGAGGCTGAGCGAGAAAATCTGCTCCTCGCTCTCCAAAGAACGCGAATCAGTGCCTCGCTTGATGTAGGGCCCGTACCGGCCATTCTGCGCGGTAATAGGCGTACCCTCTTCATCCTTGCCAATCTCGCGCGGCAAAGACAGAAGCTGCAAAGCCTCCTCCAGCGACACCGTTGCCAAATCCATCGACTTAAACAGGGAGGCCGTAGCCGGCTTAATCTTCTTCTTCGAGCCGGCCTGCTCCTCCTCGCTAATAACCTCGGAAACGTAGGGGCCAAAACGGCCATTCATTGCCACGATGTCGCGGCCATTCTCCGGATTCATACCCAGCACGCGGCCGTCATTTTCAGCTTCCTTGAATAGCTCCGCAACCTTATTAGGCGTCAGTTCATCAGGGGCGACATCGCTCGGAATATTCGCGCGAGCCTCGTCCTCGCGCTCCAAATACGGCCCGTAACGACCCACACGAACCGTTACGCCACCACCCAAATCAAGTGAGTTCACCGCGCGCGCATCAATATCCCCAAGCGACTCAACCTGGTGGCGGAGCCCCTTGCCGTCCGCCGAAACCTTCGGCGCGTCATCCCCCTCACCCAGGTAGAACGACTTCAGCCAGGCAACCGCATTTTGATCCCCAGCCGCAATATGGTCCAGATCCTGCTCCATCGAAGCCGTGAAATCATAATCCACAAGATTGCCAAAATGCTTCTCAAGCAGCCTCGTAACCGAGAACGCCAGCCAAGACGGGACCAACGCCTGCCCGCGCTTCGTCACATATCCACGATCCGTAATCACCGAAATCGTTGCCGCATACGTAGACGGGCGGCCGATCCCGCGCTCCTCCATCGCCCGGACCAGCGAGGCTTCCGTATAACGCGGCGGCGGCGTAGTTTCGTGCCCCTCAGCGGTGGCACTCACAACGTCAACCTGCGCACCCTCGCCCAACTTCGGCAAACGCTGATCACCGGACTGCTTATCTGCGTAGCGCTCCGCGTCCCGACCCTCCTCATAGGCCGCCAAGAAACCGCGATGCGTTATTACCGTGCCCGAAACCGAAGCGATCACATCATGCTCCCCGGACGCAAGCGGACCCACCTCGTTCATCGAAGGCGTGCGCATCCCGATCCGGAGCGTATCCGTAGTACCCGTAGCGTCCGTCATCTGCGACGCCAACGTGCGCTTCCAGATCAAATCGTAGAGGGCAAGCTGCGCCGAACTCAGCTTCGTTGCAAGCTCGGCCGGCGTGCGGAAATGATTACCCGCCGGACGGATAGCCTCATGCGCCTCCTGCGCACCCTTTGCCTTCTTCGCATAAACCCGCGCGGACGACGGCACCGAATCTGCCCCAAACATCTCGCGAGCCTGCGCCCGCGCCGCCGAAATGGCCTCCTTCGACAGCGCCGTAGAGTCCGTACGCATATACGTGATGTAACCGTTTTCGTACAGCGACTGGGCCGTTCGCATCGTGTCGCGCGAATTCCAACGGAGCTTACGACCGGCCTCTTGCTGCAACGTCGAAGTTGTAAACGGAGCAGCCGGGCGCCTCTTATACGGCTTTTGCTCCACCGACAAAACCTTCGCGCCGCCCGCGCCCAGGCCGGAAAGCACATCCGCGAGCGCCTTCGCGGCGCCCTCGTTCAAATGCAAAACCTCAAGCGGCTTCTTCAGTTGGCCGTCATCACCAAAATCACGGCCCTGCGCCACGCGTAGCCCATCCACCTGGCTAACCCGGGCGGTGAACTTGCTCTCAGCCTCAAACTCGGCCTCGATATCCCAATAATTAGCGGCAACGTGAGCCATGCGCTCGCGCTCACGATCAACCATCAGGCGCGTAGCCACCGACTGCACGCGGCCCGCCGATAGCCCGCGATTCACCTTGCGCCAAAGCACCGGGGAAACCTCGTAGCCAACCAGACGGTCAAGAATTCGGCGCGTCTCCTGTGCATCCACCAAACGCGTATCAATATCACGCGTATTTTCAAGCGCCGCAGTCACCGCGTCTTTCGTGATCTCGTTGAACACCATACGCTTAACCGGCACCTTCGGCTTCAAAACTTCCAAAAGATGCCACGCGATGGCCTCACCCTCGCGGTCCTCATCCGTTGCGAGGTAGAGTTCGTCGGCCTCTTTAAGCGCGCGGCGCAACTGCGTAACCGTTTTCTTCTTATCCGGGTTCACCATGTAATAGGGCGCAAAATCGTGTTCGACGTCCACGGCGAACTTACCGAGCGGTCCCTTCTTCTTATCCGCAGGAAGCTCCGAAGGTTGGGGCAAATCACGAATGTGCCCAACCGAGGCTAAGACAGTAAAGTCCGGGCCAAGATAGTTACCAATCGTCTTCGCCTTGGCTGGAGACTCCACAATAACGAGTTTGTTACCCGCCACTTTTTCCTCTTCCTTCCGCTACTAGCGGATACGGATCATTCCCTAAAGTCGAACCCGAAACGTCGGTTGTTAAACAACTTTTGCACAAGTCCTATCACAGACGCCAACCAGAGAAACACGCAAACCGCGTCTTAGGCTGTCACCCGTTTCAACATACCAGCCCGCACAAGCAACCCAAGCTGGCTATACACATGCTTAGAGATTACATCTCTATCCTCATCCGTCAGCACGTGCAGGGCCGAAATGATCTGGCCAATCGCCAGCTCCCCATCACACGCCCCCAACGCGGCCGCCATCCACGAGTTCAACTGGATTCGCCTGCCAAACCCGCCTCCCTGCGTCGCGACAATCACTTGCGGGTCCGTGGCTCCCGGCTCGTAATGGCGTTCCTCGCGCACATCACTTTCGCGCACAAACACAGCATCTTCAGAAGTTTCCGGCGTTATCTCGAACCGGAAGATTTCCCTCATTGCGCTACCAATGTAGTCACCCGAGGCGCTCTGCGAAGTCACCACCTGTTCACAGACAATTGAGGGGGTTTGTGAGCCGCGTTCCAGCGCTACCATGCCCAGCCCCACGGCCTGCACACCGCGACGCTCAAAATCTGCAATCCACAGGGCGAAGGCCTCCTCGTACTCAGCGGGGCTCATCGCCAGACGCGCACCATTATCACGCATCCACATTTCCACATACTGAGCCGGATCCAACTGTTCGCGCTGTACCACCCAACCATTCAACCCCGCCGCTTCAAGCCACGCGCGCGGATGGTAATCCCACTGCTCCGAGATCTCCCAGTTTCCTAGCAGCAGTGCGCGTCCGTCCGACTTCAAGTGATCCGCCGCGCCCATGACCACCTCTTTCATCAAATCATCACCCGTGCGACCACCATCGCGATATTCCACGAGGCCGGCGCCGCGAAGTGAATCCGGGGTGATTACAAACGGAGGGTTAGACATGATCAGATCGAACTGCTCGCCCTCCACCGGGTCATACAGGGAACCTTCACGAGTCTCAATGTCCAGCTCGTTCAACGCGAAATTGAAGCGCGCAAAATCAAGCGCCCGGCCCGACAAATCCGTTGCCACCACGCGGTTTGCATGCGTTGTCGCGTACATTGCCAACACGCCGCAACCCGTTCCCAAATCCAGCACGCTGTCCACCCGATCACGCGGCGTCAGCTGCAATAGTGTACGCGTGGCGCCGCCGATTCCCAACACATGATCGCGACGCGGGGCCATACCGGTCAGCCCCTCGCCCAGGTCCGAAGCTATCCACCAGTTGAACTCGGCCTGACTCGTCACCGCCTCATGCGGCTGCAACTGAACAAGGCCGCGCACCTTCCCCTCGCGTTCTTCCACAAGGCCCAAACGCACCAGACCGTCCACGCCCACCGTCGGTAGAGCCCGAGCCGCCTCGGGGGCGGAAACCTCATCCCAAAGCACAAATAACCGCGTCAATACGCTCAGATCGCCCTGTCCGCCGCGAGCCGTCAGCAACGCCGGCACCCGCTCATTTCGCAGCAGAGCGTTAGCTGCAACCTCGCAAAATAAGGCATTCACATCGTCCACGAAAAAGCGGGCGGCAACTAGATCTTTTCGTAAACGGCGGATCAAATCTGGTTCAAGTAATAGAACGGGCATATTTATTTACTCAACCTTAATGTCATGTAATGAGCCTCAATCATTCTTCCATAAAGGCGCAATATATCAACGAAACGAACGCAAATTTGCAAATCAACCCACCTTCGCTTGTAGGATTCCGCGCCGGAGATATAGGTCTCACCGGCATGCGAGGCACTACAGCCTTCGGTAGAGTCGAAGTGTCGCAACGGGAAATCCGATGCAGTTATTGAAGTTGACACCGACCTTAACCAAGGAGTTGAACATGGCTGTCTACACCCTGCCAGAACTTGATTACGATTACGCGGCTCTTGAGCCGCACATCTCGGCGCAGATCATGGAGCTACACCACTCCAAGCACCACGCAAACTACGTAGGTGGCGCAAACACCGCCCTCGAAAAGCTTGAAGAGGCACGCGAAAACGGCGACTTTGCCGCAATCAACCTGTGGGAAAAGAACCTGGCCTTTAACCTCGGCGGCCACGCAAACCACTCGGTTTTTTGGAAGAATATGACGCCAAACGGTCAGGGCCGCCCCGAGGGTGAACTTGCAGCCGCTATCGACGAGTACTTCGGCTCCTTTGAGAAGTTCCAGGCACAGTTCGCCGCCGCAGCACTTGGCCTGCAGGGCTCGGGCTGGGGAATCCTCGCATTTGACACGATTTCGGGCCGCCTGGTCACCTACCAGCTGACCGATCAGCAGGGCAACATCCCGGTAGGCGTTGTACCCCTCCTCATGCTCGACATGTGGGAGCACGCCTTCTACCTGGATTACAAGAACGTGAAGGCCGACTACGTGAAGGCCTGGTGGAACGTCGTTAACTGGGAGGACGTTGCGAAGCGCTTCGACAACGCCCGTGCCAAGTTCGGTGACCTCCTGGTAGTTAACGCCTAAGCTAACTGCCTGGTAATACTCATTTCAGCCCCGCTCCGTGATTTGGAGCGGGGCTGAAACTCTACCTAAGCAGTGATCTTTTAGCCGACATCAGCGAGGGCTTCTACCGGGGATGCCTTCGCGGCCAGGCGAGCCGGCACAATCGATGCCATCAGGGCCGCCAGGAACGAGATCAAAGCAGCAACTGCAACCTGATCCCACGGGATAACCAGGTGACGCGTAGCCTCGCCAATGGGAAGTGCATGCAGTCCAAGCGCTCCGTATCCGATTCCCATGGCCACGCCCACGAGGGTGGCTACGCCTGCAATCAGTACGGTCTCCCAAGTGATCATGCGACGCAGATCGCCCTTGGTCATACCAAGTGCTCGCACCATCGCATTCTCACGTCGGCGCTCAACCACAGACAGGGCGAGCGTATTGGTAACGCCCACAAGAGCCACCAATACCGATACGGCCAGCATGACAACGGTTGCGATCAACATTGATTTGATTGCCAAAACCATTGCCGCACGCTCTAGGGCGCTTCCTCCCATTTGCGGAGCCTGGACTTTGTCCATGAGGTTGTTCCTCGTCTCCAGCACCTGCGAGATGGAAAGCCCATCTTTTATCCTCACAAATGCCACCGACGAGTCCACTGCCTCATCACCGTACATTGCGCGCACCGCCTCGAAATCTTTCGAAGATAGCGTGTAGTTCGGTGTACGTGCAGCCTGTACTGCAAACGTCATCGACTTGTCGCCAACGCTGAACTGTTTTGTTCCCTCATCCGGGTCGTACAGCCACCCGTCCACTCCAACGGTTCCTTCAGGCGGCGTGGCAACATCAGTGTGGGCAACCTTTGAGAGGTCTGCGGCCTCGTTGATCTGCATATAACCGTTGTCCATAGGATCAGCCTCGTCACCGGCTGGAACTCGTAGAGCCTTGGTAACTGCAACCTGGGTAACGTTCTCAGTCTTGTTAATGGCCGTGATTTCCGCGTCCGTCAAAGGGCGATTATCTTCAGTACTGACAATCAGATCAATCGGACGCTTCTCGTCAATCTCCGTCAAAACGGAGGTTTCCACCGATTTTGCGCCAACAATCATCATGGTCACCAGTGTGATTCCAAGAACGAGGGCAGTTCCGGTAGCTCCGGTACGAGCGGGATTGCGCCACGTGTTTTCACCGGCCATTTGGAAGGTGACACTGTTCTTGCCAATGAGCTTCCCAATGCCTCGCGTAATGTATGGAACCAGCCAGGTTAGAAGCATGAGCGCACCGATAAAGCTGACCACGCCACCGAGGAATGCGAGGCCAAACTGAGCCGCTTCTTTTCCGAAGCCGGGGCTCACGGTGGCAATGGTGATGCACGCGAGACCCATACCCGCGATTACGATGCCGAAGATCAAGCGGGTGAGCCGCTTGCTCTTCTGCACGGCAGCACTATCAACCGGCTCTAGAGCAACCATTGGCGAAAGGTTTCCTGCTTGGAATGCCGGGCGAATACCTGCAATAAGGGTTATGAGTACGCCAATCACGAGGGCTGAAGCATAACCCCAGAGCGGGATAGCCAAGAACGCGTCAACCCACTCGGGAACAATTTTTGTGAACTTGTTTAGAAGCGTTGAGCTAACCGCACCAAGCAACAAGCCCGCAATCGAGGCCAGCAGACCAACGATCAGGTTTTCTTTGATCATAAGGCCGCGAATCTGCCGCGCATCCGCGCCAATAGCTCGCAAAAGCGCAAGTTCTCGTTTACGCTGTGCCAGCATCACCTGGAAGGTAGTTGAGATAACGATGACGGCGGTAACGGCTGCAATGCCAGGGAAAACGAGGATTACCGCAAGCACGGCGGGCATCTCTTTTGAGAGAGACTCCATCTGTTTTTCAACGTATTTTTCTGCCGATAAAACAATTTTGTCGGTATTTAGATTCGGGATGAGCTCGTGGACTTGCTCGCGGACATACTCAGCTGCGTCCTCTCCCTTTTTGCCATCGACGTTGAAGACAACCTCAGACACATAGCGGTCATCGTAGAGCTTCGGGATTTGGCCGGCGGCGTACAAAATGCTTGGGGCGAAGTTGATCCCGTTCTCCACTTCAGTGAAGCCGGAAATCTTGAACTCGCGGTCTATCCCAGTCATTTTGACCTTGCTGCCCACCTTCACAGACAGGTTGGCTTTAACGAACTCGGGAAGTGCCACCTCATCTGACGCGGCTGGTAGCTTACCTTCGGCTAGTTTCGGGTTTCCAAACGGTTCGGGTCGCACCTGCGCGATTCTGAGAAAACCGCTATCGGCCCCGCCGGGAACGGTCACTTCTTCAATGCCGACATATATTGGTTCGCCGTGAACTTTTGGATCGTTTTTGAGGTGTTCCCAGATTTTGTCCGTCGGATTTTGCGCGGAGTCATCAAGGTTCTCGTCGCTTATGATTCCGTCAGCGCCTGATACATTCGATGCGACTGAAGCTTTGGCAGAATATTGGAGCGCACCAGCTAGTCCGAACGCGGTGAGTATGAACGCTACCGCGAGCGCCACGGCTATTACTGTCGCCCGGTAACGCGAACCGTGCGACTTCATGTTTGCGGATAGTAAGCCTTTCACCGGGTCACGTCTCCAATCTTTTCGGGCGTGGGCTGCGCAATGTCAGCAACGATGCGCCCGTCTCGTACAACCAGTGTGCGGTCCGCGATTGAGGCGGCATGCACGTCGTGGGTGACCATGATTACGGTTTGTCCGAGGTGGTCTACGGCGCTTCGAAGCATGTTGAGAACTTCGGCGGAGGCGGCGGAGTCGAGGTTTCCGGTTGGCTCGTCGGCGACGAGGACGGCTGGGCGAGACAGGAGTGCGCGGGCAACAGCGAGGCGTTGTTGCTGGCCGCCGGAGAGCTCGTGCGGTTTGTGCGTGAGGCGGTCTTCGAGCTGTAAGTTGCGCACGATTTGGTTCATCCACTGTTTGTCAACGCGTTTGCCGGCAAGCCGCATGGGAAGGGTGAGGTTTGCTTCCGCATCGATTGTGGGAACGAGGTTGAAGGCTTGGAAGACGAAGCCGATGTTGTCGCGCCTGAAGTGGGTTAGTACGCGGTCGTTCATGCTGGTGATCTCGCGCCCGGCGATTGTGACGGTGCCTCGCGTTACTGAATCAAGGCCAGCCAACGAGTGCAGGAGCGTCGATTTTCCGGACCCGGATGGGCCCATGATTGAGGTGAACTCGCCCTCGAAAATGTCGAGGTCGACGTTGTCGAGGGCTACCACGCGAGTGTCGTCTCGACCATAGATTTTTGTAACGGAACGTAACTGTACGATCGGTGTGCGTTGGCTACTTGCGCGCCTTGCAACCGGCATTTTGTGAGCGGACATTATTTCCTCTTTCGATAGGTTTAAATCGTTGTTTCCAAACTATCGACAGCCATGTTTTCGCGTTATCCGGTAACACCCTGGTTTATCCCTGAGTTACGAAGCCGGTTAATTTTGCGGGTTATTGGTTAAAAATCAGGGTTATCCCCGATAGTTTTACAATCCGCCTAATTCCATAATGGAAGTACGAAAAACCTAGTGGTTGGAGGAAATCATGGCACCACGTCTTTACCGTTCGCGCACGGACCGCTACATCGGTGGCGTGTGCGGTGGCCTTGCTAGGACTTACAACTGGGATCCCACCCTTGTACGAATTGTTGCGCTACTGCTGATTCTGGGCATGGGTTCGGGCCTGCTTGTATACCTGATTTTGTGGGCGATCGTCCCGCTTGAACCGATGTACTGATCTCTATTTGTTTCGCTTGCAAGGGGGTGGGGCTCTTCCGGAGTCCCACACCCTTGTTTTACGATCGGCTGATGCGCGTTCTGGCGTAAGACTAGATATCTCGGTTCATTTCGTTGTTTAATTGGGCAATAACCCATTCTTCACTGAGGTAAAAATTCATGCCTAGCGACCGCGTCCAACGAGCGACAACGATGATTCTTGACGCAATCGTTTCAAAGAAGTTCAAAGTTGGTGAAGCCCTCCCTCCTGAGATTGAGCTTGCGGAGTGGTTGCAAGTTGCGCGTCCAACGATGCGGGAGGCTGTGCGAACACTTACTGAGCGTGGTGTAGTAAACGTGGTGCACGGCCGAGGAACGTTTGTAGTTGACCCGGCCGAGTGGACGGACCTCAGTTCGATTATTTGGTGGATATCGCAAACGTCGTCTCCAAAAGAGCTGGGAATGTACCTTTCGGAAGTTCGTCGAATGCTAGAGGTTGGCGCATGCGGTTTAGCTGCAGAACGTCGCGTTGATGCCGATATCGAACATTTGAGACAAAAACTAGATGAATATGATGCCGCAAGCGAGCAGGGCGATATCGAGGCAGCTACTCGCGCCGACCTCGAGTTCCATCAAGCCATCTTAAGCGCCTCTAAAAACCCTTTCCTAGCTTCGATCATGACCCCACTTTCTACCGCGCTCCATGATTCTAGGCTTCTCACAACCTCTGTTCCCCAGATTCGCAAGCGGGCTAGGCATCACCATTTTGAGATTTTGGAGGCCATTGAACAATCCGATGCGCAAAGGGCGAAGGATGCGATGCGATCTCACATGACTCAGACGAGTTCTGACATTGAGACACACCTGTCGGATTAACCAGTTAGAGGCCCCAAAAGCGCTTGTTTGCACCCGACTGCTGCTTTCACGCCTGTTGCGGTCGGATAGCGATTTACCCCTTCGCCCTGCACCGTTGAAGCTCCATTCATTGAAACCTTGACACCTCAACCGGGTAAACCTATTCTTAAATTGTCTTAGACCTCTGACGTCTAAGGTCTCTAGGGTTTCAACAAAGGAGTTGTTGCATGAAGACGCTAGCTGAACTAACTGCGGCACATCCGCCGGCCGTGAACGTCGACGCGCAACGAGTGCGTGATGAAAACGCTCGGACCTCGCCGCCCATCCTTGTGGTGCTCGACGACGACCCCACCGGTACGCAGTCCGTATCCGACTTGCCTGTACTAACGTCCTGGGAGCCCGAAGACCTCGAATGGGGATTCAGCACGGGAAAACCAGCTATCTACGTGATGACAAACTCCCGTTCCCTCTCCCCCGAAGATGCGAAGCAGATAAATCGCGAGGTAGCCGAGTCCGCTTACAAGGCGATCAAAAAACACGATGGTCTGGAAATCAGTTTTGTATCCAGATCTGATTCAACGCTACGCGGTCATTTCCCGCTTGAGCCGAACACTCTAGCCGACGCGATGAAAGAGCAGACGGGGCGCGACGTTGATGGCATCGTGGTTCTTCCCGCGTTTGCAGATGCTGGCAGGATCACGGTAGACGGGATCCACTATGCGGGGTCTGAGGCTGATGGTTTCACGCCTGTGGGTGAAACCGAGTTCGCCAAAGACGCAACGTTCGGTTTCAGTTCCTCGGCGTTGGCCGCGTGGATTGAAGAAAAAACAGGCGGTGCTACAAAGGCCAGCGACGTCATTGCAATCGACTTAACGACACTTCGAACCGATCTTGACGCTGTCGTCGAAAAATTGCGTGCCGCTAAAAACAGGCAGCCGATCATTTGCGATTCTGTCACTGAAGATGACCTGCGGCTTCTTTCACTTGCGTTGAATCGTGCGGAGGCGTCTGGTTCAAGCTTCATATACCGAGTTGGCCCCCCGTTTGTTAGGGCCCGCATCGGACAAGATCCTAAATCCCCGCTTACAACAAAAGAGGTGGAATCTTCCCGACAGGGACGAAGCACTGTGCCAGGCGGGCTGATCGTTATCGGAAGCCACGTAGATCTAACCACTCGTCAGTTGAACTATTTGCGCGACAACGTTGAACTGGAAGAGTATGAGATCGATGTTCAAAAAATTCTTGATGACAACGCTAGAGACTCGCATATCGCCGACGTTGTAAGCAGTGCGATTTCGGGTCTTGATAATGGCCACGTAGTTGTTCGCACGTCACGCAAACTGGTGCGAGGTAACGATGGTGCTTCATCACTTGAAATCTCCCGGCGGGTGTCAGCAGCAGTTGTCAACGTCGTGCGAGGAATCGTTGGACGCACCACTCCTCGATTCGTGATTGCTAAAGGTGGAATCACTTCATCTGACGTGGCTTCGAAGGGATTGGGCATTAGGCGCGCAACCGTTATTGGCCCCATGCTTCCGGGAATTGTTTCACTTTGGAGCGGACAGAACGAGCCTGCTCGCGGCATTCCTTACATTGTTTTCGCAGGCAATGTGGGAAATGAAACTTCACTGGCCGCCGTCGTAGAAAAACTTTCAAACTAATCTTCTAAGGATCAAAGGAGATCAAAAATGTCTAAGAAAATCGCTGTTTTGGGACTTGGAGCTATGGGCCTGCCCATCGCCACTAACCTGAACAAAAAGTTTACGGTTACCGGTTTCGACCCCGTTGCAGAGCGAACCGCACTTGCCGCAGATGCCGGTATCGCTACGTTTTCGTCGGCGCGCGAGGCGGCCAATGGCGCAGATTTTGTTGTACTGGCTGTACGTAACCAGGCGCAGCTTGACAACGCTCTTTACGGCGAGGACGGCGTGGTAGCGGTGCTCAACGAGGGCGCTGCCATCATCTTGACTTCAACTGTCGGTGTCGACGTCGCCTCCAATGCCCAGGAACCTCTTTCACAAAAGGGTATCGGTTTGGTCGATGCCCCCGTGTCAGGCGGCCCCGTGCGCGCAGGTGAGGGAGACCTTCTGGTAGTTGTCGGTGCGGTGCCCGAGGTATACGAGAGGGCACTACCTGTACTTGAGGAAATGGCCGGAACTCTCGTTAAAGTTGGCGACACGGCCGGCAAGGGACAGGCCATGAAGACTGTAAACCAGCTACTCTGCGGCGTTCATATTGCAGCGGCTGGCGAGGCACTCGCACTAGCGCGAAAGCTTGAGCTTGACGTCCCCCAGGCACTCCATGCTCTCATGTCAGGCGCGGCAGCATCGTTTATGCTCGGGGACCGCGGCGAGCGGATGCTGCGGGCGTATGAAGAAGAGGACGTCGAAGTTAAATCACGCCTCGATATTTTCGTGAAGGACATGGGAATCGTCACGGACGCCGCTAAATCAGTAGGTTTGGCCGTTCCGGTAGCGGCAGCCGCACAACAGGAATACCTCATCGGGGTTGCTCAGGGTATGGCCGCGAAAGATGATTCATCTGTAATCCGCGTGGTGGCACCGCAGGCTTAACACGTTAGCCCGAATGCTTCTTCGTTGAAATCTAAATAGTTTAGGCTCTCAACCGTTGGGTTGAGAGCCTAAACTATTTTCGCGTGTTAGATCTTGGTTGGTTCGATCTTCCACACTTCGTTCGCGTAGTCACGGATGGTGCGGTCAGAAGAGAAGCGACCGGACTCGGTGATGTTCTTCCAAGTCATTGCCGCCCACTTCTTGCGGTCCGCGTAGTCGTTAGCCATCTGGTCGCGCACCTTGCGGTAGTCCTCAAAGTCGCCGAGCAGGTAGTACATGTCGGCCGGCTCATAGCCGTTCGTGTTGAGAAGGGACCAGCGCAGATCGTGGAACATTCCCGTACCACCGTCGTCCAAAGTGCCGTCGGTGAACGCGTCAAGCACGCGGCGCAAGCCCGGAACGCTCTCGTACTGGTGGCGCGGGTCGTAAGTGCGTCGAAGCTCGGGGAGCTCCTCTTCACGCGCACCAAAAATGTAAGCGTTGTCGTAGCCAACCGAATCCACGATCTCCACATTTGCACCGTCGAGCGTGCCGAGGGTCAGGGCGCCATTCATCATGAACTTCATGTTCGAGGTGCCAGACGCCTCCTTACCTGCGGTAGAAATCTGCTCTGAAACGTCCGCCGCCGGAATGATCTTCTCAGCTGGCGAAACATTGTAGTTCTCCACGAATACGACCTTCAGAACCTTAGAAACATCAGGATCGTTGTTGACTAGGCGGCCAACTTCGTTGATCAACTTGATAATCGCCTTGGCACGCACATAGCCGGGAGCTGCCTTAGCACCAAAAATAAATACGCGCGGCGGAATATCTGCCTTCGGGTCATCCTTTAGACGGAAGTACAGGTCAAGCACGTACATGATGTTGAGCAACTGACGCTTGTACTCGTGGAGGCGCTTGATCTGAACGTCAAAAATAGCGTCCGGATCAATGTCAATACCCTGACGGTTCTTGATCCACTTCGCGAAATCAACCTTATTTGCGTGCTTGATTTCGTTCAGACGATCATAGATTTCGTCGTTACCGGCGTCTACATACTTCTTCAACACATCGAGGTCACGCACCCACTCATCTCCGCCAGTCACTTCGTTGAGGAGGGCGGCGAGGCGCGGGTTGCACTGGTTAAGCCAGCGACGCGGCGTTACACCATTGGTCTTGTTGTTGAACTTCTCCGGCCAAATGTCGTGCCATTCGCCAAGCGTTTCACGCTTGATGATCTCTGTGTGGAGGGCCGCAACACCGTTAATGGAGTAGGACGCGTAGCACGCAATCCACGCCATGTGGACAACACCGTTGGATACGGGAGCCATGTAGTTGATTCGACCGTCATCGAGGCCGAGCTCCTTCATCTCCATACGGAAGCGACGATCGATCTCCCAAACGATCTCCATGATGCGCGGGAATAGGCGATCAAAAATCGAGATCTCCCAAGTCTCCAACGCTTCAGCAAGGACCGTGTGGTTGGTGTAGGCGAATGTCTTAGAAACAATCTTCCAAGCTTCAACCCAGCCGAGGCCATGCTCGTCCATCAGCAGACGCATGAGCTCTGGAATGGCGAGCACCGGGTGCGTATCGTTCAGCTGCACCGAGTTGTACTGTGCAAAGTTCTCAAACGTGCCATGCACTTCCAGGTGGTTCTCAACGATTTCCTGCAACGAAGCAGAGACAAAGAAGTACTGCTGGCGTACGCGCAGCACCTTGCCTTCATACGTGGTGTCGTTCGGGTAGAGCACGCGAGAAATGTCGTGTGTGCGCTCGCGGTCCACGATAGCGTCGGTGAAGCGCTGCGAGTTGAACGCGTCGTAGTCGAACTCTTCCATCGGCTCGGCCTTCCACAGGCGGAGCGTGCCAACATTCTTCGTGCCATAGCCGGTGATCGGCATATCGTATGGAACAGCCCTTACCTTGAGGTCGGCGTAGTCAACGATACGCATCTCTTCCTCATGGCGAATGACCAGTGGGTATCCCTCTTCCATCCAGGAGTCGGGATGCTCGGTCTGGAAACCATTACGGAACTCTTGCTTGAAAAGCCCGTAGCGATACAGGATGCCGTAACCTACTGCGGGGAGGTCCTGGGTTGCGCAAGAATCCAGGAAGCATGCTGCTAGACGTCCAAGGCCACCATTTCCGAGGGCAGCGTCGGGTTCCTCTTCGAGGATCTGTGACAGATCTTGACCAAATGCTTTTGCAGCCTCTTCGGCCTGATCTACCAGGCCAAGGTTGAGGAGGTTGTTGAGGAGGGCTCGGCCCATGAGGAACTCAGCGGAGAAGTAGTGCTGACGCCTTCCCTTGCGGTAGAGCTCTTTGGTTGCGTACCAGTTGTCAGCAATCTGGTCTACCACTGATGCGGATAGTCCTTGCCAGAACTCCATCGGAGTTGAAACTGCCGGGGGCCGTCCAGAGACGGCGCGAACCGCTCCAGCGGATGCCGTCGTAAAGTCGGTCATTAGTTATCCTTCCAAAGTGAACAGACTCGCCAAACCGTTTCAGCCAAGCGAGCTTGAACATCGTCGCTAGTTTACCGAGATGGCGTCCATTGCTCGAATCCTCCAATGCAATAAAGCCCCGTTTTGTGCTCAAAGACACCCGTAAAAAGCGCTCAGTCGTTGTACGGGCCTAGAATGTCACCGCTGTTATTGAATATGTAGATAAATAACCGAACGATGGTGATGACAATCCAGGCCGGTGCAAGCATCAGTGAATAGGCGATCAAGGGGGCCACTTCTCTTCTGCGTTGCGCTTGTCCCACCTCTTCTATTTCACAGCCACACCAGATCGGAGGGGCGGGCGGGGCGCCATAACAAAAATCTCGCGGCATATGCAGAACATATGTCGCGAGATTTCACTCAGCGGTAGCGGTGGGATTTGAAAGACACGCTACGCGATTTTGAGCGCCTTGAGATTCCGGGCAAAAGCGACCTTTTCCCTGATATAACAAGCAAAAGTGCTAATCTACTTGATCTATCAATTATGGTCTAGTAGGGTTAAAACATGTCGAGATGTTGTACATATGTTGCACGCTTGTTGCACACTCCTTCATTCACTTTCCCTTATTAACTCAAGGAATAATCATGCCCAGGTCATCGGTAGGCTCAGTTAGAAAGCTAAAATCGGGACGGTATCAAGCGAGCGTAGAGCATCCGGAGTCTACGAGTAACAAACGTCGACGCATTAACGCCCCCTACACTTTCGCTACACGCCGCGAAGCTAATATGTGGATAGCTGAAATCTCTGGTGAGATTGAGCGCGGTGAGTGGAAGACACCCGAGCAGCTTGAAGCGGAACGACTCGAAGCGGAACGACAAGCACTCATTGACGGGTACACGTTAGGCGAGTATTGGGAAGAGGTTTACGCGCCGCGCAAATCGGGCACGCTTGCAAGCACTACTTGGCACGCCTATGAAAGCCACTACCGGAACCACATTTCTAAGCGGTGGGTTAACGTGGCACTTAAAGACATCACACGACGCGACGTGCAACAGTGGAGAGACAGCGAGCTAGTGGCTAAACGCAAGGGTAAAAGCTTGCCCTTGAAGTCCGTCTACGACACGTTCAGAGCCATTATCAACGAAGCTATTAGCGATGAGTACTTAGACGTTTCCCCACTGCCACCTAAGGGAATGCCAAAAGCCCGCAAAGCACAGGGCTTTAAGTCGCGTAGGCACGAACCGCGAGCGCTATCACCAGACGTAATACTTATGATTGCTAACGACCTGCCCCCATCCCAGCAAGGGATATTTCTTTTACAGGTCTTGCTTGCACTACGACCGGGGGAAGCACGAGAGCTAAGACGCGGGGATATAGACCTTGAAGGTAGGACGGTTACTATTAGGCGTTCATGTTCCGGTGACGGTAAACGCAAAGCAGTTGGCGCTCCTAAGACTGAGGACGGGGTGCGCACGTTATCGCTTACTGATGAAGCGCTCGCGGTGATTGAAGACGCGTTAAGTAAAACCCTACTTAAAGGTAAGGATGATTTAGTGTTCCCGTCCTCGCAAAACCCCCGTAAACATATAGGCGAATCAACCATGCAGATTAACCTTAGGCGGGCTATGAAAAGGCTAGGGCTAGAAACCGCGTCGCCCTACGACCTAAGGCACACGGGGGCGACGTTAGCCGCGAGTGTGCCCGGTGTGAGTGTGCGAGACATTCAACACCTGTTAGGACACTCAACCCCGAACATGAGTTTGACTTATATGCACGCCACCCAGCAGGCACAACAACGCCTAGCCGAAGGGGTTAGCGACGCTATCTTCGGCCCGTCCAACGTCATTGAACTACCGACCGGAACCGAAGAGTAAATACGAACGCGACGCGGCGTGTGAAACCGGTCACACGGTTAGCGGTGGCTCATGTGTCCAGTACGCTCGTGTACGCCCCCGTAAAGGTCATGTACACCTGAGCGTGTTTAAGTTATCCACAGGTTGCACCAAAACGACGAGCCGGACTTGCCGGACTTGCTGGACAGGTTCGAACGTCTGTTCTATCTTTCAAGTGTCTGAGATAAATCTCAAGACGTTATGTTAATGAAAGTAGGTGGATGGGTGAATCAATTCGTTGGCGGTTCACTAACCGTTGAGGAAGCGGCGGACCTTTTAGGGGTGTCTAGAAAGACGCTGTACGTGTGGATAGCGAAGGGTTTGGTTCCGAGTGTGAGAATCGGAAAACGAATCAAGCTCGATGGGCAGCTAATAAAAAATGTTGCTACCACCGGGCTCGACCTCGAAAGAGGTGTTGCCAGTGAGTAGCAACATTCAAATAATTCTCCCTTTAATGATTGTGGAAGGTCTTAAAGGGAAGAGATATAACATAAACGATTATACAGAGTCACCGGCTAATACCAGCAGTGATATGGGGCACGTCTGTAGGGTGGGGGCTGAATCTATACCCGTTGACAATAGGGCGGCAAGCAACAGCCCAGCATTAGACGGGACACCCGGCGCGAGCGTCAAGACTGTTTACGAGACGACCACGCGAATAACAATCACTACCAAACCGTTAGATAACGGGCGGTATCGTATCAACGCCTACATGTCCGCGAGCGACGCGGGCGGTAAAGGGTGGCGCAGGCGAAGGACTGCAAAATCAGTTCACGATATTGAACGTGTGAAACGTGATCTTAAACGCGAGGCCGTTTCTTTCGTGTGCGAGGGGGTGAACTAGATGAGTGAAAAGATTTTGTTCACAACCGAAGAGGCGGCGCACGCGTTGGGCATGAGCCTATGTCACTTGCGTGACCTAGTGGCGCGCGGTGTGATTCCTACCGTGAGATTAGGGCGGCGGCGAATGATTAAGCGTGACGTACTTAATGACATTGCAAACCGCGGGTTAGCGACAACGCCATCACAAAAGCGATCAATAAACTATGCGGGATGTGTTGGGTCTACTAGGAAGGCGGCCCGCATATGAGCGTGATAAACCATGACGAGCTAACACGCATAGATTCAGGGGTGCCGCTATTGGCAGGGGCGCTCGCGGCGGCGCGTGCTGGCTTAGAAGTTTATCCTTGCAAGCCGAGGACGAAACGCCCCGCGATTAAAGGAAACACAAACGCTACTAGCGACCTTGAACAGGTGCGCGCGTGGTGGAGGGCGAACCCTAATCACAACGTTGGCGTGTTGATTCCTAGCGACGTAGTGATATTTGATCTTGACGTTCGCAACTTCAACCCCCACGGGGTAACCTGTCCCGGCTTGATGGATATGTTTTGGCACTTAAAAGACGTGGTAGGCGATCTACCCGAAACGTTTGAAGTGCATAGCGGGCGCGGTGATGGCGGCGTGCACTTGTGGTTCAAGTGCAAGGGCATTGACGCTTGGAGCATTCCTCAGCACGCGTCCGCGTTGGGTAACGGGTTTGACGTGCTCACACGGTCAAAGGGTGGCGGGTGGGGCGTAATGTTTCCCCCGTCATTGCACCCACAAACGAGATTGCCTTACAAGCTAGTACCGCATCCGATAGCCGAGCTGCCTGAAAGAGCGGCGTTAATACTAAAGCAAGCGGCGCTTGATAAAGACTACCGACCCGCGAGCGCGAGCGGTGGACAGCACGGCGCGCGGCGGGCGGTGGTAAGTGGTCACATATACATGGGGGCAATGTCACCAAGACGGTGCGCGAGGGCTAACCACGCTTTGATCGCGTGGTATCAGGACAACGCTAAACCTGGTCAGCGCAACAACTTGCTTTTTAAAGTCGCGTGTACCCTGTCTGAGCGCGATGTAACGGAGGGCGAACTATCAGAGCTTGAGCGTGTAGCTATATCTAAGGGGCTAACCCTTACCGAAGTGCGATGCACAATCGCTTCAGCACGTAAGCGCGTGGCGGGTGGTGGTTTGTGAGTGAGCTACACGCTCCAAGACGAAGTTCACCAGGCTTTCGCGGGGGTGCTATCCCGTAGCGAACTCAGCTTGCTGTTAGTCATAGCAGGGTGCGCACCACACGAAACAGATAAGAAGACTGATCGTGAGGTTGAAGGTAGGACGTATAGGGCGCGTGAATGCTTTATTACGCAAGAGGTTATGGCGGCTAAATATGGAGGGGTTAAACCCGAATCTATAGGGCGCGTTAAACGAAGGCTTGCAAAGCAAGGCATTGATTGGCGCGTCCCTATCAACCCCGGTAAGAACGGAAAACCCGTGTACGCCTTTAACGGGCACGCTTGCGTGTACCGCATCCCGCCCTTTGAAGAAATGAAACGGCAAGCCGCTGGCGTTGCAGAAAGGCGGGGTATTACTACGAGCGTGTAAACGTTTGGCGCTCCCTTAGCGGTGCGCTATTGATTGAGTAGCGCCACTGAGCAACCTTAACCCGTTGTTCGGTGGCGCTTTCTCGTATTCCTAGAAAGGGCGGACAAGTGTCCTACCTTTAACAAGGTGTGTAAATCAAGAAAGGGCGGACAAGTGTCCTACCTAAAGGGCGGACAAGTGTCCTACCCATATAACTATAAGAACTATGTAACCAAGCAGTAGCGAAAGCCCCCGCACGTAGCACTCACGATTAACAGCTTGCACTTGATAAGAGCGGGCGGAGAGTTTGACGCGTGCGCACCGACAGCGCGCGCAGTAAAAGACAGTGCAACTCATTGATGAAAGTTTCAAGCGTCAATCTAATCGCTAACGCCCCAAGCCAGTGTTCGGTTATGGCGATGAGTAAGCAAGAGTTCTTAGGACGTGTTAGGCGACTAATCGGAACACAGGTAGACGCTAAAAGTATGAGTAACGCTTAACTATGTAGACGCACAAGGATTCCTCACAGCACGTTCAAAATACGAATTAAGGGAGACCGCGGCGGGTTTGTGCTTGATGTTTCGCGTCTTGTAGATACGGCAGAGCAGGCCGAAATGCTAGGGCGTGAGAACCAGCAAGAAAGTTATTACAGCATCACGGACGGCTACCCGGTTGACCTGTAAAAGTCCCTTATAAGGGTGGGAGGCGCGCGGCAACGCGCCTCCCGACCGGAAGGGGAGAAAGAACACAACCCTAGCCGGCCAGTATCGCAAAGCAAAGAAGCAAGCGATACATAACACCAAGACTATCACGATAGAGATTGCGGGCGATCCGCAGGCGGTTCATCAGTACGTGGTTAGGTAGCGCGGCGGTTTCAGAGCCCACGATCTGCTAGGTATTGCCCTTGTCTTAGGCTTTCACCCGGCGGCGTTTTGAGATGAGAGCATAAGCAAAACAGACTTACCGCCCCTCAACATAGCGGGCTAGTAACTTCAACGCCCATATGTCAACTGAATCAACCCGTCAAGCTTACAATCACTTTGGCAAATCGACCTTGTAACCCGTACCGTTTTCCATGACCTATCACGCTTGCGGTGCAAACTGGCCCAGGGGAAGGGATACCTCCCGGCATGCATACGTGTTCGATTTGCGCTGTAAGCGGCGTACAACGCTCGCGCGTAGGAAGATAGCGGGCGCAAACTGTTAGGCCGTTAAAAGCGCTGTTAGGCACCTTAGAAGCGGCATGGCTGTTTGAGCGTGACGAATGTTTCTACAACAAAGCCCCCATTGCCGTCTGTAATAGCTAAACAACGGAGGCTTATTGCGCTCGCGGGTGACGCTATGACAGTGGCGGCCTGTTGGTGGTGAATCTAAAACTAAAAAAGATGTTGCACATATGTTGCACGCACGCTACAAACAAAGAACCCCGGAACCACTTTTCCGCGTGATTCCGGGATTTACAGGGGCGGTAGCGGTGGGATTTGAACCCACGGTGGCTATTAACCACACAGCATTTCGAGTGCTGCACCTTCGGCCGCTCGGACACGCTACCTTTGGACTTTCATCCGGCCCTCATACTACATGGTGCGACGCGTTGAGAAAAACCCGCGGAGTTGAATTTCGCATTCCGTGCGCAAAATCTCGGGAATTACCTCCACCTGGTGGTTGAGACGCGAATCGCGAACCACATCTCGAATTGATCCTGCAGCCCCTGCTTTTGGATCCCACGCGCCCATCACTAGGCGTTTTACGCGCGCGTTCACTATTGCGCCGGCACACATTGTGCACGGCTCAAGAGTGACCACAAGGGTGAGGTCATCTAGCCTCCACGTGCCGCGGAGTTTCGCGGCATCGCGTAGCGCACTGATTTCGGCGTGGCCGGCAGGATCGGATTCCGCTTCTCGAGTGTTCCACCCCTCCCCCAGGATCGTGCCCCATTCGTCGATCACAACAGCCCCAACGGGCACGTCTCCCGCGGCTCGCGCCCGGTCAGCCAGGTAGAGGGCGCGGCTCATGGCGTTTTCGTAGATGGATTTCATTTCCAAGGGCGTAGGCGGATTCCTGCGCTCCCCACGCGCACTCAGAGCTTTGGTGCGTGCCTCTTGCTCAGCCAGCCGAGCCCTGGCCCTGGCTTGTTTTTCGGCTTGCTCAAGGTGTGCTTTGAGGTTTTGGGTGCCGTGTATCTCTACCCGACTCGGAAATGAATGATCAGCCATAATGCTTGATTTTAGCGAACTATTTGCAAAGAATGCCGCAAAGATTAACTTCCTCGTACCTGGTCAAGGTACGGTATAAGCATGCGTTTACATGTTGCTGAACACCCCCTCATTGCTCACAAATTGACTGTTTTGCGTGACGAGAGGACGCCGTCTGCGACGTTCCGTCTTCTTGCTGACGAACTCGTTACGCTTCTTGCCTATGAAGGCACTCGCGACGTCCTGGTTGAGGACGTCGAAATTACGACTCCGGTTACTAAGACTGTTGGTAAGCAGATCACTGGTCCGCGTCCGCTGGTTGTGCCGATTTTGCGTGCCGGTTTGGGCATGCTGGAGGGCATGACGCGGATGCTTCCAACCGCTGAGGTTGGCTTCCTCGGCATGAGGCGTGACCACGAGACGCTTGAGGTTGAGACTTACGCGAATCGTTTGCCTGATGACCTGTCGGGGCGTCAGTGCTTCATTTTGGATCCGATGTTGGCTACCGGCCACACCATGGTTGCGGCAATCAACTACTTGCTTGACCACGGTGCACGCGATGTGACGTGCCTGTGTCTGCTGGCCGCTCCAGAAGGATTGAAGACGGTTGAGGAGGCTGTTGGCGACCGCGCTAATGTACAGATCGTAACCGCATCTGTGGATGAGTGTTTGAACGAGAACGCTTACATTGTTCCCGGTTTGGGTGATGCGGGCGATCGCCTGTACGGAGTTTTGGACTAATCTTTTCTTGTTGAGATAGAAGTTGAGCCCGGATCAAACGATCCGGGCTCAACTTTTACCTATTCAGTCAGCTTCTCTCACGTTGTTAGAACGCGGGGATAACCGAGCCATCGGGCCAGGTGTCCTTGATGAACTGTGCAACTTCTGGCGAGTGCAGGAGCTTGTCAAGGGTCTGGATGGCCTCGTTGTTGTCATCTTCGGCGCGCCATACAAGGATGTTGACGTTCGGCGAGCCTTGAGGATTCTCTACGAGGAGAGCGTCCTTTGCAGAGGACAGGCCACCCTCTTCGGCGTAGTTACCATTGATGACCGCGATGTCAACGTCCGGGAGGGAACGCACTAGCTGCGGGCCTTCAACCTCAACGAACTCAACGTTCTTTAGCTTCTCGACATTGAAGATCGTTGCGTCTTCACCTTCGGGAACCTTCACGATGCCGGCGACTGCAAGCAGGTCGAGGGCGCGGCCCTGATTCGCAGTGTCGTTGATGATGCCGATCTTGGCGCCATCCTTGAGGTCGTCTAGCTTCTCAATCTTGTCTGAGTAGATCGCGAGGGGCTCCAAGTGGATGCCTTCGCCGTGCGAGAAGTCAACGCCTAGTTCCTTCTTCTGACCCTCGAGGTAAGGCACAGTCTGGTAGAAGTTAGCGTCGATATCGCCGGACTTTAGGGCCTGGTTAGGGATGACATAGTCGGTGTATTCAACGATGTTGAGATCAATGCCAGCGTCAGCAGCGAGCTCATCCTTAACGAACTTCAGGATCCGCGCGTGAGGTGCGGGGGAAGCTCCAACCGTGAGGGTGGTGACACCCTGTTCGGAAGCCGACTGGCTTTCAGTGCTGGTTTCTCCGCCGGAAGAGGAGCATCCTGCGAGGGTTAGGGCTAGCGCAGCTGCTGCTGCGGCAAATACACGGGTCTTACGCATTGTAATCAAGTCTTTCTGTGTTCAAGTTTGAAATTTGTTGGAGTGATGGCAAACGTGTTGCCCGGGAAGTCCAGGATTGTTATCCCGGCTGGTGGAGAGCTCAGCGGTGATCCACCAGCCGGCTCAGCATGTCTCCAACAACTTGGACTATTTGAACGATGATTACGATTCCCACCACGGAAACTAGCATGACGTCTCCTTGGAATCGGTTGTAACCGTAGTTCATTGCGAGTTGGCCGAGGCCGCCGCCACCGAGCACGCCCGCGATTGCGGAGTAGCCGATGAGGGTGACTGCAAGAACTGTTACGGAGTCAATGAGGGCAGGTAGAGCTTCGCGTACCTGTACGCCAAACATGATTTCCCACCTGCTGGCACCCATCATGTGGGCGGCTTCGATCTTGCCGGCGCTGACGCCGCGCACGTTTGTTTCTACGATGCGGGCAAAGAATGGGATTGCGCCAACGCTGAGCGGCACCACTGCAGCCTTCCAGCCGAGGGTGGTGCCTACAACGAAGCGAGTAAATGGAAGAACTGCAATTAGCAGGATGATGAATGGGATTGACCTGCCAACGTTAACGATGAATCCGAGTATTTGGTTTGCTACCCGGTTTGGGGTGAGGCCACCGCGGGCTGTAGATACCAGGAAGAGGCCGAGCGGGGTTCCAATCACTACGGTGATCACGGTTGCCCATGCGGTCATGCCTAGTGTTTGCCATACGGACGGCCAGAATGCCTCTTTAATGGCGGGGTTATCTAGCCACTGACTGTCAGCAGCGAGAGCGACTAGCGCTGTTGCTACGCTCATGATCGCACCTCCGCTGCTACATCGTTCTGTTCCAAAGTTTCCATGATTTGCTTTAAGTGCATGGTGGGCACGGTTAAAGCAAGGCGTCCTACTTGGACGTTGGACAGGGTTTCAAATGTTCCTGCCGTTACGTCGCCACCCATTCGTGATGCCATGGCAAGGACGGTGGCTCCGGTTGGGACGCCGGGGGTTGACGTGAACATGACGTCAAGAATCGTCGAGTTGGCGTCCTTATCGGTTTCGTCAATGGACGGCATGGGGACGAGTTCACGCGCAAGTTTCGATTTGGGGTTTGCAACGATCTCGTGGACGGGACCGGATTCGAGGATCTGCCCGTGTTCAAGCATGGTTGCGGAATCGCAAATTTCACGCACAACACCCATTTCGTGCGTGATGATAACGATGGTTACGCCAACTTCGTCCCTGATTTGTTGTAGCAACGCCAGGATTTGGCGCGTGGTTTCAGAGTCGAGGGCGGAGGTGGGCTCGTCACACAGCAGCACGGCTGGTTTGGTGGCGAGGGCGCGCGCAATGCCTACGCGCTGTTGCTGTCCACCCGAAAGTTGGGAGGGGTAGGAGCCGGCGCGATTCTCAAGGCCGACAACTTTGAGTAGTTCTGTTGCTCGCTCAAGGCGCTCTTTTTTGGACACCCCCGCAATTTTGAGCGGGTATGCAATGTTTTCAAGGGCGGTGCGCGAGTCCATTAGGTTAGCGGATTGAAAGACCATGCCGATCTTGCGGCGTGCTTTGCGAAGGGCCGAGTGGCCGAGGCCGGATAGGTCTGTGCCGTCCAGGTATACGGAGCCATCGGTGGGCTGTTCAAGACCGGTGAGGCAACGGATCAGAGTTGATTTGCCCGCTCCGGACTGGCCAACGATGCCATGAATTTCCCCCGCATTTACGGTCAGGTTTGCGTCGCTGAGTGCGCGCACTTCATTTCCGCCGCGCAGGACATACGTTTTGGAGAGGTTTTCGAGCTTGATCATAGGCTGGCTCATGTCCCCTCCTTCATGTCTGACGTTCTTGAGGATGTCTACGATTCTAGGACGAGTTGCCTCAAATCCCTTCTTCGTGTCCACCTTTTGGCGCGAGGTTTACCTCACATCCCGCTGATTGCAAGGCCAAGGAGGGCGCTGGCTACGCTGGCTAGTAGGCCAAATGTTGCGGTGATCACGCCGGATGTGATGCTCGTTTTGCGGGCCTCGGGCAAGGTGAGGATGTTAAGCACGTCGACCATTGCGGTGGAGAAGGTGGTCCAGCCTCCCAGTAGTCCGGTGCCGATGATCAGCCAGGTTTCCGCGCTGAGGTGTCCAACTAGGAGGCCGGCGAGGAAGGACCCGATTATGTTGATGGTGATGATGGGCCAGGCCAGGGCGGTGCGACGAATCAGTCCGGCGTTGGGTTTGACGGGAATGAGGCCGCGGCGTTTGAGCAGGTTTTGGAGGGCTAGGTCGGTGCGGTAGCGCGCATAGGCGCCGAGGCCGCCGGCAAGGGCCAGGTAGAGCCAGGTCATGCTTGCACTCCTTTGGCGGCGAGGTCTTTCGCAAGTCGAGTTCCAAGCCATGCGCCCGCAATGCCGGAAAGGATGGTGAGGGCGCCCGCGCCTAGCGCAAGGGCAAGGTTAGTGCCGCGCGCAATAGCGAGGGCGAAGGCGGAGTATGTGGTGAAGGCTCCAAGAAAGCCGGTGCCGGCAAAAATTTTTATGCGGTCCCACAGGGGGTGCATGCCACGTCGAACACTCCACGTGGTGATTAGGCCGCCCATGAGGAATGCGCCAACCATATTCACAAAAACGGTGGACACGTTGATGCCTGCGAAGGTGCTTGCAATGAGGGTGTCGATGAGGGCACGCGAGAGGGTTCCCAGCGCTGCGCCAAGGAACACGAGGAGGCCTGGTTTTATCTCGTACATAATCTCTCTACTTGCTGTGAGTGGTGCCGCCAGCCAGTCTACTCTTAGTGGTAGACGGGATTTTGGGGAGGTTCACGGCCATGTCTTGTTGCGAGTTGCCCGGCGAGACGCGTTCTGGGCTGTGGTCGAATCCGAAGACGATTTGGGCAGCACTGGCATTTTTCACTTTCTTCTTGGCGGTGTTTTCCACCGGGTCGCTGACGGCTGACGTGGTGGCGAAGCCGGGTTATTTGATGTTTGCGTCGGTGGTGGCGATGGCGTTATTCGCGGCTCCCGTGGTGCATCGAGAGTGGGCATTTGGCCGTGATTCCAATGCGGTGCTGGTGGTGTTGGGTTGGCTGGTGGCAACGGTTGTGTTTGTGCGCGCGTTTGCTGAAGTTTCACGTTTGGATGTGGTGACGGTTGGTTTGCCGCGCCCTCTTTTAGCGTTGCTGGGGGTGGCTTCAACGGTGATGGCGTTTCGAGCATCTAATGCGCGCTGGCCTAGTGTTCCGCGCGGTGACGAGGCGTGGCGGACGCAGCTTTCGGCCCTGTTGTCTCGGTATTATTCATGGCCTGATGAGGCGGTGAGGCACGCAGTGGAGGCTACAACCGCGAGCGCAAATGAGGCTGGATTGCCGTTGCAGGAAGCATTTGGTGACCCGTGGCAGGTGGCGGCTGAGTTTGTATTGAAGAGCCCGGATAATGCGCGCCCGAATGCGCGGATTCTGCTGGTGGCTGGCCTGGGGTTTGCAGCGTTGTCGGCGGCCTCGTTTGTGGTGGGCGGAGTGTCGCTGTATGCGGTTCTGGTTGGCATTTTGGGTGCGGGCATGATTTCGCTGTCATGGTTTTTGCGGCGGTAGGCTTGTTTTTACGCATTGAGCGTGTGGAGGGGAGGCCGCGTGGCTGCTGGTAGGTTTGCGCCGAGTCCGTCGGGTGATATGCACATTGGGAATCTGCGCACGGCGTTGTTGGCTTGGGCGTGGGCGCGGCAGTCGGGCCGCGATTTTGTGCTTCGCGTGGAGGATATTGACCGGGTGAAACCGGGCGCGGCGCAGCGCCAGATTGAGGATTTAGCGACGCTGGGTATTGATTGGGATGGCGATGTGCTGTTCCAGAGCACTCGCAGGCCGGCGCATGAGGCTGCGATTGCGCAGCTACGCGAAGCGGGCTTGTTGTTTGAGTGTTACTGCTCGCGTAGGGATATTAAGGAGGCGGCAAGCGCTCCGCATGTGCGCCCGGGTTCGTATCCGGGAACTTGTCGCGATTTGTCGCCGGCAGAACGTGAGCAGCGCAGGGCGGAGCTGGCGAGTGTGGGCCGGCGACCTGCTTTGCGGTTGAATCCGACGGTTGATGAATGGTCGGTTGAAGATGACTTGTTTGGCACGGTGACGGAGCCGATCGATTGCGTGGTGTTGCAGCGCGGTGATGGCACCTTGGCGTACAACCTGGTGGTGGTTGTGGATGATGCGTTTCAGGGTGTGGATCAGGTGGTGCGGGCCGATGATTTGCTATCGTCAGCGCCCGCGCAGGCTTATATTGCACACGCCCTGGGGCTCGAGCAGCCCCGTTATGCGCACGTGCCTCTAGTGATTAATGAGGCGGGTGACCGGCTGGCTAAGCGTGATGGTGCGGTTACGTTGCGCGAGTTCTTCGATTTGGGTTGGACTGTTGCGGACGTGGTGAGCAAGATCGCAGGGTCGCTCGGGTTTGAGGCGAGGTCGGCGGAGCAGTTCCTGGACGTGTTTGATCAGCGCAAGATGGTGCGCACTCCGTGGGTGTTCTCTCCTGCGGCTGGCCCCGCTAATTAGTTGAGGGGGCGGGCGCCGGCCCGCGTAGCCAGTGGGAAGGCGCGTGATTGAGGGGTTGGTGGCCTCCTCGTGAATGCTGTTATGCCTTACGGGCGCGGCGTAGGTCTAGGTAGCCGACTAGCAGGGCGAAGAGTTGCGCGGTGATGATCGCGATGAAGGCGATGAGGACGGCATTGTGGAAGCCGTACATGGGGGCCGTGGCGAAGTAGATGGCGGTCATGATTGCGTTGCCGATGGCGGTGGCGATACGTTCTACGGTTTGTTTGACGCCGCCGGCGGTGCCGCCGTGTTGGATGGGGACGTCTTGGAGGGCGAGGGTTTGGTTGACGGCTCCGAATGCGCCTTGACCGAAGCCGAAGAGGGAGAGGGGCGCGGCCATCCACCACAGGTTGATGTCGTGGCTGGCGATGAGGGCCACTGAAACGGCAGTGAGTAGTGACCCTACGATCATGAGGATGAGGGAGATTTGCACGACTTTGCGGCCGGCTTTGAGGGCGCGGTTTGATGCCCAGCGGGCGGCTACTGCGGAGAAGAACGAGCTGGGTAGCGCGATGGTGCCTGCAACCATGGCGGAGGCGCCGAGCCCTATTTGGAGGTACATCGCGATGATGGTGTAGGTGGTGGTGGAGCCAAGGAAGTAGGCGCCAGCAACGATAGTGCCCATGGAGAATGATGGGATTCTTAGTAGGTCAAGATTGACGAGGGGGTAGTTGCCTCGTTTGGTGTAGTGGGCTTCCCATTGCCACCAGGCGTATAGGAGGGCGACGGCAAGCGCGAAGATGAGGGCGAGCTGCCAGCGGAGTGGCCGCACGGTGAATGGGTACATGATGCCAAGCACGGCGGTGACGAGCAGGATGATGCCGATGGGGTCGAGGTCGATTTTTTGCCGCTGCCTGGCGGGGAGGATTTGCCAGTTTTTCTTGGCTTGGCGGCGTTCGCGCCGGGCAGCGGCGCGTCTGCGTTCGTTGGCGAAGGGAAGCCAGTAGAGGGCGAGGATGAATCCGATGATGCCGAAGGGGACGTTGATGAAGAAGGTGTAGCGCCAGCCGTTTTCCTCGCCGATTAGGGTGATGAGGGCGCCGGCGAGGACGGGGCCGATTGAGACGGCGACGGCTACGGTCATGCCGAACAGGCCGAAGGCTTTGGCACGGGCTTGGCCTTTGAAGGTTTGTTGGATGATGCCCATGACTTGGGGTGAGAAGAGGCCGCCGCCGATGCCTTGAATGATCCGCACGATGTTGAGGAACGTGGGGTCTGGTGCGAGTCCGGAGAGGATGGAGCCGACTACGAAGGTGATGAGGCCGATTTGGAAGAGGGTGCCGCGTCCGATGAGGTCTCCGAGTCGCCCGGCTGGTACTAGCACGATGCCGATGGCGAGGGCGTAGCCGGAGAGTACCCATTGGAGGTCAGAGTCGGTGGCGTTCAGGCCTACGCCGATGGTGGCGAGGGCTACGTTGACGGATGACACTGCGATTAGTGACATGGCTAGGGGGATGAGGAGGACTGCGAGGATCTTGCGGGGTTTGTAAACGCGGTCTACGCCGGGTACGCGGATTTCTCCGTCAAATGAGTCGCCCGGGGAGAAACTGTCAGCCACCGCTTTCCTCCTTATTTCTTCAAACGCTCAACATTGTTAAATATAAGCATCCGCCCGGGTGGATGCATAAGACAGCCGTTGTGCGGGCACCCGTTGTAAAGGTGCCCGTTGTAAAGGCTCTGGTTGTGTGCTCGATCGCGGGCTCACGCGTGATTACGAGCGCGCGCGGAACGGGGCCTCGCGTTTGGGGCAGTTGTTGGTGCCTGGCGTGGTACGTTTTGGGTATGTGCCGCGTGAAACTAGCAGCGCGGTGCTGGCCGAGTCAGGTTGAGTGTCATGATCCTGACCTGGTCGGGAGTCGTGCCGCAACGCGCCTCCTACCCTTTCGGGTCTTTCACGGGTAGTGGCGTCCCTAGGTCCCTAGCTATTGCTAATCAGGTGCCGAGCCTTCCTCAGGGCTGGCGACCAAACTGTTTTTAGCGGCTTCCTCGGCGCGCTTCTTTTGTTCGGCTTCCTTGGCTCGCTTGGCTTCTTCTTCCAATTCCTCAAGGTATTCACGCATCTCTTTGGAATGTTTACCTTCCCCGGTTACTGTGCCGGGGTATCTAGCGCCCACTTTTCCTGAATAGTGACGCGGTTGGGGGCCTTAGGGATAGGGGGTTTCATTTGTAATTCTCCTTAGCCGGTCGATTTAGGAAGCCCCGCCTGTAAGGCGGACATTTTCATCTAAACAGAGGGTGCGGACATTATTTTTGAAACCCGCTAGTCGCTTGACTGGCGATAAAGTAAACCCCGCAAGCGCGGGGAGAAATGGTACGTGTTTGAACCAGAAATTGAAAAAATGGGGTCATCCCCGCAAGTGCAGGGAACACACATAGCATTCTAGTCTTTGTTGGCCGCATGTGAGATCACCCTGTATACGTAAGGAGCGTTAAATATACGAAGTTAGAACTATTAGGTTCGAAGCTTATGAGTCTTGTCCTCACATGACGGGAAACGAGACCAAATTAAGGTTGAAAGAAAACGAGGGGCAAGCCCCGATCGTTAAACCTTGGTCTAGTCCATAATTTCAGGACATCGGGGGACCCCTCAAGCCAGCAGTTTACGCCTTTTGTCCTCACACCGCTATAGGTTTCCCGGCCTTTCGGGGGGATTGTGTTTGGTGTTGTTACTTGGTGCGCTTGTCTTTCTTGGCTTGTTTTTCTCGCTTCGCTTCTTTAGCCTCGTATTGCTTAATGTATTCACGCGCCTCTTTGAACTGCTTGCCTCCTCCGGTTGCTTTCTCGCCGGTGTCTAACGCCCACTTTTCTTGGATGGTGAGGCGGCGGGGGTTCTTAGGGTTAGTGCGGGTCATTTGTGATTCTCCTTAGCCGGTTGATTTGCTCGTTGCCATAGTAGGTTACGCGCGTGTTCGCGTAATCGCGACTGATTGGTTGCCCGTAGATTATGAGCTGGCTTGGGGTTAGCCGGGGGTCATCCCCGCAGGCGCGGGGAACATGCAACCAGCATAATCACCACAGCTATCTCGCAGGGGTCATCCCCGCAGGCGCGGGGAACATCTCGCCGAGTTCTAAGATCCATGCTTCTTGGACGGGTCATCCCCGCAGGCGCGGGGAACATGCTGCCTTGCCTGCGTGTTGTTTGTTGTACCAGGGGTCATCCCCGCAGGCGCGGGGAACATCCTGTATCTATTGATCCTGGTGATGCTGTCCAGGGGGCATCCCCGCAGGCGCGGGGAACATACTGTGCACCGGAAAGACCCGGCGTTGTACTCGGGGTCATCCCCGCATGCGCGGGGAACATTTACGCAACGTGGCGGCAAGCTTGACACCACGGGGGTCATCCCCGCATGCGCGGGGAGCATTCCCAGATCGCGCCGGCCATAGATCCAATACCAGGGTCATCCCCGCATGCGCGGGGAGCATGCCTGGAGCGTCTGGCCCGGCAGGAGCTAGTGGGGGTCATCCCCGCATGCGCGGGGAGCATAGGAGCGTTGCAGTGAAACCGGGTTTAACACCGGGGTCATCCCCGCATGCGCGGGGAGCATATGCGGCCCGCTACGGGGTGAGAACCAAAATCGGGGTCATCCCCGCATGCGCGGGGAGCATCCTCGCGCCGTGTTCGCGACTTCTTCGTCAATGGGGTCATCCCCGCATGCGCGGGGAGCATTCGGCCTGTTTGCCTTGGAGGCCTCGTTGTGGGGGGGGTCATCCCCGCATGCGCGGGGAGCATTCGTTCCGTGTCCTGTCCTCTGATACTCGATCCGGGTCATCCCCGCATGCGCGGGGAGCATCGTGGTGATCCGCGCGCCTTGTAGCGTGAATCGGGGTCATCCCCGCATGCGCGGGGAGCATACTTTTTGAATAACACGCCCCTTATGCGTTGGGGGGTCATCCCCGCATGCGCGGGGAGCATGTCCGTACTCCCCCGAATTGATGCCTTGCTAAGGGGTCATCCCCGCATGCGCGGGGAGCATCGTGGGATGAGGCTACGGAGGCGCGCGAGTCGAGGGTCATCCCCGCATGCGCGGGGAGCATCTGCGAGTTCTTCTTGTGTCAGTCCTCGCATAGGGGTCATCCCCGCATGCGCGGGGAGCATCTAACGTGCCCGCCGCCAACAAGGTAGTGATCGGGGTCATCCCCGCATGCGCGGGGAGCATCGCTGTGCGATCACTGGTGCGGCATCAAGGATGGGGTCATCCCCGCATGCGCGGGGAGCATGTCCGTGGCGCAGCTAGTCACGCCGCCACCGGGGGGTCATCCCCGCATGCGCGGGGAGCATTTCAGGAAGCGGCCCGCGCCGCGTCTCTAACCGGGGTCATCCCCGCATGCGCGGGGAGCATAATGATGTGTATGGAGGTCGAGACCGGTGACTGGGGTCATCCCCGCATGCGCGGGGAGCATGCCGCCTGTTCTTTTAGTTCTTGCCTGAGAGCGGGGTCATCCCCGCATGCGCGGGGAGCATCACTAGGCGTGTAACGCAACTCCGGGTCGCCCGGGGTCATCCCCGCATGCGCGGGGAGCATCACGTGGCCGCGCGGGTCTGGATTGTCTGCCTGGGGTCATCCCCGCATGCGCGGGGAGCATGGTAGTTCTTCACCCTCCGGAACCGTTTTGCGGGGGTCATCCCCGCATGCGCGGGGAGCATACAACCCCAACCAGCTTGAGGATCAGTCGGTTGGGGTCATCCCCGCATGCGCGGGGAGCATTACCCGGTACACAATCCAAGTTGGCATTGACGGGGGTCATCCCCGCATGCGCGGGGAGCATTCGCCTGTACGCTTTGTCTCTGCGGTCTGTGCGGGGTCATCCCCGCATGCGCGGGGAGCATACTTAAAAATCGTTGATTTCCTAAGGAATTAATTAAATCATAACCGTGTTTCTGACCAACTTTATTTGCGTTGCCGACGCTCGATCGAGTTTTTATAGTAACGTCTACGCCCCGCAATCGACCATCCCGAAGCCTCGCGCACCTTCGCACGATCCGTCACTTTGCCCGTAACTTCCTTGCCCGACAAGTCAGGCCTGCGAATGAGAGTCATGCCATCAAAGTCAGTAGCTTCCCAAGCATCACCAATCGTCTTAATCCCTAAACGCTGCTCATTCCTTTGAGGAAAGATCAAGGTGGCCCTGCCGTTACCAATATTCTCGCAAGTAAACTCCCAAATCTGATCTCTAACTCGTGCAGACACCGTTCCTACAAAAACTCCTGGCGACACTTCAAGCAACCACATCGTCAACTCGCCACGCAAACCCGTTGACACTGCAGTTGTTACCAGAACCATCATGAAAAGCCCTAGAAATCAGCGTAATTCGTACCAGCAGCCACAGAACTTTGCTTCAAGTCCCACAACGAAACTACGTTCGCTTCCAACTGCTCAGCCGTCACAGTCTCGCCCTCTAAAAGAATCTTCACATCACGAACAGCACGTTCAATGATCTTCTTCTCAAATATGCTGTCCCGCATCTTCTTCCTCGCCATTACAACGCAATCATCCGGATAGTCACGAGCAACATCAAACGCAATAGGAATCGAAGTCTCAGCCTTATATAAATCTGCTATGTCATAAACGAAAGACCTGTCATGCCCCACATGTACAAAGCCAAGACCAGTAGAACAACCCAATGACACTATGACCGCGTGTATCACGCCATAAAGCGAGTAATTTGCAACCGAAAGAGCCTGATTAACAGGATCGCCATCACTAAACCGATTAGGATCGTAAGCCCTCCGAGTCCAAGGCACTCCCGTCCGTAGCGAGTTCTCCTTATATATCTCCCGCATGCGTGCGCCCTCACGCCCCCGCAGTGAACGCATACTTAACGCAGAGACATCCTCTCCGGCAAAACGCAGACTGTACATTGATCGCGCAACCTCAAGACGCAGCCTCTCGTTTGAAACTTTTCTCGCCTGCTCTTGTAATAGAGCCGTAGACTGCGCCAACGACCTGCCGTGCGCGTAATAGCGCACAGAGTTCTCCCCCACCCAAACGCATGTAACACCGCACTCCGCCACCAACGAAACCGCCTGATGACTAACGCTAGTTCCAGGCCCTAACAGCAAAGTTGTAATGCTCGCTGCTGGTAAGCGAACCGTGCCTTTCTCATCTCGTATAGTTAAAGAGTTTTGATCGCGGTGGATAACGCACCTCTCCACATACAAAAATGAAAGACGATCAGTTACACGCGGTAATGCGACACGTTCGAGCGGGGGACGTGAACTCATTACATTTCCTACCTAGCAGGACTCAAAGTCATCAACCCACATCCATATGCTTTCGCTCGCCCGATCCCTCCAACGAGCGCAATACGTAGCAGATCTGGATCGACCACTTCTAGAACACCCTCATACGTGACAACGCGTAGCGAAACCCTGCGGCCTCGATCCGCACCCTTAGAGAAAGAGAGCTGCTGACTTCTGGTTACATCAACAGCCGGAGCCTCTGACCCGTCAGGAAGAGCTTGTGACACAACTTTGAAGCCATGCTGAGACGCTCTCTCCAACAACCAACGTATTTGATGTTCAGGAGTCTTGTGTCCAACCAGTTTGCCTCTCCCACCCCTCACAAACTCCTGTTTCACAGGATTCGCAGTCAGACGGAAATGAAACTGCTGCCTCTTAGCCAGATTCTCAACAAGCGGTGAATAATCTCTACTCACTGCCGTAGGAGTCTCGGGCCAGCCCGCCTGTTCTTGAATGACCGCCAGGTCCGGTTTCATTTCAGAAACCACATAGAGGTAGGTAGCCCGATCATCGTAATCTACCCGCCACAGTACGCGGCCGTTAGCATCAGCCATCGATCGAGGGAAACAACTAAGCACAGCAGCGTGCATGCGTTGCGGGCTACCAAGCAGTTCCCGCGCGCCACGCTTGTTGGGGTTCAACTCACATCTGCTGAGATACACAGCTATCCCTCCAATGCACTGATCGGGTCATGAACCGGCTTGGTTGCTTCAAGCATTACCACCGAGGTTCGCGCAACTCTTCGCCAAGCATACTTTCGATACGTGCGGTCAAAACTAACCGGAACGTCCCGCGCGGTTTCAACAAAGCAAGCTGGATCGGCATCATTCTCAGCATTTGCGTCAAATACCAGATCCGCCCTGTATCCAACGCGAAGTTGCCTCTTCTTAAACCAGTCACTCGCCTGCCATGGCAAGTTAGGTGGCTCCAGCGCCTCCTTCACCCCCAGGTCAGACATGCCGATAACCAGGGGAGTCGTTGGAGGGCAAGAGCGCCTACCCAAAAACAGGGGAAACACCGGTGCGTTTAACGCATCCTTGACGGTTTCTAAAAATTCACGGTCCCCTTCGAGGGCAACTGTAAACACCGCATCAGCAAGATAAAGTCGCCGCGTCAAAGGCATCTTCCTCCCACTGTCATTTTCAGCCGTTTGAAAATCCTCCAAGAGTGTGCCTGGCTGATCGGTTCGCACAGCCATTTTCAGGCGCGCTAGATCATCTACAGACGCATCGCGAGGCCGGCCCAGAGCGGCAGCCAAAAGCCCTACAATTCCGGACTTAGTTGGCTCCCGTCTCGTACCACGGACCGTAAACCTCGAGGAATCACCCCACGATTGAAGAGGTCCCGCAACTCGAATCAGAAGCGTAGTCACTCGCCATCACCTGTCGGAATTGCGGTAGCCGCCACTTGCGTCGCAAGCGAATCTAGCGAGAACTTGTTATCCGTAAGCTTTGTAAGCGAGCCAGCAGCTCTGTCCGCAACCATTACAAACTGGTCCTTTGGATCCCCATAAGCCTCGTACATGGTTTGCGCATAGTCGACCAGCGAATCAACAGACTTTTTCACGTACCCGTCGCCGCGGTCGGAACGAATTGCGGACTCAAACGCTCCTACCAAAGACATCGGCCCCTCACGCAAAGTCACATAAACACCTGCCGGCAGCGTGTTGTTAGCAAACGTGTTCACCTTGCCTGAAGGCATAGAACTAACAAATGCTTTAAGGAAAGCTTCCACAACATTGCGCGCATCATCTGAACTTTCGAGATTTAAAATTAGCTGGCGCACATTGATCGTCGCATAACGGTACAGACAGGAAGATACGAACTCTACGGTTGTTATCATCGCAGCACCCGCGTCAGTCTTATCAGTCATCGCTTTGTAGTCATCAACCGCTGTTAAGTAGTCAAACTCGGCTTCAACAGCATGCGTAGAAATAGCGTGGGCCACTTGACATGCAGCATCAATATTCAAAGCAGGCGTATTAGCCACCATACGCCCAAACAGGGCCATGTCGAAAGCATTATCAGACTGCAAGGCTTTCATAGCTTCAGCCTTCTTCGGCTTACCCTGGCTCTCTAACGCCAGATTAGCCAGGGCCCGAACCTGGGTTTTAGAGAGGAAGAACAGCGTCTTCAGCTCCTTAGCCTTCTCCTCACCATCACCGTCAGTCTCAGTTACGGCTTCCATGCCAAGATCAAGCGGTTTGAATACGCCTTCAGCTAGAACAACTGCCCGCTCAGCTGCCTCTGGGTCCAGTTGAACAATTTCTTTTGCAACCAGTTCAATAGCGCGCTTAGTGCGAGTGCCCAAATACTCTTCCGAAACGAAATCTGCAAACGTCTCGCGGGTAGCTCTCTTCCAAGATTGCGAAGAGACTCGGTGGCGCCTAACACCACCGTATAGCGCAGTCTTTGGGCTTCCCGTCTCATCACGGTTCACATTGGAAGAAGGCAGCGGTTGAATAACGTGAATGTCAATAAACATGAGAGTCCTCACTTGTCAGTTAGTTCTTTATCAAGATTGTTAGATACGTAGTCTCGTGACCAGGCCCGCCGAACCCGTTCCCGGCCAAACGCGGAATCATAGTCGAATAGGTCTTGCACCAACTTGTAGTAGTCGAGCTTGATATTCGCCCCGCGCATCATTGATATGAGAGATGCAATATGGCGAACTAACTCGTCAAACGAGACTGCTGTAGCGGCTGCGTTCATACGCCTTCGCACCCCTTCAGACTCGCTTCCCTCTATAAAAGCCAGCTGCCTCGCCGCCCCAGCAAAGCTGACACCTTCCTTGTGCATCAGATCCGACTTGCTTTGCTGGTGACGCGCAAACAGACACATCGCGGCATGAACCACCCGCTCTTCATGAGTTAACCGTTCGCCTCTGATAGGAGGCATCAACCCATCAGGCACATGCGTTAAATCCCAAACCTGCGGGTCTGCCGCATATGGAGAAAAAACAGACCTCCGCATGGTGGCAAGTTGACCTTTCGAAGTGGAATCACCAGCTTCTGCTTTCGCATACAACGAGCGAATTCTGGCTACCACCAGTTTTGCGAGTTGGTTTCTTTTCTCGGTGTAACTCAACAACTGAGCTTCACTGCTCATCAGTTTCATCCCCCTCGTATTTTCTCAAAGTTTTACTAACAGCCATCCTCAGGAAGATTTGCGCCTTCCCTAAACTCATGGACTCGTTCCCCAAGTAGGCGGCTTCGTTGACCGATCTTGACAGCTCTTCTTCACGCTGTCGCACAACATTTCTAAGCTGATCCGCCCATCGATGACGGGCCTGTTTCTCACTTGAACCAACTGAAACAAGCCAGCGTCTGAATAGTTCATCCAGAATGAAGAAAACAATTTGTTTTTCTTTCGCTCGGGCCAGAGACGCCTGATTAGAGGATGCACTTATCGACGCTGCCTTCAACAAGTTGGAAGCAAAATAAGAAATCTGCGTGACCACATCTTGGGTACATGAGAGCGTGTCTACAATAAGTCGCCGCATCGAAGTGCTCGATAACAAAGAGGCAGGAAGAAGAATACGATCGTCGAATAACTCAGCATAGGACGATGACCGCGACCCGTACACATAACCCACGCCCCGCAGTGGAATGATCTCTTCTCCGTTCACAAAACGTTGCCACACCAGGTGCGCATTCCATTTGACGATTGCGGAGGGCAAGTAGCGAGGAACTTCCGTCTTATTACGACCGAGATATTTAGGACTGGTTCCGACCAGTACCGATTCCAAACCTCTCCACATTGCAACGGACGGGTCATACATTCGCGGCATATACACATCAGTCTTAAATTTTCTTGACTGCGGATCCGAATACCGCCATGTACTCATCGTCTCAAAAGCCTGCTTGTGTTGCGGAAGAATTTTGTCTCCCTGCGCGAGCAAAACTGAGCGAACGCGATCCCGTTCCCTAAAGAGCCGGACGCGGCGTGACTGCCACGTCAAAAGCTCGACAATGCCGTTAAGCGGCGCTTGTTCAGCACCCACTGGGCCTCGCTGTTGCGAAGTGTCTGGCGCTCTCTCCCAGGGCGCTAGATCACCAGCCGGATTCGGGTATTCAAGCTGAAAATCCGCGAAAAAATCTATCGGAACCAGGTTACGAAGAATCGTTTGATGCAGGTTTTCGGCCTCAACCCAAATCAGTCCCAGTTGGCCTGCCCAACCTGTACCTATGGAGTAGCCTTTCCCGCCTTTTACTCGCGGATCGCCTAAAGCTCCCGACTTGATCCCAGATGTATCGTAAGACTGACAGTGGACGAGCCACCTTGCAGCTTCAGCGATACTTACCGACTCCGCCCCTTCTCCGCTTCGCATGACCATGAAAGGCTCGCGATCCGGAATCTCCGCAATGATCTTCGCTATCGAATCCGTCTTACCTGACTTAGTTTCGAGATCCGCAACCTGCATGAAAGGCGAATCCGCATCAAAAAGCCAAAAACGATCTATTGTCCGGTCAAGGTATTCTTCGACCGTGGAATACATCAGCGTCGGATCTTTCCACGCGTCTTCCCAGTTTTCAAAGTCAAAGATCTCAACAACATCCTCGTCGTCAAACTCACGATAAGCGCAATACACGATTGCCAGTAGCAGCCGCAAAATCGCGCCATCCATCGTTCCTAACTCCGATGAAATAGATCGAATATTCTCGGCATCCCTAAATACTTCTCTCAATGAAAGCTCACGAACACTCCCGTCAAGGAGGGTCACGGGAAGCCACCCTTCTTCTACAAGATTGAAGTATCTATCAGTCATCCTTGACCTCCTCAAGACCTCTTTCTCGTGTGTACCTCAATTTTCTTCCAGCCAACACGACCTGCCCATCTCGAAGCGGCAAAACAAGTTGGCCTGCAATCAGCCTGTTTTTCTGCCAGTCATCAACATGATAACTAAGTTGATCTAATATTTTATCAATATAGCGAACATCTGCGGCGAACCCGGGCAAACGCACCAATGATTCGCTCAAAAGTCTCGCTTCTTCGTCAGATATAGGCCCGTTCATTGGCAGGAACCTAGCATCGCGGTCACTTCCCGGATCAAAAATCTTCCACACCGGGTTCTCCGCAGTTCCCTCATCTTCAACGAGTAGGACTTCTATTGAATCTTCTCCATCACGGACTTTAGCTCTGGCGAACGCATCATCATCTGTGGTTGATGCATAGAGCCAATCGGTTAATCCTTTCTTGCCTTCACTTGGGCTACGCAAGCGGAATGCGTTTGCGCCTCCTTTGCGAAACCGCACGACATCGGCGGCTTGTTGTTCTAACCCGGATTCAGCCGTTTCCCACCTGGGGTTACTTGCACCCGCGCAATCAAACACCTGAAATGTCAGTTCCGGTATTTCATCTGGGATCACCAACTGACGCGGTTGCTTCATACGTAGCAACTCGGCGGTGCGAAGCAGATGCAACGGTTCGTAGACGTTCCACTTGATAGATTTCATCTCTTGCGGAGTGTCGTTACCTAAATCCGGAACACCAACTAAGAAGCACTTGGGTGTACGAAGCCGTTCGGGCCGCTCACGTTCATGGCGATGAACCCTACCAATCCGCTGAAAAACCAAGTCGATAGGCGCTAAATCAGTGATTATTGCGTCGAAATCTAAATCCAGGCTTTGCTCAACTACTTGAGTTGCTACCACGATTTGCCTTTTCGGCCTCTGTACATCCGGGTCGGGCTTCCCGAATCTCTTAAGCAACCAACCATCGTTTTCTGAACGATGCTTAGATGTGAATCGAGCGTGCACGAGCCGCACGTCCTCTCCGAAGAGCTTTTGAAGCTCGCCGTACACCTTCTGCGCATCCTTGACAGTATTGCGAACTACTAGCAGGCAGCCACCATCGTCAAGTAAACGGCTTGCAAGGCCAGGAATGTCTCGCTCTTCAACGAACTCGTAATTGACGCACTTTGCGGGCAAAGCCTGTGGCATTTCGAGACTCGTTGCCCTTTTTCGTTTCGTGTAGGTGAGTACTGGATAAGGCAAATCTGGTTTGCCATCTACAGAATCACTAATCTTTCTGGCTCGGGCCGTTTTCTTCTCCCCCACTTCGTCTCGCAACATTGCTCCACGCCCATACGCATCGGTGATCTCTTGCCGAATACTCGGACTTAAGGTTGCCGACAGTGCTACGACCGGTACGCCATAAGCACCCAACCATTCCAAAGCCGTATAAAGGTATTCACGCATGTAAACGTCAGCAGCGTGCACCTCGTCAATGACCACAACTTTTCGACTAATCCCCATGTGCCGAAGCGCCAAATACCTGGCTCGCAAAGCAACCATCAACAGTTGATCGATTGTTGCAACAACGATCTCAGATAAGAGACTCTTCTTGCCTGACATCCATGGCGAGCGAACCGTCTTTCCAGTAACACTCAATTTACTCTCAGACGCGTCTGGAATGGAAGGAGTGTAGCTTTCTGAGTCAAACCCGAAGTCCCACGCACTGTACGAATTCGCGAATTCCATGTTCTGATACAGTTCATTCATCTGAGCTTTTCCATGCATCAGCGCCATAGTCGCTCGACTTGCGTTACCGGCAAGATCCGTACCAGATTCAACCCAATTTTTAACGCGAGCGAACATGCTGTCCGTAGTGCTTTGGGTAGGCAACACCATCAGAATTCCGGAAGCCCCGCTCCTTTGAGCGAGAATCTCTGCCGCGAGCAATCCTGCCTCTGTTTTCCCCGCGCCCATGACATCTTCAATCAAAAGAATTCCCGGAGCGTCCATCTCTCTCGCAACGTTCAATACCTCTGCTTGAAGTGGACGCGCTACCGCAGACGGCCCTAACCCGAACCTGCGCCTAACCACTTCATCAGCGTCACCCTCCAAGCTTGTCGCTTCCCAAGTTGGGGAAATATGAACCAGATTCCAACCGCGTTCCACGCGCTGACGGAAAAGTTCTTCATTTTCTAAATATTTTTGCGGCTCCTGCGACCCCACGGGGAAGATCGGAAAATAGCGGTCATTTGAAGCAATCCAGTCCGAGATAATAGTCAGCCCTTCAAGAACCACTAACGCCGCTTGCGTCCAGTGCGTATCCCTAACTTCATCCTCAAAAGCCTTCATCCCTGAACGCTCGAAAAGCCAATCCAAAAGCTCGGCTCTGGACTCAACCCAACCTTTAGAACCCAAAGCGTTTTGTGAACCCCGAACATCATTAAGGTCAAAAATCGAAGCAGGCACCCCATGGTGACCACCAACGACCGACCCTAATGCAACCGCTGTACTCCGTCCCCATGAACGTCCCAACAGGTAGTCGGTCACAAACTCCGCACCAACCAATCCATGCTTCAAAACTGAACGAGTTTTCGGAAGCATAGAAGGATTATCGAATCCTAAATCAATCACGTTCACGTGTAGCGCAGGCACTTTCCCCGAAAACGGCGGACTTGCCTTGCCGATATCGTGGGCGCCCACAAGGAATCGCGCGAGTGCTTTGACCGCTTCTTTCGAAAGCCTTCTAGGGGATTGATTCATCAGCGTCTCGAACTGCATGGGCGCGATCCACTCTTCTAAACATTTGTCAGCCACCCCCATCGCGTCCATGGAATGCAAGTACAGGGGCAGCCAGGCCGTTGGTTGGCCACCCTCATAGTTCGAGCTCTTCGCCCAAAGTTTTCGCGTCGCTGCGTTAAGCATTTGCCCCTCACAAAGTGTCATCTTTTAGGTTGTTTTTATCTAAGCAGAGGGTACGGACATTATTTTTGAAACCCACTAATCACTCGCCTGGCGACAAGGCAAACCCCACACACGCGGAGCACATGTACCACCAATCGTGATCAGCACAAACGAGGCGGCAAACCCCACACGCGCAAGAAGAATGAAACCCACCTGCCCCGAACCACATGATGAACTGCGGATGCGAGGGGCGCGGTAAACGCGGAACACTATAGGCAACGAAAGGAGAGGTCATGTCAGAATCACGCAAGATACGAGTTGCCATTAACGGGTACGGAAACCTGGGCCGCGCAGTTGAGCTGGCCGTACATGAAAGCCCCGACATGGAGCTCGTTGCCATTTTCACCCGCCGCGACCCAGCAAGCCTGGGAACCAAGTTTGCCCCGGCAGCGCCCATTGAGGACGCCCCCAAGTACGTGGGCCAAGTGGATGTTTGCGTGAACTGTGGGGGTTCGGCCACCGACCTCGTAAATCAAGGAACGCAGTTTGCGGCGCTGTTCAACACGGTTGATTCTTACGACAACCACTCCAACATTCCCGCCTATTTTGATTCGGTCGACGAGGCCGCCAAAGCCGCGGACCACGTCAGCGTGATCAGTTCCGGTTGGGATCCCGGCCTGTTCTCTCTGACCCGCCTCATGGCGGAGGCTGTACTGCCAAACGGCTCTACTACAACGTTTTGGGGGCCGGGAGTATCGCAGGGGCATTCGCAGGCGGTTCGCCGCATCGAGGGCGTGGCTGACGCCGTCCAGTACACGCTTCCCGTAGAAGCTGCGAAAGAGAGCGTTCGCGTCGGCCAGAACACTGAGCTTTCCACGCGGGACAAGCACACGCGCCTTGTCTACGTGGTTGCGCAAGAAGGCGCTGACAAGGACGCGATTCGCGAAGCTATCGTCACTATGCCTGCCTATTTCGCAGACTATGACACGACGGTTGAGTTCATTAGCTCCGAGCAGATGGCCAGTGACCATTCGGGCATGCCGCACGGCGGCGAAGTGATTCGAGCCGGCGAGACGTCCCCGGGCACACACCAGGCGATCTCATACAGTCTCACCCTCGAATCTAATCCCGAGTTCACTGGCGCCATGGTTGCCGCAACCGCACGGGCAACCGCACGCCTATTCGAGGCTGGCAAGCGCGGGGCGGCAACCGTTTTCGATATTCCCCCGGCCTACTACTCGCCAAAAACGCCCGCACAGCTTCGCAAGGAACTTCTCTAAACCGCAAAGCGCGAGACAGTCAGATAAATGTACCGGCCCCTGCGCGTGCAAGGGCCGGCCTCCCATCTACTCTCCTACTGTGTTTGCTATCGGCGGCTGGTTGCAACAGCCTCACCGGCGAATAACAAATCAGCGCAAAGGCGGGAATTCTTTTAAAGAAAATAGGGACTCAACTGGAACGTCGAAGAACGCAGCCAGTTGGAGTGCAAGGGCAAGCGAGGGGGCATACTCGCCGCGCTCTAAGTAGCCAACCGTCTGGTAGTGCACGCCAAGGGCATCGGCAAGTTCGCGTCGCGAGACTCCCCTGTCTGCCCGCATAACTGCGATGCGGTTGTAAACTCGATCCTCAGCCATTACGCACCCAATTGACTACGAAGATTATTTTGCATTTTCTGCATTGCTCCTATGGACTCGTGGCGGAAGAAGCGTTTGATCAAGAACGATGCAACGAAATACCCGGCTACGAGCCACAGAGCAAGAATACCCGAGGCTAGCAAGGGCTGGAACGATCCAACTACCTCCGCGGCGCCGGCCTGGGCGGGCATCACCACGGAGCGCACAAGGTGGCCAGACCAGAACGTTGGCAAAACCAGCTGCACCGCCTGCACCGGTCGGGGCAAAATATCTAAAGGAAACGCGATCCCGGAAGTCGCGAACAGAGCGAACACGCCCAGAACAATCACAACATTTCCATACATTTCTCGGACCAGGCTTCCGAGAATCAACCCAATGGGAGCGTGCGTAGCAACAGCGAACAGCATAACCAGCACTACCAGCAGGATGGTTCCCGTACCCAACTGGCTCATATCAAAGAAAACGAATCCACCGATCAGAATTAGAATCTGCATAAGTAACACAACGATGCCGGTCGAAATTGATTTACCGATCGCCCACGCCATCGGCCCATTCGGTAGCGACCTGGCGCGCAACAGAACCCCGGAACTACGTTCCATCATCATCTCTGAAGTCAGCTGAATGATGATTAGCATCGAAAGTCCCGCAGTCATCGAAATGACCATGTACCTGCCGATCGAGGTCCCGATCTGCTCCAAGGCTTTGCCATCTATCCATTTGCCAACACCTAAAATCACCAGGGGTGTGAAGAATAGATTGAAGATAGCAGCGCCCAGTAGGTTTATGCGCATCTCGGCCTTCACATGCATGCCGATCATTTTCAAGAATCCAGACACTTTCACAGCGCGCCTCCCGTAGCCTCGGCTGGTTTCACTTCCACCGCATAGTTGTTTTTCTTGTCATCGACGAGGGCAAGGTAGGCGTCCTCTAACGTGGGCCGCGAGATTGAAAGGCCGGTTATAACGTCTAGATCCAACGTTTTCACAAACGGTTCCACCTGATTGGTAGCGTGAACAAAACGTTTGCCGTCTTGTTTCCACGTAATCTGTGCAGGTTTTACAAGCTGGTCACTAAGTTCAGGTACGCTGGCATCCGCGATGAGCTTGCCGTCTTTGATAATGAGGATGCGCGACGCCAGCTTTTCAGCTTCATGCAGGTCATGAGTTGTTAGCACAACGGTTGCTCCAAGGTCTGCGGAGGCACTCACTATGTCATGGATCATCGCCTTCGCCTCCGGGTCGAGGCCGGTGGTTGGCTCATCGAGCAAGAGCAGGTTGGGCTTGGAAATCATGGCGGCGATGAAGTCTACGCGCCGGCGTTGACCGCCAGATAGAGAACTCATTTTCGCTTTTCTTTTATCCCCCAGACCCTGGCTTGCCAACAGCTCGAACGGGTCATACGTGTCTGCGCCGATACTCTCATGTGCGTATTGGATCCACTTCAGGTGCTCTTCTACGAGCCACTTTTCGTGGTCTTTCCAGTGTTGTTGCACGAGGCCGATCCGCGTCCACTCACGGGCAGAAAACTCAGACGGATTCTTTCCGAATACCTTTATGTCACCCTCGTCTGGCCGAATGGAGCCCATGAGGGTTTCAACGAAGGTTGTTTTGCCAGCACCGTTTGGGCCGAGGATAGCTACCACCTCTCCCCTGCTGATCGACAGGTCAATGCCACGCAGGGCTTGCACTTTCCCGTAGGCGAAATGCAGATCGTGCGCTTCTATCAAGGCAACCATGCACCCTCCCAACAATCTATATAACTTACATTTCTAAATATAGCACTTCTACTATATTTGACAAGACCTCAGCTACTTTACTCTTGGTAATTGAAACTTCTACGCCTACGAACCTGCATAACCACACCAATCGCACCCCGGTCACTCGCGCATCCACGCCTGCTTTGCAATAGTGGAAGCATGAGTGTTCGCCGCAATAACGACGTGTTTGTCAAAACTGATTCAGCAAACCCAGATGCACCGCAACTGGAAGCGCTGGGTTTGCAGTGGCTTGGTGAAGCCATGGAGTTTGGTGGAGCACACGTGGTGCCCGTCGTCAGCGTTAAAGATGGAGAAATCTCGACGAGGGCGGTGCAAAGCAGCTCGGTCACGCAGGAAGCGGCGTTCCAGTTTGGTCGAGCTTTGGCGCTAACACACGCGCAGGGAGCGGACTACTATGGGCAGGCTCCCATGGGCTGGGAGGGCCGCGGCTGGATGGGGATGGCTAACCTGTCATTCACAAGGCCCGGAGAATACTGCACGTGGGGCGATTTCTTTGCGCAAGAACGCATCTTGCCACACCTTCCAGCAGCCATTAACAATGGAGCGATTCCGCGCGGATACATGCGGGTTGTTGACCAGGTGTGCGAACGCCTTCGCGACGGTGATTTTGATGCGCCCGAGCCCGCCCTCGTCAAAACATCTGCTTCCAGGATCCACGGCGATCTTTGGAGCGGAAACGTACTGTGGTCGCGCTCTGACCTACTTGATTGGGCGCCTGCAAATGCCGGACTCGGCACCACTCATCAAGACCTACCAGGAACAGTAGGGGTGCTGATCGATCCGGCAGCATGCGGCGGCCATGCGGAGAAGGATCTGGCTGACCTAAGCGTGTTCGGCCAGCCCTACCTGGGTGACATTTATGCCGGTTACGAGGCCGAATCTAAGCTTGAACCCGGCTGGCAAGAACGCATTGGTTTACATCAGCTTCACATTTTGATGATCCACGCGGAGCTGTTCGGCGGTTCTTACGGGGACCAGGTGATAGCAACCTGCAGGCGCTACGCATAACCGCAAGCCCCTGGGAACAAGGCGCGAAAGCGTAAGAAGCAAGCACTACTGCGGGCACTCACACGCCGCCAATCTTAAACCACTAAGACGGAGATTAGGCAACACAGACGGTGCCCTGCTCTCGCGAGCAGAGAGCTATTAGATACGCCAGGCAAACAGCTAGCCAAACATTTGAACAGACGTCAGGCACTCGGGAGAAGATCCAAAACTCTGCTCAGAGGAGTGACCTAGCTCACCTTGTTAACCCATTGTTAACGCGTTAGACACTCAATTTTCACATTAGTCATGTTTATTTCTGTCCTCCCAAGCTGGAAAACTCGTTAGAAGAACTGCACATTTTGGTCAGCAAAACACGTCTGAGCAGCATTTTTGATTTTACCTACTCAATTTGACGGTAATCTGGGATCCTTATCGGTTAACAAAGAGGTTTTAAAAATGGATAAGACAATTTTCGCTCACCGCGGCGCCAGTGCCATCGCTCCCGAGAACACCATGGCCGCTTTCAAGAAAGCAGTCGAGGCCGGCGCCACCTGGATCGAGACAGATGTGGACGTCCTGAAGGACGGAACACCAATCCTCATTCATGATTCGTCTTTGGATCGCACAACGAACAGGTCTGGTAGCTACTACGACCTCACGGTTTCTGACTTGGATGACATTGACGCAGGCTCCTGGTTCTCCCCCGAGTTCGCGGGCGAAAGAATCCCCACGTTAGCGCAGCTCGTGGCTGTCATGAACGAGACGGGCCTTAACGCGAACATCGAAATCAAGTCGAACGAGGCCGGAGCGCAAATGAGCCTCCAACTGGTTGACGCGATTTTAAAAGAACTCGAAGCCCTAGATGGTCCGCAGGTGATCATCTCTTCGTTCAACCACGTGCTGTTGAAAATCTTCAAGGACAAGGCGCCCCAATACAGTGTAGGCGCACTGTTCGTGGCCGAAAACCTATGGGATGACTGGAAGTCCATCCTCGAGCTCGTAGGAGCCGACTACATTCACCCTGACGACTCCGCACTGACCCGCGCGCAGGTGCAGGCGTTCCGCGAGGCCGGATACGGGGTGAACGTTTGGACGGTGAACTCCCCCGCGCGGGCAAATGAGCTTTTCAACTGGGGCGTGACCGGTATTTTCACCGACGTCGCACACCAGATGCTAAAGAAATAAACCCATCACATTTCGACTAAGAGAAAGAAATACAAATGGAAAGTGCAGCAGCTTCTGGAAAGAAGAGCCGCCTCCCGGCGTTTTTGCGCCGCGGCAAGGCCGCCCCGTTCCTAACGGTGGTAATGGCCGGTCAGCTAACGTACTCCGCATTCGAGGCATTCAAGGGATCGTTGATGATCCCACTGACCAACGTCCTTGGCATTTCGATTGGCCAGTTCGGTATCCTCATGGGCTGGCTAGGCATCGCGATGTTCCTTTACGTGCCAGGAGGCTGGGTGAACAACCGCTTCACCATCCGCCAGCTCCTGGTTGCCTGGTCCGCGTGGCGCTGTGCCACCGCGCTCATCCTCTTCTTGATTCCCGGTCTTAGCTTCAACGTAATGATCGCGATCGCAATATCGTGGGGTGTTTGGGACGCCATCGGCTGGCCCGCAGTGGTTAACGGTGTTGCGTTTATTTCTAAGGACGAAGATCAAGAGGGTCGCGGCCTTGCAATGGGTCTGCTTGAGTCCATCCGCCGCGCCGCTGAGTTTTTGATGAACCTCATCGTTGTTGGTCTGCTCGCAGTATTTGCAGACCACGCCACCAGCGTCATGCGCATCATGGCAATCCTGTACACGGTCATTCTGATCCCGCTGATCTTCGCAATCCTTCGTTGGGTGCCTAAGAACGCTGTTGCGCAGGCTGAAAGCGAAAGCGATACGCAGAACAAGGCTGCTCTGCGCGGCCTCATTCACGTTCTTGCTCGTCCGCGCGTTTGGGCTGCTGGCATTGCCGCACTGTGCGTCTACTGGTCGTACGTCAACCTGATCTACTCCTCCGCTCCGTACCTTTCCCTGGTGTTCAAGGCAACGGATGCGCAGGCTGGCGCGTTCGGCATTTTCAACACGGGCCTCGTCGGCATTTTCGCAGGCCTGGTAGCTGGTCTTCTTGCGGATTACGTATTCAAGTCCTCCACTCGCATGATGGCCGTGGCACTAACCGTTACGGCTATTGGTTCGATCGCGATCTTCATGCTTCCACCCACCAACATTTGGGTTGCGATGGTTCTGCTGTTCATCATGGCGTTCGGCGTCTTCATGGGTAAGGCAGTTATCCTCGCCCCGATTGCCGAGTTGAACCTTCCGGACGAGATCAACGGCTCGGCAATGGCTGTAGGCTCATTCCTCGCTTACGCTTCGATCCTGTGGGGCAACCCCACCACGGCTGGCCTGGTGGATCGCGCAACCGAGGCGGGTAACCCCGCGGCTGGATACCAGCAGGTGTTCATGATTACCGTGGGCGCTTCGGTTGTTGGTGCGCTTGCCGCATGGGCGTTGGATTACACCAATAGGCGGATCGCACGCAAAGCTGAGGTAGCTGCGTAAACCATCATTTGAGTTTGTCCACTAAGAGGGGCGCTTGGCATCAGCCGGGCGCCCCTTTGCTTGCCCGAAGCCAGTGCCGATTAATACGCTGGACAATTGGATAAGCACCCAGCCGATGGGTCTCACCGAGTGGGTGCTTTGGCGCGCTCGAAGGGATTCGAACCCCCAACCTTCTGATCCGTAGTCAGATGCTCTATCCATTGAGCTACGAGCGCATTGGTTGTTACCTGAACAAGTTTAGTGGGTATTCCGGCAAACAACCAAATCAACAGGTTGTCATACTCGCCACAGTCCAAGCGGCAGGCGAACCGTCACTTGACGATATCGATCCCCAACGTCGCCGAGGCATCCTGAACCCCACCAACATTAGTTACGTTCTTGAAACCCTTCTGCTCCATGATCGCTACCGCCTTGCCGGAGCGCTGACCGGAACGACAGTAAACGGAGTAAGCCCCATTAGGATCCAGAGAGGCAATGGCGTCCTCGAACCCCGGATCAGTAACGTCAATGTTCACTGCGCCTTCCAAGTGGCCTTCCGCATACTCTGCCGGCGTGCGCACGTCCAAGATGGTGCCAGCTTCAACAACGCTTTCCATGGTTACTCCCTCATTTTCTTTTGTTTCAGTCTGACTATCCCCAGCGCATCCAGCTAAAGCGAAGGCCGCGAGCGACACCGCGAGCGCCTGGGCAACCAACTTCTTCACGCGATCCTCCAATACACAGATGCGGAAATGGTCATTTAACAAAAGCTTGCCGGTATTAACAACAGTTGTCTAGTTGGACATCAACGACACAACGCTGAAAAGTCACGCATTAAATGTGAAAAGTACACCCTTTCCGTTTAGTAGCATTAAACGGCGAGTTCGGTCAGGACAACCTCCCAACCGGCTGGCCAAGAGCAAAACGCCTTGAATAACGCGCGCGCAACCGGAGGTGCCGAAGGTATGCGTTGCCGCTGTTACAAAGACGTACATATTTGCCTCAGCGCGACGTGAATAAGAAATCTCAAAGAGACTAGGAATCTTATGGTGAAGCTCAAACGCTTTGCGGGTGGGATTGCGGTAGCCGCTGCGGGCGCCCTGATTCTAACCCCGCTCACCCCCGTGCCGTCCCTGGCAACCCCAGCGGGCGACAACGTAGTAATCAACGAAGTTTACACGCGCGGAGACAGTGCCGACGGCACGCTTCGTGACTTTGTTGAACTGTACAACCCAACAACTGAAGCGATCTCGCTTGACGGCATGTCACTTCAGTACTTCAGCAAAAAGAACCTAACTGCCACGAAAGCCAGCGTCTCTCCTCTGCAAGGAACGATTGCAGCTAAAGGATACTTCTTGCTTGCTGGAAACTCGGCAGACAAGAACGGTCAACACGAAGCCTTCCAAAAGTACGATCCGGACGCTCAGGGCAACTTCAGCCTTGCCGGAAATGATGGAAGCGTCATCCTGGCAAAAGGCACTGAAGCTCTAACGGTTGCGGGCGATACTTCCGCAGACGCAAATGTAGTTGATGCCTTTGGATGGGGCGACACAAAGGTTTTTGAGTCCGCTGCAAATGCAAACAAGTCAAAGGACGACAAATCGTTCCAACGCGCGAGCGGTGCGGACACCAATAACAATGCTTCCGATTTCTCAGTATCGACTACTACCCCACAAAACAGCAAGAGCACTACTACCGCTCCAGAACCTACCGATCCGCAAACGCCAGAACCGTCTGATCCGCAAAACCCCGAGCCGGTAGCCAACATCATTTCGATTGAGGATATTCAGGGCACCGGACCAGCCTCAACGATGGTGAACCAAACGGTGACCACGCGCGGCGAAGTCACTGCGATCTACCCCACCGGCGGTTTCAACGGCGCTTACATTCAGTTCAACGGCACCAACCCGGACGCTTCGGACGCGATTTTCATTTACTCGAAGGACTTCGCCAAGCAGTTCCAGATTGGCGATTTCGTTGAGGTGACCGGCAAGGTAAGCGAATACCAGACTAAGGGTGCTACCACCTCTTCAACGCAAATCTCCGCCACGTCGTTCAAGAAGATTGATCGTCCCGAGGGCGTGGAAGCAATCCAGCCTCTAGAGCTCGAAGCGGCGCCAGATACCGAGGAAGGCCGCGAGGCTCTCGAGGGCATGCTTTTGCGGATCACCAAGGCTCATACGGTTACCGATAACTACGGAACTAACCGCTACGGCACGGTGCTATTCACCACGCAGGACAAGCCTCTACGCCAACCCTCTGACGTTTACCATCCGGCAAGTAATCCCAATGAGATTGGGGCACTCGAAGCTGCTAACAAGGCCTCTATTATTGCTCTCGATGATGGCCAATCTACGGATTACACCAATTTCAAGTACCCGAACCACCTCATTCCGGTTCCGTACCTGAACGTCAATGACCCGCTCCGCGTAGGCTCGAAGGTCACCATCAAGAAGCCGGTGGTTTTAGACTTCCGCTTCCAATGGAACTACCAGCCAACCGAGCCGGTGAATGTTAAGGGCGTGGACAACACCGATCAGTGGATCGACATCACTAACAACGAGCGGCCAGCAGCCCCGGGTGATTTCAGCGAAGCCGGCGCTAACCTGACCCTCACCTCTTTCAACGTCCTGAACTACTTCACCGACCTGGGTGAGAACGAAGCAGGTTGTAAGTACTACCAGGATCGCGAGGCTCGGCCCGTGACCGCCAACTACTGCAATGTTCGCGGCGCATACTCCAAGGCTGCTTTCGAACGTCAGCAGGCAAAAATTGTTGCTGCCATTAACGAGTTGGATTCCTCCATCGTTGGCTTGGAAGAGATTGAGAATTCAGCCAAGTTCGGTCACGATCGAGACGAGTCACTAAAGCAACTCGTACAAGAGCTGAACAAGGCGGCAGGTGCCGACAAGTGGACTTTTGTTCCTTCCCCTGAGGACGTTCCCGCAGACGAGGACGTCATCCGCTTGGCCTACATCTACCAGCCGGCAGAGGTAACCCCCATTGGAGATTCCTCGATCCTGATGGGTAGCGAATGGTTCACGGGTTACGCTCGCGAACCGCTGGCCCAAGAATGGCAGGCACTTGACGAGGGGCAACCGGTTGGCACCAAGTTCGTAACCGTTGTTAATCACTTCAAGTCCAAGGGTTCCCTTGCGAAGAAGTTCGAAAATGACGAGGACGAGTGGCAGGGCAACAACAACCTGCTCCGCATCGCGCAGGCTCAGGAAGTCACCAACTGGGTGGCCGCTCAGTTTGCTGGCAAGCCAGCCATTCTGCTTGGTGATCTGAACTCCTACTCTAAGGAAGATCCTGTTCTTACCATCGAGGAGGCCGGCTACACTTCGGTTGCTGACATGTTCAACATCCAGAATGCTTCCTACCTGTTTGGCGCACGCGTTGGCTCGCTTGATCACGGCCTCGCAAATGATCTTGCGAAAGATCTGGTGGTCGGAGCTGACGTTTGGGACGTGAACGCGATGGAGCCGCTTGCATTCGAATACTCGCGTTACAACTACAACGTGAAAGCGGATCAGCTGTTCGATCTGACGCCGTACCGTTCGTCTGACCACAACCCACTCAAGATGGGGCTAAAGACGTTCGAGAAGACGCCAGAACCCGGCGATCCCGGTGAGGGCATGGTTGTGACCCCAGCTGCGCCGGAGTTCATCAATCCGTCTGCCTCCGATCCGGCCTCGTGCACGGTTAAGCCGTTCGCAACGGTTAAGGATATGGAGGGCGTGAAGTACACGGTTACCGTGGACGGCAAGGAGCTCAAGGCTAACGCCGAGGGCAAGTTCGTCTACCCCTACGGCAAGACGATCATCGTCAAGGCCGAGCCGGTAGACGGATTCACGTTCGCACCAAACGCCAAGACCGAATGGTCTTGGACCGCAATGATGAACGGCAAGTGCAACACGGGTGTAAGCAAACCACTGGCTAAGACCGGTGTTGAGACGGGGCTTCTCGCCATTGTTGCCCTAATGCTTGCAGGTGCTGGAGTTGGCGCGGTTCGCGCCTCGCGAGTGAAGTGATTCCACCTCACAAATCAGCGCTATAGCAACTGAATAGGCTAGTCCCCCGATGTGAAACCATCGGGGGACTGACTTATCTAAGCGGCTGGTGATTACAGGACGAGGCCGAACACCGGAACCGCGAGAGCGTAAGTTGTGATCGTGATGAGGACGATGCCGATCAGGTTCAGCCACAGGCCGCCCTTCACCATCTCGCCGATCTTCACATAGCCAGAACCAAACGCGATGGCGTTCGGAGGAGTTGCCACAGGAAGCATGAACGCACAGGTCGCGGCAAGCGCCACCGGGATGGTTAGCAGCATGACGTTCTGCGGTGCGCCATCCGTGAGGCCGATGCCCACGGCCACGCCACCGATGATCGGCAGGAACGCAGCTGCGGTTGCCGTGTTGGACGTGAGTTCGGTGAGGAAGATGATGAGCGCAGTAATCGCAACAACAATGAGCAGGGTTGGCAGCACCGATAGTCCTTGCGCAACCTGGCCAATCCAAATGGACAGCCCCGACTCGGTGAACATCTTGGACAGGGCGAGGCCGCCACCGAACAGCAGGAGGACGTCCCACGGGATTCGCTCGGCCGTCTTCCAGTCGATAACGCGGATTCCTCGGCGCGCATCAACGGGAATGAGGAACATGAGTAGCGCCGCAGTCATACCGATGCCAGCGTCAGCAATGTTGAGGCTCGATCCGGTGATCTTCAAGATGATCGGAATGAACACCCAGGATAGTGCTGCAAGTAGGAAGATCACGCCGGTCATCTTTTCGCCGCGCGTCATCCTCCCCATTTTCTTCAGCTCGTCACCGATCAGCTCGCGACCGCCCGGAATCGTGTCCATTTCCGGCTTGAAAATGGTGGTTAGCAACAGCCAGCCGAGCATCATAAACACCACGGATAGTGGCACGCCAACCAGCATCCACTGACCAAATCCGATGTGAATGTCGTGGTTTTCCGATAGGTATGCAACCAGTAGCGCATTGGGCGGCGTACCAATCACGGTGCCCAGCGATCCAATAGATGCGGCGTACGCGATTGCGAGCATAAGCGCCGTAGAGAAGTTCTTCTGATTCTTGAATCCGCCCACGCGATCAGCCGTGAGCGTGAGGACGGACAGGCCAATCGGTAGCATCACAACTGCGGTAGCCGTGTTGGAAACCCACATTGACAAGAATCCGGTGGCGATCATGAAGCCAGCGATGAGGCGCTTAGGGCTGGTTCCAACCGTGCGCACAACCAGCAGGGCCAGGCGACGGTGGAGGTTCCAACGCTGCATGCCAAGAGCCAGAATGAAGCCGGACATGAACAAGAAGATTGTCGAAGAGGCATACGGAGCTGCGATGGCCTTGAAGTCGATGACCTGGAAGGTCGGGAACAGAACCAGTGGCACGAGCGCAGTGGCTGCCAGCGGGATCGCTTCGGTCATCCACCAAACACCCATCAGTACCGCACCCGCTGCGGTGAGTCTAAGCGAAGTGAGGCTGTAAACAGTTTCTCCGTCGGTAACGGTAGCGTTCACCAGGTCGGCTCCGCTCGATGGGAAAATTAGATAGACAATGCCGGCTAGAACAACACCTAGCAGGAGTCCGATCCAGCGACGCTTCCATTCAAGAGGAGATGGTGCTGAATCGAGAATCTCCTGAGGCATCCAAGAAGAGTTCTTCGTCTGGGAGCTCATGAGTATCTCCTTCGAGTACGTCTTTGCACTCGCGTGATTAGGACAGGGACCTGCTCGCATCCAGAGTCCCAGAACACCTCATCTCACGATAAGGAGCGTTACATCTCGCTTTTAGGGACTCTCGAGAACGAGTTATCGACAACGATACCCCTCGGGGTATACCAGTTCAACGATTCGAGCAAACGTTCAGGGCCACTGAAACGAATCCCGGACCGGCATCCACACGCAGGATCTACGCCCCTTCGCGCAATAAAAAATCTCGCGACACAGCGGGGACTTTGTCGCGAGACTTCACTTGGCGGAGCTGGCGGGATTTGAACCCGCGAGGGGCGAACGCCCCAACCTCCTTAGCAGGGAGGCGCACTAGGCCACTATGCGACAGCTCCAGACCACCCCATCTTAAGGGGTAGGACAACGCGTTTCCAAACGAGCACCTACTTTTGACTGCAAAACTAGATTTTCGTTCGCAAATAATTTCTATTCGGGAATGTCACCCTCGTAGTCCACGGTAGCCACAAGCTTCCATTCGCCATCTACCAGCTCAAGCAGGGCCGAGTAGTATTCGGGATCCTGATTAGGCTTCGCCATCTTCACGACCACCATGGCAGTGGTTTCATCAATATCAGTCCATGTCTGCGGGTAGGGAACTAGAGTGGTGCCATCTGCAAACATATCCGCCAAATCAACGTCAAAATTTTGCGCCACCTCCGGCTCAATCATCGTCTCTGGCGCTTTGGGCAAATCTCGTAGATTATTGAGGGCTTTATCCGTGTCGGGTAGCTGAGAATCCGCAACTGGGGCGTAGCTATCAGGCGCTTCAGAATCGAGGGCCTCGCCCGCTGTGGTACCAGTTGTGCTCGATTCACTGGCAGACGGGTCTGTTTCCAACGTTGACGAGGTTAACGTCGTAGCATTTTCAACCTTTGCAGACGGATTACTTGACCGCACGGAGGCGATAACTAAGCCAACTATTACTATAAGCACTACCACAGCGCTTACAATCAACACCTTTTTTCGATTCACGCTAATCTCAACTCTTTCTAGACCTAGTTTTTGAACAATCCACAAGGCCGTTTGCCATCGTCACCCTATTGCGCCCCATCCGTTGCGTCCCATCTTCTAGCTTTCAAACCCCTGGCTTGATCAAACGCAACAACGATCGGACGCGAAAATGTTTCTGGCCCCGCGAAATCCACCGCTGGGGCCAGAAACATTTTAAGTTAGCGACTACTCCCCATCCGCAACGAGTGAACCGTTTTCGATCACAGCGTGATTGATAACGTCAACGAGGGTGTTGGCAGTGTTGGTCTCTTTCAACAACGCTTCATGCCAGCATGGGGTGGAGGCCAGGGAAGCGGGGCGTTCCGAACCGGGCTTACCGATAGCCTCGATACGCTGGATCTTTTCTTTAGCGGACCACTTGGAAACCACGCCGTACTTACACACATTGTTCACTTGCTTATCAGCAGCGAAGGTAGCGGACTTTTGATCCACCAGGAGGTCACCCAGCGAAACGATGGGATCACTGGTCTTGCCAAACAGGCTGAAACCACCTAGCTGAATATCGCCAGACACTGCCGTGTAGTTCACGTTTTCGGGCATAGGAGCCAAATCTCGCAACTCCTGCGAACCGGTACGCAAAGCCTGTCCTCCCTCGCCACGGAAAGCGTTAAGCGCGGGGATCGGGGTGCACTTCACATTCGCCTCATACAGGCTGTTGCACACTCCAAGCGCATCCCAAACGAGTTTCGAAGGCACGCGTAGCGCACTGATCTTTGAAGTGGAAGCATTCTCAAATACCGTGCCGCCAAGCTCGGCGTAGATTGAGCCGGTATTTGGAGTTCCGATGGTAAGTACCTGGCTTACCAAATCAGAAACCGGAGCGCCTGCCGAGGTATCATGCGACAGAGCTTCACGAATCGTCAAACCACCCATTGAGTGGCCCACCAAAACCACCTTGTTGCCATAGGCTTCAGCAAGACATTCGATACCTTTAGCTAGGTTAGGGCCAATGTACGGGTCAGCAACCCAGTGAGCGGCAACCTCGGAGTAATCAAAGGTGTACACCTGGGCGCCCGGAACCTGCTGAGCAATTCCGATCATTGAAGATTTAACGTCGGAATCCGCAAGGAGGATGCCTGCGTGACCATTTGCGGTGCGATCTACATACTTAGAAAAGTAACCGTCATGGTCATCATCGTGCTTGAAGTACGAAACCCAGCCATGAACGAGGACAACCGGGGTGGCATTTTTTGTACTCTGCGCCTTGATTGGCGAGCCATCAGGTTGCGTGTCTGAGTCAAGGAGCTGCGGATGGCCCACGTACCTGGAGCAAACATTCACATCCGGCTCTCGATTAACGTCCTGCTCTACAACAGCAGACTCGTCAGCGGCAGGTGCCGCAGATGGCGCTTCTTCCGCATAGGCGGGAACCGCAGCCCCAAATACAAGGGCAAATACTGACAACGCAGCAGCGCTATAAGAAAGTGGTTTGAGTTTCACTATTATCTTTCCCCTTAGTCACATGCACAACCCTGTACACGTGCCAGCTCTAATAATTCGCCTTCGACAGCTTCGTCTCAGCGCGTTTTTAGGCTAACAAAGAGAATCTTCGATATGTCCAATCAACCCTCAATCGCACGTATGTATACCTTAAGTCCTATACGATGGCACAAACGCTCAGGCAACAACAACCCGAAAAACGGACTATAAGCCGCCGCGCCGGTCTCCAGATAGGCGTTAAAGTCGCCGCACTGGGGCATGCACTCTCGATCGCAGACCGCTTACAGGCAGACGCCGGGGTATAAACGAAACCCGCGCAATAGCGCGGGTTTCATGGCGGAGGGTAAGGGATTTGAACCCTTGGTGCCCGTGAGGACACAACGGTTTTCAAGACCGTCACCTTCGGCCGCTCGGTCAACCCTCCTGATGATTCCCTAGTGTAACCCGGTTTTACTTAAACCCTGAAACTTGCCATTTGCAAAGTGCACCACAGGCGCGGTTCCAAATTTTTGTCCACATTGCGGGCATCATGGAACCATGAGAGCAATCATCAGCGCCGCGGACCAAACCCACTTTGCAAACGCCACCGGCGTGACGCAGCTCAGCGATCGTCTTTCGCTGATCCACACCACTCCTCCAAACCCTGCACCCAACCAGGTTCGCATCAAAGTGCTCACAACCGCAGTGAACCCCGCTGACGTGTTGCAATCAAAGGGCGCGTACCCTGCCCCGCAAGGAGCTAGCCGCGTCCTCGGCCTCGAATGCGCTGGAATCATCGATCAAGTTGGCGCCGAAGCTACCTCTCTACCCGGCTGTTCGTGGATTCATGAGGGAGTAGCTGCGTGCGCACTGCTGGAAGGTGGCGGGTACGCCGACTACGCCGTTGTTGACGCCAAGCAAGTGCTCCCCATCCCCACACTGCCCGACGCCGCGACCGCTGCCTTGCGAGCCGAGGCGAACCGAGCAAACAATATCATCCCCGCTACAGAGGAAACCTCTAACATTGCGGCCGCGAGCGCCCCGGACATGGGGGCACTCGTAGCGACAATGGGCCTTGTGGAGTCAGCGGCGGCCTCGTGGATGATCTTGGAAAACATCGGCAAGCTTGCGTCAAACCCGGGCCGGTCCGTTCTTATTCACGGGGCATCAGGCGGAGTCGGTTCCATCGCTGTGCAGCTAGCTAACTCGACGGGCAATACCGTGTACGCAACCGCGGGATCACCCAAGCGGTGCAAGCGAGTGCAAGACCTTGGCGCCAGCAAGTGTTTTGACTACCACGACGCGTGGCTTGAGCAACTGAAGGAGCTACAACCAAGCGGCGTGGACGTCATCATGGATGTACTTGGAGCAGGCGGCCTGAGCACCAATTTGAAAGCTCTCGCGCGATATGGACACCTCGCTGTTCTCGGGCTGCTCCAAGGGGCGAAAGCCGAGCTTAACCTGGGCTACCTCCTCGCCAAAAACGCCTCTATCACCGCGCAAACCCTGCGTTCCCAAACACCAAAGCGCAAGATCGAGATCCTTCAACAACTGCGCGAGTACGTGTGGCCAGCTGTTGAAGCGGGCCAGATCAAGCCGGTCATAGGAGCGACCTACCCACTCGAAGAAATCGCTGCCGCCCACAAGGCGATTGCTGGGCGCGGCGACTCCGCCTTCGGAAAGATCGTAATCACCCTCTAGCAAAGCCCGGCTAACCTTCCGCGCAGCCCGCGAGCAGAAAAGTGGCGGCCACCCGGATTTCCAGATGACCACCACTCATTTGACTACCTAATCAGTCTTCAGCGTCACGACGCTTAAACAGGTTGAACCCCTTGCGATCCTTGGGCGGCTCCTGCGGATGATCCAACAAGCCACGCGACAGTGCGGACGCAAACGGCGGCCACAACGGCAACCTCGGAATCAGCAAAGCCTGCACGGCGTGATAGTTATCCGGCAAGCCCGGCAAGCTGGACTCCACAACATCATTATTCTCATCAAGCTCGCGCCTAAACTGACCCGGCTCCTCAATAACGAACTCTTCAATGAAGTCCAACCACGAGCGGTAACAGTGGTCGTAATGCTCCACCTCACCCAAGCTGGCACCGTCATCAAGATGAGCGCGGCGCAAAGCCACCGTTGCGGCAATACCCTCCGCAGCCACCCAGTACATGTGGTTCGTAGACACCGGATTGCCTTCAAAATCAACCGTGTACACAAACCCCGGCTTGCCGTTACGGCGCCATCCGTCAACGCGAGTGCGCTCAAACATCTCGCGCGCAAACTCCAGCAACCAATCCGGGCTTTGCCTACCCAGCGTGCGGTTAGCGGCACGAACATGCAACGCCAACCTGGACCACTCAAACTGGTGTCCAATCACTACGCCGTACGGCACTGACTTATCCAGACGTGAATGACCGTAATGCTCACGCATGGCACGCCAGTTCTCGTCGTAATGCTCGCCAATGCGCCAATCATTTCGACCGGCCTCTTCGTAAACAAACTTCAGGATTGAAGTAGCGCGGTCAATCCAAATCGGATCATTCATAACTTCTGCAACCGCGAGGTAGGCCTCGGTGGTGTGCAAGTTCGAATCCATACCGTAGTACTTCGCAACCTCAGAATAGTCACGCGAATACCGGTGGCGAACACGGTCTACGCTCTCATCCCACCAGTGCGCCTCTTGATCACGAATAACTTCCAGTAGCAGATCATGCGCTCCCGGACGGTTTGCCGCCACGCCCGAAGCCGCAGCCAACATCATGAATGAGTTCGCGTACTGGGACTTCGACTCCAGCGCCTCTTCACACGGAATTCCGTTTCCATCCGCATCAAGCTCATGCTTAATGGCCGGATACCAACCACCGTGCTCCGGGTCAACAAAATACTTTCGCAAACACTTAATACCGTGATCCGCATACTTACGAGAACCGGGCAAGCCCATGAGGGTTGCAAGACAAAACACGTGCGTCAAACGCCCCGTCATTGCAAGATCAACCGGCTGAGACGTATCAATCTCGCCCTCGGATGTGACAAAACCAAAGCCAGTCTCAACCATTGCCTTACGGCCCGCACAAATCAAGGCCTGCATCTGGTGGCTCAGCCAGCGGTTATGTTCAACAGACTCTATCCAACCCAAGTGAATCCCCCTGGTTTTAAAGAAGCAACATTGCTAACTCTTTGAGGTTACCCTGTCTGCGCCTAAGTTAATTCGCAAAGAGAATTTAAGTTCAAAATGAAAACCGGCCCCAACACCACCTAAATGAGACGCGGCTCACATTTTATTTCCAAATTTTCAGGAAACTCTAAGATTCATTTCAACCTACGCACAGATTCAAAACCTACTGTTAGAAATAACTTCGCCAGATCGGCTAAACCGACTGGTTGAAGGGTTCGAGATTTCATGGACTTTCCAGAGGCTAAGAAACTCGCACTGTGTTGATGGGATAGTTTAGAGCCCCGAGCAAAAGCTCGGGGCTCTAAGCATGTCCGCCATTTCAGGGCACCTACACCCGCTATCCCTTCACGGATCCGGCCATCAGGCCGCGCACGAAGTAGCGTTGCAGAGTTAGGAACACTGCCAGCGGAATAATCATTGAAACGAACGCGCCTGCAGTCAGCAAGTGCCAGTCTTGACCACGCGAGCCAGCCATGGAAGCCAAGCGCGCAGTTAGCGGCTGGGTCAGCTCCATGCCGCCCGAGAAGGTCAGACCAACCAGCAGGTCATTCCACACCCACAGGAACTGGAAAATCGCGAATGACGCGATCGCAGGAACCATCAGAGGTAGCATGACCGACACGAATGTTTTCACGTGCCCCGCTCCATCAACCTGTGCAGCCTCCACAAGCTCCTTAGGAACTTCAGCCATGAAGTTGTGCAGCAAGAAGATAGCTAGAGGCAGGGCGAAAATAGTGTGCGCCACCCAGATCGACAAGAACGGGAAAGCACTCGCAACCGCAGTCCCAGAAAACACGCGCAAAAGCGGAATCAGCGCCATTTGTAGCGGCACAATCTGTAGGGCAAACACAATCACGAAAACCGTGTCGCGACCCTTCCACTTAAGCACCGAAAACGCGTACGCCGCCATCGTTGCAAACAACAGTGGCGCTAGAGTTGCCGGAACCGTAATTACCAGGGAGTTAATGAAATATGAGGCGAGATCCCCCTGCGATTTCGCTCCATATAACACCGTCTGGTAGTTCTCCAGCGTGAAATCCGGGTTAGCAAAGAATGTCCACCACCCCGAACTCTTAATCTGAGCTTCTGGCCGGAACGAGGTTATGAACAGGCCAAACGTCGGAATCGTCCAAAAGACTGCGATCAGTATCGCAACAAACGATCCAAACCTACCCGAGAGGGCGCGTTTTGCCTCCGCAGAAGCAGTCTTACGTTCGCCTCGCACCGGCTTCTTCACCTCCAGCGCGGCAGGACTTTGCGCAACATCTACAGAGCTAGGCACCACGCACCTCCTTGTTGATCAGCATTTGCCGCACGTTGTAAAGAACAATCGGAATAACAAGAACGAAGATGGCAACCGCCATCGCCGAACCGTACCCATTGTTGCCGTACGTAAAAGACTGGTCATACATCATGTTCGCCAGCACCTGCGTGCCAAACTTCGCACCCGTCATCGTCTGCGTAATATCGAAGATCTTCAAGGTTGCGATCGTGATAGTTGTCAGCACCACCACGAGGGTTGGGCGAATCGACGGGACCGTGATGTTCCTAAACATCTGCCACCGGCTCACGCCGTCAAGCATTGCAGCCTCGACAATGTCATGCGGAATCGCCTTGATAGCTGCGGACAGCAACATCATAGCGAAACCAGCCTGAATCCAAATCATCACGATCAACAAGAAGATCGTGTTCAAAGGTGAATCCTGCAAGAAACGCACGGGCTCGCCGCCGAGCCCCACAATGATCGCGTTTAGCAAGCCGCGCTGAGTTTGAGAAGCACCACGGTATTCGTAAACGAATTTCCAAATGATGCCCGCACCCACGAACGAGATAGCCATGGGCATAAACAACAGCGACTTCGCTAGCTTTTCAAAACGCTTGCCATCAATAAGGATCGCATACAGCAAACCGACAACAGTGGAGATGATTGGAACGAGAAGCACCCACAAGAACGTATTGATGAACGCCTGTTTAGAGTCAGTGGCCGTGAACAACCATGCGTAGTTATCAAAGCCCACGAACTGCGTTGAACGCCTATCCATGAACGACATGAGAATCGTTCGAATAGCCGGATAAATGAGGCCGAGTGCCAACAGCAGCAGACCGGGACCGAGGAACACTGCCACACTTGCGACCGTGCGCCCGCGCCCCTTCATCCTGTCTGCCAGTGAAGCCAAACCTAGCAGCACCAGCACCACAACTGCCAGCAAGATGACCGCAAAGATCATCTGGCCAATCTTTGTATTTAGAAAGTAGTCCATTGATCCTCCAAAAGCGGGACGTAACTGGTACGCCCCGCTCTTGAAAATCAGATGCTCAGCACCTGTTACTTAGTTGGCCAAGAGGCTTCGATTTCTCCAAGGACGGTCGGAATGTCCTTCTCGCCATTCAACCACTGAGTCATTGCAGTCCAGAAGGAGCCTGCACCAACCTCGGAAGGCATCAGGTCAGAGCCATCGAAACGAGCCACCGCGTCCTTATCCTGCAAAAGCTCCATTGCTAGACGCAGAATGTCAGACGTTGCGAGCGACGGGTCAACACCCTTGTTTGCGGAGGTCACGCCACCGATCTCAACACGAGTATTTGCCCACAGGCTCGAGGACATGTAGGCCTGGACAGCCTTCGTTGCATCGCGGTCATTGAACGCACCAACAAACTCGCCACCGGTCAAAAGCGGCTTCTCGTCCGCAGTCATGCCCGGTAGGTAGAAAGCGAATACGTCGCCATTTTCAGAAACATCGGTGCCTTCCGGCCACTGTGCCTCGTAGAACGAAGCCATGCGGTACATGTAGCACTGGCCCTCAAGGATCGGCAGACCACCATCATTGAACGAGGTCGTAGCGATCGAACGAGCGTCACCAATACCACCGTTTACATAGCGGTCATCGCGCAGAATCTTGCCAACCTCTTCGGTTGCCTTCTCGATAGCCGGATCGTTGAACGCAATGTCGTGCGCAACCCACTTGTCGTAAGCATCAGCACCTGCCGAGCGCAGAACTAGATCCTCAACCCAGTCGGTTGCCGGCCAGCCGGTAGCGCCACCGGACTCAATGCCTGCACACCAGGGCTTCACATCCTCGCCCTCGTGATCCTTAGCGATCTTCTCGGTCAGATCAAGAAGCTCCTGCCAAGTCTGTGGAACCTCGTAGCCACCCTCCTTGAACATGGACGGCGAGTACCACACGAACGACTTCACAGAAGCCATGAGCGGTGCAGCGTAGAACTTGCCATCAACCGTGCCGTAGGCCTTCCAATCTTCAGACCAGCCCTCGTCAACGTTCTTCTCTACCTCTGCAGGAGCCGCAATTACGTGACCATCCTTGATCATGCGCTCCAACAGGCCTGGCTGCGGGAAGATCGCTAGGTCAGGAGCATTACCGCCCTCAACCTGGACGACAACCTGAGATTCGAACTCGCCAACACCGTTGTGCTGAACATCAATGCCCGTGCACTCGGTGAACTTATCAAACGTCTGCTGAAGTTGATCGGCCTCAACCTCACGAATGGACGAGAATAGCGAAACGGATTCGCCATCGAAGTGGCCGTACTCCTCAAACGCGGAGCAATCGGTATCTCCACCAGCTTCGCCAGAAGAACCGCCGCCGCTGATGTCGCCGCCCCCACCACATGCGGACAGCAACATTGCTGTGGCCGCTGCGCCGGCTGCAAGAATGCTCCATCGAGTTCTCTTCGTCGAAATCATGCGCGATGAACGCATTTAAACCTCCAGTGTTAATCAATTGGGACTGACAAACCGCGACCTCGCACGCGATACGAAATCGTATACGCTTGTCTAAGACCTGCTTCCCAGGCCGTCCATGCATATAACCAAACGCGATAAATATGACCTGCGCAATCACTTTGGTTCACGAACGTGCATATGTGACCATTTTGTAACCAATCGCCGCACATTATTGCGCAAATTGTGGAACGCAGACCCTTTCTAGTGGCCCACCTCAGTTGATAGAGGTTCTTCTAAGTATCGCTTCCATAACCGCTGCTGCCCCGTCGTAATCCACCGGGCCAGTAACCGCGTTAGCGCACTGCCTTACCTGCTCGACAGCCCCGCCCATCGCCACCGAATGATGCGCCCACCGCAACATCGCCATGTCGTTCGTGCCATCACCAACCGCAACACTGCCAGTTAGCGGCACCCCCAACTCAGCGCGCAACCACTCGAGACTGCCCGCCTTGGTTGTATCCGACGCATTCACATCCATCCACGCCGTCCAGCCAATTGCGTAGCTCAGGTTCGATATATCCAGCTCGTTTACGCGCGCCTCGAAATCCTCAACACTCATTCCCGGCATGCGCACAACCAGCTTCGTAACCGGCTTGGACTTCAACCCTTCCAGATCATCAATCCGGAAATCCTCAATGAGCTCCCGCGGCGGAAACACGCGTGAAACCCGGTAGTAGGGCGAGTCATCCTCTACCGCTAAAATCGCCTCCGGCAAATGCTTTGCCACCTGGTCAATCAGCGGACCCGGATCAAAGTAGCGCTTCGACACCACCTCGTGCTGGCCGTCCACAATACGCAAAACGATCGCGCCATTCGATGCCACTGCCCAACCGTCGTGAATCCCCACCTCGCGAAGCACTGGCAAAGTGGCGCCAACGCCGCGACCCGTTGCAATCACAACGTTCGCGCCCGCGCTCTGCAAGCGTTCAATGGTGTCCACAACCGCCTTGGAAGCCCCATCAGCAGTGAGCAACGTGCCATCAATATCGAGCGCAACCAGCAAGCTGGGCCCGGTCTCTTGCAAAGAATCTGGGAGGGCGGCGCTGGCCTGAGCAACTAAATCCTCAAACGGGATCGGCGCCAACGTTGTTGGCGGAGGCGTGAGGAGCGACTTAGCCAACTACAGGCTCCAGCTTCTGCCTACCACCCAAATACGGACGCAAAGCCTGCGGAACCGTGACTGAACCATCCTCATTCTGATGATTTTCCAAAATCGCAACAATCCAGCGCGTGGTTGCCAACGTACCGTTAATCGTCGCCACGGTCTGCGTGCCCGACTCGGTACGCTCACGAATATTCAAACGACGCGCCTGGAACGTCGTGCAGTTAGATGTCGACGTCACTTCCATCCACCGGCTTTGCGTTGGCAGCCACGCCTCACAGTCAAACTTGCGAGCAGCGGAAGTGCCCAGATCACCAGCCGCTGTGTCGATGACGCGGTAAGGAAGCTCAACCTTTGCCAGCATCTGCTCTTCCCACGCGAGGAAACGGGCGTGCTCCGCTTCGGCTTCATCCGCGGTGACAAACGAGAACATTTCCGCCTTATTGAACTGGTGTACGCGGATAATGCCGCGCGTATCCTTACCGGCTGAACCAGCCTCACGGCGATAACACGTGGACCAACCCAGGTAGCGCTTCGGAGAATCCACATCAATAATCTCATCCTTGTGGTAGCCCGCGAGCGCCACCTCGGAAGTGCCCGTCAAGTACAAGTCATCGGCAGGCAGGTAGTAGATCTCGTCCGAATGCTCATTCAAAAAGCCCGTGCCGCCCATGATTTCTGGCGTGACCAGCGTGGGCGTCATCATCGGAGTGAAACCGGCCTCAACCGCCTGATCCATTGCCATGCGCAAAAGAGCCAGCTCCAACTGCGCTCCCACACCCGTCATGTAGTAAAAACGAGCGCCCGAAACCTTCGCGCCGCGCTTCATATCAATCGCGCGCAGGCCCTCAGCAATCTCCAAATGATCCTTCGGCTCAAAGCCCTCAGCAGCGAAATCACGCGGCTCCCCGCCCTCAAAACGCAAAACCTCAAACGACTCTTCGCCACCCGCAGGAACGCCCGGAATCACAATGTTTGGCATAGACCAGACCAGACGCTCAGCCTTCTCGCGAGCCTCGTTGGCCTGCGCCTCCAGCGACTTCACCGAAGCGGCAAGCTCCTTCGCATGCGCCAAAACCTTCTCGCGATCCTCAGCAGAAGCCTTACCAATCGAACGAGACACAGACTTCTGCTCCGCACGCGCAGCCTCAAAATCATGAAGCGCAACGCGACGAGCCTCATCGGCCTTCAAAATTTCATCAACAAGACTCGGATCACCACCGCGCGCAATCTGCGAATCGCGAGCCGGCTGCGGATCTTCCCTAAGAGCTTTAAGATCAATCATGCTCCAAGCCTACCGCGGCATTTCAACACGGTCACATGGCCGTCCGTTTTCCAGGATCCACATCCCAACTAAAAAAGCCACCCGATTTGCAGATCCGGTAATGTTTACCTTGACACTTTTCGATCGGAGGTAGGAGTCATGGCCCCTAAAACTCAAACTCCGTATGTCATCTACAACCCCGCAAAAGTTGCCAAAGTGCACACCCTGCGAAAAATGGTTACCATCGCGGCCACACAAGCAGGACTAAACGAGCCCGTGTGGATTCAAACCACCGAGGAACAACCCGGAACCCTACAAGCCACCCAGGCTGTGGCAGACGGAGCCGACCTCGTGCTTGCCGCCGGCGGAGATGGCACAGTTCGTGCAGTAGCCGCCGGCCTTGCCGGCACCGGCACGCCCATGGCGATCCTGCCCTACGGCACCGGCAACCTCCTCTCCCGCAACCTGCATGTGCCCGCCGACAACATCCAAGAAGCCATCGACATCGCTTTCTTCGGCCTTGAAAATGAGATCGACATTGCGTGGATGAAAGTAAACGGCTTCGAAGGCAAACCCGAGATACCTCCCGAAGGCACGTACATCACCAAGCAGCACAAGGAACTCCTCGAACAGCGCGGATTTAACCCACCCAGCGAAGACGAATACGCTTTCATCGTCATCGCTGGACAGGGCTGGGACGGACGCATGATGTCCGAGACCAACTCCAACCTCAAAAGCCGGGTGGGCTGGGGCGCCTACGTAGTTGCCGGAGCCAAAGCCCTCACCGCTCCAAGAATGAGGACCTTCCTAGAGCTCGACGCGGGCCGCAAGTACGTGATCAACAGCCGCTCCATCCTATTCGCGAACTGCTCATCCCTAATGCTTGGCGTAGTCCTCGCGCCCGACGCGAAACTCAACGACGGCATGCTGGACGTGGCAACACTCGAAACCAGCGACGGCCTTGTAGGCTGGGCCGACCTCTTCACCAAAATCGCCGCGCAGGGAGTGGGCATAAAAAACGACGTCCTCCCAGGCACATCCGGACGGCTAGACTTCATTCAAGCTGCCACCGCTCACAGCCTCGTCAAAGACGCCCACCCCATTCAGGTAGACGGCGACCCGCTTGGCAACGCGCGAGAAATGCGCGTGCGCGTAGACCACAAAGCTCTTAGAATCCGACACGGATAACAAATTTTCGAACGTCCAAAAATCTCAAAAATTGCGAGGAATCATGGCCAACGAAAACCCGAACAACCCTTGGCAATCACCTAACTTGCCCGGAAACAACCAGCCCGGATCAGACCCCGCCCGCCAACCCGAAACCGAAACTCCGCAGCAGGGGGCACCGGAGCATGGCACGCCCAGGAATGGGACACCCGGGTACGGAACACCCGCACACGAGGCGCCCGGGTACGCGGCACCAGGGTATGGCGCCCCAGGCTACGGCCAGCCAAACCAGGGTTATGGGGCCGGCTACGCGCAGGCCCCATACCGGCAACCCCTAATCAAGCCCGGCACCATGATTCTGCGTCCCCAAACGGCCTCGGAAATCGTCTCCACCTCATTTGGCACGTTCCGCTTCAACGCGCGCACAACCTTCGCGATCAGTTCCATCATTGCGCTGCTCGTATTCGTCCTCGAATACCTCGTGCAATCCACCATCACCGATTTGGATCTGCTAACCACGCAGAGCACTTGGGAAATCATCACCAACTACACCAGCTTCTCTGCCCAAGGCCTTGCAGGCATCATTTTGCTGCTCGGGGCAGCGCCCCTCATCTTCGTGGCGATGGAAGGCGTACTCGGCCGCAGAATCAGCGCGCAACAAGCCGTTGAACTCACGCGCGGAAACCGCGGTAGCTACGTCCTGCTCGCCCTATTAACATTCCTGATCCCACCACTAATCACAGCCATATCAATCGGTATTCCACTCCTCTTCATCGATCCCGGACTTTCCTCCCTAGTTTTGTTCCTCGGTATCTCAGTGGTGCTACAAATAGCGTTCTACCTGATCGCCATTCGCTTCATGTTCGCGTTCCCCATCATCCTCGTCGAAGGCCAAAAAATGAGGTCCGCACTATCGCGGTCTTGGAAGCTCACACGCGAGCGTTTCTGGCCGCTACTCGGCACTTCCCTACTTATGGGTCTGGCCCTGCTGGCAATCACCATCGCATTCAGCGTGTTCTTCGGCGTGATTAGCGGGCTGGTCATAGTTTTCGAATCTACAAAACTACTGGCCCTAGTAACCTCTATTTCCACCGCGCTAATCTACCTTCTGGTCGCTCCCCTCACCGTCTACGCTCTCACCCTCATGTACGTAGACACGCGCATTCGCAAAGAAGGTTACGACATCGAACTAGCCCGCAGCGGACAGGCAGAGGCTCTCTAACTTGAACACACTCGTGGCGCACGTAGCTCTCGCCCTCGAACCCACACCGGACGAGGCGCGCGAGCTTCTGCACCGTGAACTCAGCAAGAGCGAATACCTGGAAGGCCGCGGACTGCAAAGCATTTTCGACTGGCTCCTTCAAAAAATCGGAACAACCGTATTCCGCACCGCAGAAGGCACCTTCAACTGGATGCTTCTTGCAATCATCGCAGTGGTCATCATTGCCCTCATCATCGGCGTTTACGCCAGAGTTGGACGCGAACAAAAGACGATCAGCGCGGCCCAGGAGCTCACCTCCCTCAGCGCCGACGAGCACCGCCGCCGCGCCCTCGACCTCAAAAACACGGACCCCACCGAAGCCCTTAAAGCCGGGTTCCGCGCCATCATCGTTCGACTCGACAAAACCGCGGCCACCGCCGCACCCGGACGCACCACAGGCGACATCACCCGCCTCATCGCCCACGAATATCCCGACCTTAAGAACGATATTTCTCGTTGCGCATCCAAATTCGACGTTGCCACCTACCGGCTCGAAACCGTTGGCACCGTCACCACACAAGACGTGGATGCCATGCTCGCCCTCGACAACGAAATCCAAAAACGCCTAAGTACGCAGGTGAGCGCATGAACGCAACCGCGCGCGGAATGACGCTCAAAACTTTCAACAAAACTTGGCTGCCGCTGATCCTGATATTCATCCTGCTGGTGCTCGTCATCACCGCCAAGGGGATTAACACGCAGGGAGAATACAGGGACTACGAACCCGAATCCCCTGGGCGAAGCGGCACCAAAGCCGTCATCGAGGTGCTTAAAAAACAGGGAATACAAACCAAAATCGCCTACAAAGACAGCGACATCGGCGCCGTCGATCGCGACACCACGCTCGTGTTACTAGATGATGGCCTGGACTGGTTTGACATTACCGACAGCCTCAAAACCAAAGCACAGCAGGCCGGGCGCGTGATCCTATTTGGCGTGCAAGACTACCGCCTCAAAGAATTCGGCCTCGACATTGACAGCTACACCAACGGCGTCACGATGCCCGGCGTCAACGAAAACAGTAGCACGTGCCTGCCCTACATCGGCAAAGCTAAGAACGCCTCGATCACCATCGTGCGCGAGCACCAAACCCCCGGTGCTATTCAGTGTTTCCGCACCGATAACGGTAGCTTCCTCAGCATTTGGCCTGCCGAAGACGGCCCGGAATACATCCTCGTCTCGGACCCCGCAGCGTTTACCAACGCCAACGTGCAAAACCTCGACAATGCCGCGCTTGCCCTCACTCTTTACGGGGCCAACCCCAAAGCCGTATTCCACTACGAGCGGCCAAACATCCAGCAGCAGTCACCGGCAAACGCACCATTGTGGCAACTCCTGCCTCCGTGGGTGTTCTGGGCGGGCATGACACTGCTATTCGCTGCCCTCGCCCTCATGATTGCCAAAGGTAGGCGGCTCGGCCCGCTCGCCCGCGAACCGCTACCGGTCATCATCAGCGCCAGTGAAATTGAAGAGGCGCGCGCCAGCCTCGCCCGTGAAGGCAAACACGCCAGCTGGGCCATGTCTCTCATCCAATCGCGTGCCCGCCGTAAACTACGCCGAGCCCTCTACCTGCCTAATCGGGCCAGCGAAGAGGAACTCACCAACACTCTGGCCGCCAAACTCAACACGCCAACCAGCGAACTACACACACTGTTGTACGACGCGAACGTTTTAAACGAAAAAGAACTTACCCAGCGATCACATAAAATTGACCAGCTCATTCAGGAGGTTTCATGACCGAGCAAGATGCAAGGGAAGCCCTACTGCGCGTGCGCGCAGAAGTTGCCAAAGCCGTTGTCGGATCCGACGGCGCTGTAGCCGGCCTCGTCATTGGCCTCCTCACGCGCGGACACGTGCTCCTCGAAGGCGTGCCAGGAACCGCTAAAACCCTCCTCGTGCGCGCACTAGCTAAGTCGCTATCCATCGACACCAAACGCGTGCAGTTCACCCCCGACCTCATGCCCGGCGACCTCACTGGATCGCTGCTATACGACCGCGAGACGTCACAGTTCAAGTTCCGCGAAGGCCCCGTCTTCACCAACCTGCTTCTCGCTGACGAAATCAACCGCACGCCTCCAAAAACACAGGCAGCACTGCTTGAAGCCATGGCGGAACGCCAAGTGTCGGTTGACGGCGAATCGAAACCGTTGCCTTCCCCGTTCATGGTTGCAGCCACGCAGAACCCCATCGAGTACGAGGGCACCTATCCACTTCCCGAAGCTCAGCTGGACCGCTTCATGTTGAAGGTCCAGGTGAACCTACCCAGTTATGAGGAAGAAACCGAGATCCTTAACCGTCACGTGAACGGATTTGACGCCTCGGACCTAGACGCCGCCGGCATAACACCCGTTGCATCCGCCTCCGATATCGAGGCTGCAACCCGAGCCGTAGCCGCCGTCGAAGTGCACCCCCAGGTAGAGAAGTACATCGTGGACATTGCGCGGGCAACGCGCGTGGCCCCCTCCCTCTCGCTCGGCCTATCCCCGCGCGGCGCCATTGCGCTCCTAGCCACCTCGAGGGCCTGGGCGTGGTTGTCCGGACGAGACTTCGTCACCCCGGATGATGTCAAGCAGATGGCCCCCGCAACCATTACACATAGGCTCATGCTTCGCCCTGAAGCCGAACTGGAAGGCGTTGAGGCCGCCTCCGTCCTACAAACCGTCATGGACTCAATCGCGGTACCACGATGACAGTTTCCAGCAGGGTTGCGGCACTAGTTGCGATCGGGATCATCCCGATCGTGCTTTCGCCCACCCCTGGAACCCTCGCAACGTGGTTACTGTTCGTCATCGTCCTCACACTGGTTGACGCGATTTTAGCTCCCTCACCGCGCAAACTTCAGATAACCAGACAAGCACCTGAAACAGTTCGTGCTAATGAACGCTCCGTCTCGGTTATCCACGTGGGAGGAGCGAATCGGACGATGCGCGGGGTTTTGCGTGATGCGTGGCAACCCAGCGCCGGAGCCACGGGGAACCGCCATAAGTTCAAGCTCTCCCCCGGCCAGTCCGAGGATTTCTCTACCGCTTTGCTTCCTACCCGGCGAGGCATCCTGAAAGCTGACGCGGTTACCGTACGTTCGTGGGGCCCTCTCGGCCTCGCCGCTATTCAAACCACGTTCGACCTGCCGGGCACAATCCGCGTACTACCGGAGTTTCCATCAAAACAGCTTCTGCCTGGAGCCCTAGCAAAACTGCAGCAGATGACCGGACAAATTCTTGCGCGTGCGCGCGGTCAGGGCACCGAGTTTGATTCCCTGCGCGAATGGGTGGATGGCGATGACCAGCGCTCCATTGATTGGCGTGCAACCGCACGTTCAAAGGACGTTATTGTTCGCACGTGGAGGCCGGAGCGTGACCGCCACATTGTGATGGTTATTGACACTTCACGTATGAGCGCGCAGCGGCTGGGCAACCAAACTCGCCTCGACGTGAATCTAGATGCCGCTCTTCTGCTAAGCGCTGTGACTGCAAAAGCTGGAGATTCGATCAGTATGATAGCAGCCGATGCGGCCATTAGGGCGCAAGTGATTCGCCCGTCTCGCACAACCGTGCTGGGCGAGCTTTCATCCGCAATGGCACCTCTTGACCCTGCTTTAGTTGAAGCGAACTGGGCTCAGATTGCTGGGAAACTAACGGCTTTCGGCAACAAGATGTCGCTTGTGGTTCTATTCACCGCCCTTGACGTGACCGTGCTGGAAGAATCTTTACTGCCCGCGTTGTTGAACCTTGCGAAGCACACGCGCGTAGTGATTGCGAACGCCTCCGACCCGCAACTTCACAAAGCAGAAGAGGAAGTTAACATCGAGGACCCGTACTTTGTGGCCGCCACAGAATTTTCGCGCGCCGAGCGGGAAAAGGCTGCCCAAGCCCTCGCCTCTGCAGGCATCACTGTGGTTGAAGCCCCGCCCTCAAAACTGTCCATGGCGGTTGTGGATCACTACTTGAATTTGAAGTCGCGCGGCCTGCTGTAGCCACACGCTTCGGATTACTCGACCGCTACTTGTTCGGGCAGTTTCAAACTTGATTCGGCCAAGTCTTGTTTCTTTTTCCCAAGAACGAGGGCGTAGATGAGGAACGCGACCCAGATGAGCACTCCGAATCCTACCTGCACCTGCCAAGGTGCTTTCGAGGCGGTGACGAAGCCTTCGGTGAAGCCGGAGATAAAGAGAGTGAGCAGGAGGCCAAAAAGCACGTGAATAGCCTGATGTCCGGTGCGGACGAAGGATTCGAGGCGGGTGCGCGAGCCGGGTTGGATTATGGCCCAGAAAAGGCCTAAGCCGGTACCGGCAGATACGAATATAGCGGTCAGTTCTAGCAGACCGTGAGGCAGGATCAACGTCCAGAAAGTGGTGCCGTACCCGTGGAACGTCATTAGCGCTCCCGCGATGGCAAGGCTCGCCATATTGCTAATCAGTATTTGCACAGCTCCAATCACGGTGATTCCGTACGCAAGTGTCAACGCAGCAACGTACCAATTGTTTGACCACACCAGCATCGTGAAGTCCGCGTCAGGATCCTTCGTGTAGTACTTTTCGAAGTCTTCTTGAACGTATTGCAGGATTGAAGAGGATGATCCAAGTTGCTCATGTAGTTCGGGGTGCGCGTAGATCCACCAGCCGACGGCAAGGGCAAAGAGGATGGCGAGGACGCCGGCGCTGATCCACCAGGCGCGAAACCGGTAGAGAGCGGCTGGGTAAGTGGTTGTGAAGAATTCGGCGATAGAGGTGAGGACGCGCCGGTTTTTGCCGGCCATTTTGCCGCGAGCGCGAATGAGGAGGGCGGAGAGCTCTTTGGCGAGTTGAGGGTCGGGCGCTCCTGTCCGAATCATGGACAGGTGTGTGGACGTGCTGCGGTAAAGGTCAATGAGTTCGCAAGCTTCGTCTGGGGTTAATACGGTCTTGTTTGCAAGCACTGTGAGCCTTGCCCAAGTACTTTTGTTTGCACTGACGAATGCGTCCAAATCCATGCGCCAAGATTACTAGAAGGTATCGTTTGTGTCATGGATAGTCAGGCGACGACGGTTATAACTGGTGAGGGAGTGGCGCTGGACGTGGTGCCTGCGGGCATTGGCTTGCGCATGTTGTCAGCCCTCATAGATGTGGGGTTGTCGGTTGCCATTTTGATTTGGGTGGCGGTCGCCCAGTTTAATTATTTGTTTTCTAATGCCAGCGCCGCACAGGAAGCACTGTTCATTTTTTTAGTTGTTTTCGCGGTGTTCGTGGCTCCGGTTTTGATTGAGACGGCTACGGGCGGAAAGTCTGTGGGCCGTTTTGTGGTTGGCACCAGGGTTGTGCGCTCGGATTTGCGTCGCGTTGGTATGCAGCAGGCGGCAATTCGGGCGATGGTCGGCCTGGTTGAGATTTGGGCAACGATGGGTGGTCTTGCCGCGGCCACCGCGCTGATTGACCCAAAGAATCGTCGTTTGGGTGATTTAGCTGCGGGCACTGTGGTGATTAAGGAGCGGGTTGGCGCGCGTGCGGTTGAGGCTGCGAGTAAGCGTGCTGACGCGATTGTTCAAGCGCATGAGGCTCCCGCTACCCCCTCGTGGATTCAAAGTGCGGATTTGCGCAGGTTGCCCCCGGAGCTGGCGCGTAATGCTCGCTCGTTGTTGATGCGCGGCGCGCAGTTTGATGAGCAGGCCCGCGCAAGGCTGTTGGCGGGTATAGCGGGAGAGCTTCGCGAGTATGTTTTTCCGGGCCCGCCACCGGGGGTTGGTGACGAGGAGTTTATTGCCGCGGTACTGGCGGAGCGTACTCGCCGTGAGGCCGCCCGCCTGGAGCGTAATCGCAGGCTGGCAAGCTCTTTTTTGCGCGTCTAGTTGTTGGTACCGTTCATCAGGCCGGCTATCCACGCCCGCGCATTTACAAAGTCTTCGTCTTTGGTTCCGGTTTTAATGGTTGGGCGCTGTCCATCAACGCGCGGGTAGGATCCGATGAAGCGTACTTGCGGGCAGGTGCGGTGCAGGCCGATGAGGGCGGCGGCTACGCGTTCTTCACTGATGTGGCCTTCGATGTCGATGGAGAATTCGTAGGAGCCGAGGGGCCCTCCGGCTGGTCGTGATTCGATACGCGAGAGGTTGACGCCACGCGCTGCGAACTGTTCGAGCATTGAGAGCAGGGCGCCGGCCTCGTTGTCGGGGAGGCGCACTTGCACGGTGGTTTTGTCGGCGCCGGTGGCTGGAGGAACGTTTCCAAGGGGCGCAACCAGGACGAAGCGCGTAACTGCACCCCGGTTGTCTGCAACGTTGGAGTGAAGAGCGCGCAGGCCGTATCGTTCAACAGAGGTTTTGGCGCAGAGTGCGGCGTCAAAGCCCGGGTTTTCATCTTCGGCGATGAGGCGCGCGGCTGCTGCCGTGGAGGTGGCGGGCACGTGCACGGCATCGGGGTAGTTGGCGGCTACCCATTTGCGGCATTGCGCCCACGCGTGGGGGTGCGTGCCGATGCGTTGGATGTTGGGGATGCTTCCATCAGCGGCAGGTTTGATGGCGAGTTCGAAGGATACTTCGACTACCATTTCGGCTTCGATTACGAGGGGAGATCCGTGTGAGAGCGAGTCGATGGTTGCGTTGACGCCACCTTCGATGGAGTTCTCGATGGGCACGACGGCCCGGTCTGCTTGCCCGCTTCGCACGAGGTCGAGCGCTTGGGGCACGGATGTGCACGGCACCGCTTCAGCGTTCTCGGGCGCGATTTGCCAAAGGGCTTGTTCGGTGAATGTGCCGAATGGGCCAAGGAAAGCAATTTTGAGTGGCTTCGTTTGCGCGCTTGTCGTGTTGGTGTGAGTGTGCACGGCGCCTCCTTTTCTCGGCTTTCACCTTATACAGTTAGTTTTGTTCTTGTTTATTTTCAGGTGGTTTTGGTGCGTTTTTTGAGGTTTGTTACGGCTTTCACTCTCGCGTTTTTGGTGGCGTCGCCGTTTGCGGTGGCGCAGGAGCCGGTTCGCACGTTGTTTGTGGGCGTCGCGGGCATTGAGGCCGGTAATGTGTCGCCGGGCGTGTTGAACGCGCTGGAGGGGCATGGCGCCGCGCTGATGAATCTGCATACGCGCACGTCGAGTCCGGATACGTGTCCGGTTGATGGTTGGATGTCGGTTCGCACGCCTGGAAATGCGGTTGATTATGAGGGAAGACAGGCTCGCGGTGGTGTTTGCCGACCGTTCTTAGACGTGATTGTTGAGGACGAGGCGCGCACGCCCGGTAGGGCGAAGGTGCGGGATTTTGAGCAGATAACTCGGGGCGTGAAGTGGCCGGCCGAGCCGGCTGCCGGCGTTGGGGTTGGTCCGGGAGCCGCCCTGGTTCTTGCGAGCCAGAGCGGCGAGGTTGCTAGTTGGTTGCCCGCGCCGGGCAGGGCGGATGAGTTGGGCGCGGTTGTGTTGCAGGCTCTTCGCGAATCGCACGGGAATGTGTTTGTTGATGCGGGGTGGGATAAAGCGGGTATGAACGCTGCTGATCCTTACGGCGGCCCCTCTGACGTTGCTGACGCTAGCGGCGCTTCTGCGACGGCTGGCCCTACGGGTTTGTCGGTTGATGAGGTGAATGCGCGGATCGAGGCGGTTTTGGCGGCGTACGCGCAGTTTGAGCGGCAGAATCCTGGCACGGTGCGCGTGGTGCTCGCTTCCGTTGGTCGCAGTGAGCCAGGCCCGGCGCTGCAATTTGGCGCTGTGATTGATGCAACCACCACCGAAGCGACATCAAGCGCAACCAGCACCGGCGCCGAAACCTCAACAACCAGCCTCGCGCCTGCCCCGGAAACAGCTACCCCCGGTCTCTTCTACTCATCGGCGACTCGTTCGGCGGGTTTGGCAACGTTGGGAGATGTGCGTGATTTGGTTGCGGGCGGGCCGGTACAGGTGGAGCCCAAGTCGGTAAGCGCCGCACACACCCAATTAATGGATGAGGCCACCCACGCTATGGCGGCGCGAGGTTCATTGACGCCATTTTTTGCCGGGTGGGGTGCGTTCCTTTTGATTGGAGTGTTAGCTGGTTTGACGCATTTTGTGCGCAAGCCGGCAAAAGATCAGGCGCCGGCGTGGATTTGGAGAAATATCGCGGTGTGGAATGCGCTTGCTTTCGCGGTGGTTCCGGCGGCGATGATCGCAAATCTGGTTCCGTGGTGGCGACTTTCTACTAATCCGCTTCTGCCGATTTTGCTGGTTTTCGCCATTGCTGCAGCGCTTTTGGCACTGGCGCGTTCGTCGAATCAGCCGGTGGCGGTCCTCGCGGCACTGACTGTGCTGTTGGTGGCGGTGGATATCGCGTCGGGGGCGCATTTGCAGCGCGATGGTTTCTTCGGTTCGATGACGCTCGCTTCCAGGCGGTTTTACGGCATTTCTAACCGGTCGTACGTGATCTTGTTGGCTGCGGCGCTGATAGCAACGCTCCCTTGGATAGCGGATCGTTTCCCGGATAAGAGGCAGGAGGCGGCGCGCGGCGTCGCCGCTATGGGCGTGGGCGTGCTGGCGATTGATGCGTTGCCGTTTTGGGGCGCTGATTTTGGAGGACCTGCGGGGATTATCGCCGGGTTTGGGATTGCGTATTTGATGGTGCGCGGTATTCGCCCGAGGTGGAAGCACGCCGCCTGGTGGGTTTTGCTGACAACCGTGGCAATGATTTTTACGGGAGCCCTGGATGCGAGGTCGGCTTCGCCCTCGCACATCGGCCTGTTCTGGAAGAATTTTGGTTCGCCAGAAACGCTCACTTTGGTAGCGGATAAGGCCCGCGATATGGCAACTACGTTCGCCGGAAATCCGCTGATTTTGGCGGCAGTCGCAGCAGCGGCGATCCTCGTGGTGGTTGGGGCGCGTTTTGCCCGAAAGCTGTTCGAACCGCGCGAGGGCACCAAAAAGCTACCCGCTGATACTCACCAAGAGCCGCCCCAAACCGGCGAAATGGACCCTGCCCCCTCACCGAATCCGCACCTGGAAACCCTGCGTGAAGCCACTCCCCCGGGTTTAGCCGCAGTGGCGGCCGGCATAGCTGTGGGTGCGCTGGTGGCCGTACCGATTAACGATTCAGGTTTGCTGATTGTGGTGGACACCGTTGCGATTGCAGCGCCCGCGCTGGTGTCTATTCTTGCTCGTCGTCTACAAATTTCTCGTACGCGTTGTACGGAGAGCCCGCGGTTTGCCGTATAGCCGCCTGTACTCGCTCGCGAACGGGAATTCGATGGCGGTGTACGCGGCGTAGCGCCGTGGCTTTCCAGACGTCTTTGAATTGGTCGGCGCGATGCATGTACCCCATGAGGTCGTTGGCGGTAGCACGGTGCGTGAAGTCGCAGGGGATTTCTTGCACGGTGTAGCCCTTGACTAGAAGGTCGATAGTCATGGCTACTTCAACGCCCCACCCGGGGGCAAAAGGCATGATGTCGTTAACCGCTTTGCGGGTGATGCAGCGCTGCCCGGACAGTGGCGCGTTGGCGTGCCAGCCGGTGGCGCGGCGAATTGATTTGCGGGCGCGCCCAACTACAAATCCGTGTCCGCCTGCTCCTTTTTGTTTGGGAAGTGTGGCGATGGCGCAGTCGCAGATCCCGCGTTGCACGGCGTCAATGAGGGAGGTTGCCTCCAGCGCACTTTCCCCAAGGTCGGCGTCGAGGAATAGCAGGTGCCGGGGTAGGCCTTTGGCGAGGTCTCGCATGGCGGCAACTTTGACTCCGGTTTCAAGGGCGGAGGCTTTGCCGCGGGTGACGGAGTGTCGCACGACGACGGCTCCGGCTTGACGCGCGTGGTCGCCGGTGTTGTCTTCAGATCCGTCGTCTACAACGATGAGGAGGTCAACGCCCGGTAGCGCCCGGCATGCACGCACGGTGTGGGAGATGCGGCGCGCTTCGTTGCGGGCGGGAATAATGACCGCAACTTTATGTTTTTCGGGTTGTTGTTTGAGTGATTCGCTGACGCGACTGGTTGAGGGGGCGGGACCGGAGTTACTCATGCGTCTAGTTTAGTCCGTTCCCGCCCCGTGGTTTAACCCGTTTTATAGGGATACTTGACGGGATACGAGGCCTGCGCGGGCGCGTTTTTCGTCGTCCGTTAGCGGCTGGGTTTCCGCGAGCGCGGCTTCGAGTTTGCGTTCGAGTTCCGTTACGGGTTCGGTGAGGGTGCCTGGGTCTACCTCGTTTTCGAATTCGAATACGGGGATGGACAGGCCGAGGGCGCGGAATGCGCCGATGAAGTGTGCACCAGCAAGAGTGAGTTCACCTGCGGCTTGGAGTCGGGCAAGGGCGGTGAAGAGTTTATCTTCGTCTTCGAGGCGGATCCAGCGCACAAAGTGTTTGCCCATGTCGTGCCAGTAGGTGTTGGCCACGCCGGGAATGACACGCGTGGGGATGAGTTCGGCAGAGGTTTGCGCGATGGCGGCTTCAACTTCTTCGTCGCGCTGGCCGTCGGCGATCCAGTATCCGAGGTCGTTTTGTAGCTCCATCGGTTGGGTGCTTTCGATCATGTCGGGGATGCGCGGTCCGGCGTCGCGCACGTCCACTGGCACGGGGCCATATTCGGCTTCGCCTTGCTCAATTTTGGTTTTGCGCTCCAGGGCTGCTTTGAGTGCGACGCCGAGGTCGTGGCCGATGTCGCGGCTGGAGGAGCGGGTTTGCAGGCCGATGAGGATCTGTCCGTCTTCGCGTACGAGGGCAGGAACGGCGTTGGGAAGGATGGAGGCGAAAAGGAAGGGTTCGGATCCGTATTCTGCCGTGGTCTGCGCTGCAAGGGTGGCGGCAGGAATAATTTCACGCATGGCAACGAGGTCAGCTTCGGCGCTCATACCTTCAAAGGGGCGTGCGACGTGCGCGATGATGGGGCGAATCGGTTTGCCGGACGCTACTTTTTTGCGTCGTGATTTCTTTCCCATGTGGGTCTCCTAAGTTGGTGAATGGTTTCGATCTAGCCCAAAGTTACCGGCGTGAAGCCAATAAACAAAGCATGCGGGGCCGGCGATGTTTATCTGCTGAAACAAGGATGAAAATTTCAGTGACACCTGCCACACTTGTAGGTATGCATGAAAGAGCTGGCCAACTGGCTAAACCAGAAGATTTGATTAATGTTGATGAGGTTCTATCCGCTTATTACGAGATTGAGCCCGATGTAAATAACCCTGCGCAAAAGGTCGTGTTTGGCACGTCTGGGCACCGCGGTTCGTCGCTTGATGGCGCGTTTAATGAGGCGCACATTGTTGCAACAACGCAGGCGATCGTGGAGTACCGTGCAAGTCAGGGTTTTGACGGTCCGTTGTTTATTGGCCGCGATACGCACGCGCTGTCAGAGCCGGCTTGGAGGTCGGCACTTGAGGTGCTGGTGGCAAATGGTGTGGATGTTCAGATCGATTCGCGAGGATCGTTCACGCCCACTCCGGCGGTTTCGCACGCGATTCTCGTGGCTAACGGCGCGGGGTCTGCACAGGGTCTGCGCACGTCCGGCCCAGGGTTGGCTGATGGCATCGTGGTTACGCCGTCGCACAACCCGCCTAGTGATGGTGGTTTTAAGTACAACCCTCCAAGCGGCGGTCCGGCAGATTCGGATGCGACGGGCTGGATTGCGAACCGCGCTAATGAGATTTTGGCGGGCGGCTGGTCTAAGGTAAAGCGCGCTCGTTCGCAGGATTTGCTAGAGGACCCGCACGTACATCGTTACGACTATTTGAAGAAATATGTCGATGACCTCGAGAACGTGATCGACATTGATGCGATTCGCGAGGCCGGTGTTCGTATCGGCGCAGATCCCCTCGGCGGCGCGTCCGTGGATTACTGGGGCGCGATCGCGGAGCGTTACGGTCTGGATCTCACGGTGATTAACCCGAAGGTCGATCCGACGTGGAGGTTCATGACGTTGGATTGGGATGGGAAGATCCGCATGGATTGCTCCTCCCCTTACGCGATGGCATCGGTTCGTGAACGCATGAAGCCGGATGCGTCCGGTAAGACTCCGTTTGATGTTGCTACGGGCAATGATGCGGATTCGGATAGGCATGGCATTGTTACACCGGATGGCCTGATGAACCCCAACCATTATTTGGCTGTTGCGATCGAGTACCTGTTCACGCATCGTCCGGGTTGGGGCAAGGACACGGCGGTGGGTAAGACGCTGGTGTCCTCTGCTCTGATTGACCGCGTGGTTGAGAGCATTGGTCGCAAGCTGATTGAAGTTCCGGTCGGGTTTAAGTACTTCGTATCGGGCCTGATGAACGGCACGATCGGTTTTGGCGGCGAGGAGTCCGCGGGCGCTTCGTTCCTCCGCAAGGACGGCACGGTTTGGACCACGGATAAGGACGGCATCTTGCTGTGCCTGCTAGCTGCGGAGATTATCGCGGTGACGGGTAAGACTCCGTCGCAGTTGCATCGGGAGCAGGTGGAGCGTTTCGGCGCGTCCTCGTACTCGCGTATTGACAATGCGGCTACGCGTGAAGAGAAGGCGAAGCTTGCGAAGTTGGCGCCGGAGGACGTGGCGGCGCAGGAGCTTGCGGGTGAGGAAATCACGGCTCGTTTGGTGAACGCTCCGGGCGATGGCAACGCTATTGGCGGTTTAAAGGTGACCACAAAGAACGCGTGGTTCGCGGCTCGCCCCTCTGGCACGGAGGACGTGTACAAGATTTACGCGGAATCTTTTAAGGGCGAGGACCACCTGCAAGAGGTGTTGGAGGAAGCAAAGGAGGTCGTGAAGGAGGCTCTGGCCTAAACCTTTACGGCTTGAGAGCCGAGCAGCCTAGCGGGTTTGCTAGCGCGTTCGGTTAGTTGTAGTTCCGGGTACGTGTCTTTGATGCGTACCCGGAACGTTTTTGTTGTTTTTTAGTCCTGTGAGGTCTGTGCGGACTGCTTTGCCGTAGACTGCATTTGTGTTGAATTCTTACCGCGAAATTTTGTCGATTCCGGGGGCACTGAAATTTTCGTTGGCGGGTTTGATTGCCCGTTTCCCCATGTCAATCGTCGGAATTTCGCAGATTTTGATGATTTCAACACTGTATGGCTCATATACGTTGGCGGGCCAGGTGGGGGCAACGAATATTATTGCGTTTGCTATTTGTGCCCCGTTTGTGGCGCGTTTGGTTGACCGTTTTGGGCAGGCGCGCGTGATGATTCCGCTGGTTACGGTGTCTGCTACCAGCTTGTTGGGATTGATCGTTGCGGCAGCCATGCATGCTCCGGTGGTGTACCTGTACGTTTTGACAGCAGTTTCGGGTGCAACTTCGGGTTCGCTTGGTTCGATGGTGCGTTCGAGGTGGACGGTAGCGGTAAAAAATCCGGCGCAGTTGCACACGGCATTTTCGATGGAGGCAACGCTAGACGAGGTCGTGTTTATGATCGGCCCGATCTTGGCAACGATTCTTTCGGCTAACGTCAACCCGGTTGCGGGTATGGTTTTAGCTTTTATCTTCGCTATTTCTGGCGGGTTCTGGCTATTGTCGCAGCGGGCAACGGAACCGCCTATTTCCACCTCAAGTATTCACGGCCCTAAAGGCTCCGTGATGGCGCAACCGGTAATGATTGCGTTGGCTCTGGTGTATGTGGGTGCGGGCGCAATGTTTGGCTCAATCGATATTTCGGTGGTTGCGTTTACCGAATCCATGGGCCAAAAAGCGACGGCTGGCGTCCTGCTTGGCGTGTTCGCGTTCGGTTCTATGCTGGCGGGCCTCCTTTATGGGGCGAGGGCAACGTCGATCCCATTGTGGAAATTGTTTGTCGGTGGGGTTTTCCTGCTGGCAGTGGGCGTAAGTCTCACGTATTTTGCGCAGACGATAATCGGCCTGGGCGTCATTTTGTTCTTCACGGGATTCTCCATTTCGCCCACGATGATTAACGTGACCGCAATGGTACAAAAGGCGGTTCCGCCGCGGCGTTTAACGGAGGGCCTCACGTGGATGTCCACGGCTATGAATGTGGGTAGTTCGCTGGGTTCGGCACTGGCTGGCCGCGTGGTTGACCACAGCGGACACGTGGGCGGTTTCCACACGGCAATTGGTTTCGCGTGGGTCATGGTTACGATTTCTCTGATTGCGATTCCGGCATTGCGGGCCACCTCGCATAAGAAGCGGGCGCGGATCCCGGTGCAGGTGCGTTCGCGCCGTATGGGTCTTGGGGGTTTGTGGAAGCGCCGGCCGCGAAAGTCGATAGACTGAGGTCGTGCTTTTAACTGCTGTCACTCGGCTGGAAGACGCGTTTAACACGCAGGTAGCGCGCACGCTTTCGGATTTGGGTTGGCGCCCAGAGCTTATCGCGTACGGCGGCTTCGGAAACGCGCAGCGCGTGCGCATCATCGCCAGGGCGTTGATGGCCCCTACGTATTTTGAAGAAAAGTACGAGGTTTGGGCTAACCGGCACGGTTTACCTAGCTGGTATCAGCTTCATTCCCGCGCGGCAGACAGGCTTCCGCACGCGTTTGGCGAGGTGGTTAAAGACGCTATTGGCGCCGACGAGGGCGACGATACGAACACAACATCCCATATGCGCGGTGAACGCGGGTGGCGTCAGTTTGTGGACGCGCAAGTGCCGAGAGCGCCGGTGCTGGTGACGGTAGGTAGCCGAAAGCTGCTGGTTTATACGGATCGTGGCGGCTATGTGGATCTTATGGTCGAGGATCACGGGTTGGAGCCGGGCTGGCATGCGGCGACGTTGCAGGCTCTGAAGCCCGATGAGATCGCGCGAGGCGAAAAGCGCGTGCGCGCCTCACGCCCGATTGCGGTGCCGGTTCGAGTCGTTTCGGAGCAGGAACGCATTGGCCTCGTGTCGGATGTGGATGACACGGTGATGGTGTCGTGGTTGCCTCGTCCACTGGTGGCAGCAAAGAATGCATTTTTCACGTACGTGTCGTCACGCCAGGCGGTGCCGGGAATGGCGAACTTGTTGCAGCAGATTTCGCATATGCAAACGTCGAGGGGGCGCGTTGGAACGCTACCGGCTCCCGCGGTTTATTTGTCTACGGGAGCATGGAATGTGGCACCGAGTTTGCGCCGGTTCTTGTTCCGGTCAAACTTCCCTACGGGCACGCCACTGATGACGGATTGGGGGCCTTCTCAGACGGGTTGGTTTCGTTCTGGGCGGGAGCATAAGCGTTCACAGTTGCGTGAGCTGGCCGAAATGTTCCCGTGGGTGAAGTGGGTTCTGGTTGGTGATGATGGCCAGCACGACCCCTCAATTTATACGGAGTTCGCGCGGGAGTATCCGCAGAATGTGGCGGCAATTTTTGTTCGCAGTTTGACTACGACAGAGCAGGTTTTGAATCACGGCGCGCCCGATCCACGCGAGGAGCTGGGCCCACTGATCAAATCTCTTGACCCAAAAATCCCGGTGGTGGTTGGCGAGGACGGCTTCGAGCTCCTGCACCGGGCAAGGGCCCTTGGCATTCTTCGCTAATTTTCGCCACTCGTAATATCATCCTTTGGAACGTGTCGTCTTGTTCATTGCCTGGTGCGTAATGTTGAAGGCGGCATTATTGCCACTCGCTAGGAAAGGCCTTGCGAGAACAGCTTTATCTTGAGTAAAGGGGATGAAATTGGTACAGAAACATGCGCTTACTGACGCGCTCGAGTTTGCAATTCCGTCGAAAGTCCCCACGCATTGGTACAACCTCACTGCTGATTTCCCAGAGCCGATGGCTCCGCATTTGAATCCCCAGACTCGTGAGGAACTTAAGCCAGAGGAAATGCATCCTCTGTTTTCCAAAGCGTTGGTGGAACAAGAGTTTTCCACCGAACGATGGATCGAGATTCCGCAGGCTGTTCGCGAGGTGTATGCGAGCTGGCGTCCGTCGCCTTTGGTTCGTGCGCGTAGGTTGGAGCAGGCGCTCGATACGAAGGTGAAGATTTATTACAAGTACGAGGGAGTGTCTCCCGCTGGTTCGCACAAGCCGAACTCGGCGGTTGCGCAGGCGTATTTCAACGCGCTTGAGGGCATGAAGAAGCTAACTACCGAGACTGGTGCTGGCCAGTGGGGTGCTTCTTTGTCGATGGCTTGCGCGATGTTTGGGCTTGAATGCGAGGTGTTCCAGGTTCGCTCCTCGTTCGACGCGAAGCCGTACCGTCGCATGCAGATGGAGGCGTATGGCGGCACGTGTCATCCGTCGCCGTCTACGCTAACGGAGGCCGGTCGCAAGCTGTTGGAGCAGGATCCGGACACTACGGGTTCGCTTGGCATGGCGATTTCAGAGGCCGTAGAGGTTGCTCTGAAGTCGGATAGAGCTCACTATGCGCTCGGTTCGGCTTTGAACCATGTGATGTTGCACCAGACGGTGATTGGTCTGGAGGCGATTGAGCAGTTGCGTGAGGCCGGCGAAGAGCAGGCTGACGTGGTGTTCGGTTGCGCCGGTGGTGGTTCAAACTTGGCTGGCCTATCGTTCCCGTTCTTGGGTGAGAACTTGCGCGATGGGAAGACCACGAGGGTGGTTGCGTGTGAGCCGCAGGCTTGCCCGTCGATGACTCAGGGCGAGTTCCGCTACGACTTTGGTGATGTGGCTGGTATGACGCCGCTCATGAAGATGTACACGCTCGGTCATGATTTTGTGCCGCCGTCGATTCATGCTGGTGGTTTGCGCTATCACGGTATGAGCCCGATGGTGTCTCACGCTAAGTCGCTGGGCCTACTTGATTCGGTTGCGATTGGTGAGCATGAGACGTTCGCTGCGGGCCTGGAGTTTGCTCGCGCGGAGGGCATCATTCCGGCTCCGGAGTCCACGCACGCTGTTGCGGGCGCGTTGAACTACATCAAGTCTGGCGAGGCCCGCGACGGCGAGGTCATCGTGATTGGCCTGTCCGGTAATGGTCTGCTGGATCTTCCCGCTTATGAAAATGAGCTGGAGAAGGAACGCCAGCTGAAGAAGTAAACGAGTTCAGCAAAACTCAGTCGAGTGGTGGGACAGTTCAGTTGAACTGTCCCACCACTTTTGATTTACGGAAGAAACTGAGTAGCTATTATTTCTTATTTTGGGAAGAGATCGCATCTAGTTTTTCTAGGTATACAGGGATTCCACTAGACGGGTTCGGACCTACCTCATTGGAAGCCATTTCTCGCCAGGCTTTCTTTGCTCGCTCAACTGCCGCAGCGTAATCCTTGACGGGAAAACTTCCGGCAAGTTCTTTGCCGTTCTTGCCACTAACCAACGATCTACTTTTGACACGCTTATCAAGTACTGACGAACTCACAAATTTGCAATCTTCAACATGCCACAAGAGCCATAACTCAAATTTTGGATTCGTAACGAGAGCATCAAAATTGAGTTGGCGACACTGTTCGAGAACGTCATTGAGATGTGGGTGATTGTCTTCATCCATGACCAGAAAACAATAATCGAAAGGTATACTTCCGTCACCTACCTTGCTGGCTTCTCGTTCGATACGTTGGTTGCACGCATCGAGCACCTTTGTTGGCTCCCCTGCTCCAGCTACAACGGTAAGTGCCACATCGTATCTCAACTCCTGATCGAGGCGTTGAAAGTAGACTTCTTCCGATTTTCCTTTGGAACCTTCAACCACTACCAACACTCGTGGGCGCATTTTGCGTTGCTTCCGAACCTTGCGCCCCCTTACTCCCCTAGACACTAAGACATCGCTTCCACTTTGTTTGCGTCCCAAACATCGTCTTTATGGACCAGCTGCCACAAGAGTGCTGGAGCCACCCTGGGCACGCCACCGAATCGGCCTTCCAAATACTGCTTCGCAAAATTGGTTTTTTTGCCAACGTCTGCAAAGTCCGCCAGAGAGTACAGATCTGATACCCCGTTAGAGTCCTTTTCGACGTACCAAACTTGTCTCTTGCTGAGATTTGTTTCCGATTGCTGTCCAAGTAGCGTCGTATCGTGTGAGGTAAACACTAATTGCGCTCCGTGAGGATTGTATTCAGGCGATTGGAAAACCGAGACTACTAGAGCAGCAAGATACGGATGCAAGCTCGTGTCCAGCTCGTCAACGCACAATACGCCCCCTTCTCGTAGTCTTGTTACGACATCAACTGCAAGCGCAAGCCAAGCTAGAGTGCCGGAAGACTCATCGGCAAGTTCAAATTTGTGTGCGGGGTTTCCGCTTGATCGATGTTTGAATCGTAGTGATCTAATGATCAAATTCTCGTCAATGTCTTCCGGCTTGAGAGATTCTTCCTGGTTGTCTGCAGAAGAATCTCGCTGCATTCTCCGGTGCAATTCTCTAACGAATTTCGAAAATTCTTCGGGGGCTTCCGTCTCTTCGACAAAAATTTTCTCGATTCCGACGTCAGCAACTCGAGCCAGACTAACAAGATCGTCAAGCCGCAGATCACCGCTTTTAAGCTCGGTAGCGATTGAATCCAGCCTTTGCTGCATGGCTTGATCGCCCACTCGATAAATCGTCAAGTACCCCAGGATTTTCTTCGCAATTTCGGACAGTAGCCCCTTCTCCAGTTGCAGGGCGCGCGAAAGAACGAGTTCCTTAGGAGCTACTTCAATGCTTCCCATTCCGTGACCAAGTTTTAGTGGAGTGTTTCCACCCTCACGATGCCGATCAAAAAGCAAGGTAGGTCTGCGGCTTTTATAGATGTCCAGGTGTTCGCCGACAACTCCCTTTTCGTCAACTGCGAATTCGTACCAGAAACGATATTGTCCTTTTGGAATTCCTGGAAATTCGTCTTCCAGATCAAGCACAAAGTCTAGCCCGTATGTGCTTGGCTCACGCTCAGATTCTGCATCTAAAACGAAGGGCGCTCGCAGCATATTTGGAAAACCCTGCCAAGCAGTTCCAGAATTTGCGATGGCCGATCCTACATAGTTAAAAGCATCGATTACTGCCGTTTTTCCAGCAGCGTTTGCTCCGAAAATTCCAGCAACAGGCAGCGTATAGTCAGTCCATTCTTCTCCTGGACGTAGAGTGTTTGTTTTGAGAGTTCCATTTGTTAGGTCCAAAAAGAATCCATCTCGAAAACTACGATGGTTGCTTACGCTGAAAGATAGTATCTTCATACTTAAATATTAATGCGTAAGCGCCTTTTTTAGAGATTTTTCTCCACATTGAGACTTATATTTCTGTTTTTCTGGTCAAACAGAATTTATTCGACACAAAACCTAGGTCGTTCAACATGCCGGTTACGCAATTTCGTCGATCAAACTGGGGTCGTTGTTCCGCACGTTCCCCACGGCGTTTCCAACTTTTCTAGGGACGAGGACGGGGCTGGCAATCGCATCCAGCAAGTGCCTGACCTCGGTGTCTGTTTCTGTTTCGGGATCCAGCCACTCGTTCCACATGGCGGGCGGGACCACCACCGGGGAGCGGTCGTGAATGTGACCGACGGCGTCGGGCGCGCTACGCGTGACGATCGCGAAGGTGAGCAGCCACTGGTCGCGAGGTCCTTGCCACGCCTCGTAGATGCCGGCAAAGCCCATGACCGGGTCCCCCTCCCCCGCGGAAAGGAACCAGGCTTGCTTGCCGCCAGCGCCGGCCTGCCACTCGTAGTAGCCGTTGGCGGGCACGAGACAACGGCGCCGGCGCGCAGCGGCTTTGAATGAGGGTTTGTCCACCAGGCTTTCCGCTCGCGCGTTAATCATGGGACGGCTGGCGTCCCGTGCCCAGGAAGGCACCAGCCCCCACTGGTGGGTTTGCATGCGGCGGAGCACCCGCCCGGGCTCCTCCTCGTATCTTTCAAACACGATGGGTAGTTGCTGGGAGGGGGCAGCGTTGTATGTGGGAGTAACTTCGCCTATGCGAAAGTCAGTGCCGAAGATGGCCGTAAGTTCTTCTTCCGGCGTCCAAAGTACGTAGCGGCCGCACATAGATCCTCCTTAACCTGCGCGTTAAATTCCGTTAGCGCCAAACAGGAGGCCCAGCGTGTAGGTGACGGCCGCAGCCCCATAGCCGATGAGGAGCTGGCGAATCGCGCGCTTCACCGGCGGTTTGCCTGAGAGAACGCCCACTACACCACCCGTGAACATGAGGACCACGCCAACCACGATCGCAGACAGCAGGATGCCCAGGTTTCCACTAGCGCCAAACAGGAACGGTAGCAGTGGCACCAGCGCTCCGATTGCGAAGAACAGGAACGAGGAAGCCGCTGCGCCCCACGGGTGTCCGATTTCCGCGTGGGATTCGGACGGGTCGCGGTGGCGTTCCTTGGTAGATAGCAGGGAGCGGGGCGTGATGATCGAGCTTGTGGTCATTTCCGAGGCCGGTCGGTTGATCGCGTCGAAGATGATGCGTGCGTGTTCTTCGGACTCTTCAGCGGTGTCACCGCGAGCGCGGAAGACGAGCTCCAGTTCGTTTTGTTGCACGTTGAGTTTGGATACTTGCACGGGCGCGTCGGTGGAGGGGTCCGAGGCCTCTAGTAGTTCGCGTTGGGAGGTGACGGAAATGTATTCGCCTGCTGCCATTGATAGTGCGCCGGCTAGCAGACCGGCAATACCGGTTGTGATGACCATGCTGTTTGGAACACCGGTGGCGGCAATGCCGAGGATGAGGGCAAGGTTCGACACGAGGCCGTCGTTGGCTCCAAACACTGCGGCGCGGAACGTGCCGGCAATGCGGGCACGTGAGCGGGCGGCCAGGCCGCGCACAACCTCACCGTGGATGTGCTCGTCGGCAGCCATCGCGTCGGTGGCGTCTTGGTCAACGTCGTAAGACTGGCGCTGTTCTGCGCGTTGGGCGAGGGCGAGGATAAAGATGGAGCCGAACGTTGCGGCAAACCGGGCGAGGACGCGCGAGTAGAGAGTAGGTTTGGGGGCGGGATGTGCGTGCTCGCCAAGGAGGGAGGTCCAGTGCTCAATGTGTCGCGTTTCGGCGTCGGCAAGCGCTTGCAGGATGGCGGCTTCTTCCCCGGTGCGTCGTTGCGCTAGGTTCAAGTACGTTTGGCGTTCCATTTGCTCGTCGGCAAGGTATTTGCGCCAGCGTTTGATTTGTTCCTCGGTTGGCTGATTGCCAGGTGTCATGTGATTGTTCCTCGAACCGAACTTTGTACCCCAGTGCTACGAAGGGCAGTGTGGGGCTGTTCCAAAGACTGTTGAAATTGTTACGAGGGCGGTATTGCCGCCCTCGCCCGATTATTCTTCTTTGTCTATGTCATCAACTTCTATGACCGTTACGTCAACGTACTGGTCTTGGGGTTCACCAAAGACACGCTCTTTGACTACTCCAACCAGCTTGTCAGTGGCTGCAGCGCCGCCCTTTTTAAGGGCTTCGGAGACTTTTTCAGAGGCCTGGTCCATGCGCTCAGCTACCAGCGGACTCTGCCTGATTTTAGATGCTTGCATCTTGATTTTCTCGTAGCGTTCACGTCCTGCGCGCGTGCCGAGCACGTACCCAAGGCCGGCTCCTACAATGAATCCGAATTTTGCGCCCAAGGCTCCTCCTTATTGCATGTTTCTCAGCTAGTTTACCGGGCCAGACGGCGGGTGTGCATTTGCTGGAAGTGTTTGGAGGTGGTGTTGCCTGCGGTTTTGAACAAGCCGGAGTTTAGGGGCGCTTTATCCCCAGTTTTCCCTTAGGCTTAGGTTGTGACAGAGGTACAGATTACGACGCCCCGCGGAGTTCAGCTTGCGGGCACGTTTGTGGACCCTGTTGATTCTACGGACGCTGCGGTTTTGTTTGCGCATTCTTTCTTGGCTGATAGGCATTCGGGCGAGCATTTCGATCGTTTGTCGGCAGCATACCGGGGCGCGGGTTATGCAACTCTAGAGTTCGATTTTTCCGGTTGCGGCGATTCTGATGATGACGTGATTACGCTGGCCAGCCAGGTGGAGGATTTACATTCGGCTTCGGCGTGGCTTCGCACGCAGGGTTTTGACCGCCAGATTTTGCACGCGCATTCGTTTGGCACGCTGGTAGCTTTAAAGGCCCGCCCGAAGGCCGCTAAGGCGATGCTTCTAACCGGCATGATTACGGGCCCACTGTCGTTTGAGTGGGATCAGATTTTTTCGTCCACACAGTTGGATGATTTGGAGCGTTCCGGCCGCGCACAGATCCCAGATGACACGTATTCCAAACGCGAGTTTTTTGTGATTTCAAAGCAGACGTTGATTGATCTGTCGATGAATGAGGCAGACGACTTGCTAGCTGACTTGTCTGCCCCGATCCTGGCGATTTATGACGCAGACGATGAGCATTTGGGCTTGGTTGAGATGGCTCAGGAAGAGTTTGCACGCCTGCCGGACGGCTCTCGCGTAGAGGTCCTGCGGGACGCCCGTTTTGGTGCACACGAGGGCGTAGATAGGCTTCGCGACATGTCGGTGCAGTGGGCTAGCCGCCATGTTCCCGTTCGCGTAGGCTAACGCAACCCCGGCTTTAGCCCACCCCCTCGCGCGATTTATGAAAGTACGCGCGCGGTTTCCGCTTCCAGATTTTCGAGGTCACCTAGCCACGCCCTCGTTCCAAAGCTGGTGGTGCTGAGCGATGCGATGCGGTTGGAAAAGTCGATGAGCACAGACGGGTCGGTTGTTTCTCGATTTACGAGGCCGTGAGCGCATCCCCACGCGAAGGCTCCATGGAACGTGTCACCAGCTGCAAGGGTGTCGATGGCGTCAACTGCAGGAGGGGTAACGGTCCCGGTTTCGCCAAGCCAGGCCCATTGCACGGGGTCTGGTCCGGCTGTGCGCACTACGCGTTCAATGCCGAAGCCTTTGAGAAAGGCCACGGTGTCATCGAAGTCCGTGCATCCGGGTGGCAGGAAGTCTGCGGAGATGACGGCCACGTCTATATATCCCAGCATTGTGGGTAGCCACGGTTTCCAAGATCCGCCGTCAAGGATACGCAGGTATTCGGGCTTGTATTCTTGCGCCGCGAATGGTTCCCCATCTTCGGGGGCACCACTGGTGAGGACAGCCATCGCCAGATCGGGATTGTGTCCGTCAACAAGCACAACCTGCGGCCGGCCCATGGCTTCTAGGGTTTCCAACGCAATTTCGGGCTTTAGTGGCAGTCGCGTGTTGGTGGAGGCAACGGTGCGCGCATTGTTTTGCGCGTTAATGAGGATCGCGGACACGCTGGGGGTCAGATCTAGCTTGCCGGTGGTTTCGGGCGCCTCGGCCTCGTAATCGGTGCAGTCTACAAGCGCTACTTCCTGGGCTTCCAGGTCTTCAAGAACGAGGTGCGCGGCAGGGCCTTCACCGATTGCGGAAACGAGGAGGGAGGCCATCGCCCCTCCCGGATTCGCACCGCGGTTGAGGTCGCTCGCGCTCGCGGCACGGGTGGCTGCGCGCGTGAGGTGAGAGAACGCAACGGCCGCGTTGGTTGCGGGCCCGCCCGCAGCGAGGATCTGGTCAAGTGAGGTTACTTTTTGATTCTCACGTACTGTGCCTGCGGTTAGTTGGGCAACGTCGAGTGTGGTGATCCCAGCGAAAAGTCCGTACATGGTTTAAGTATCTCATTGGAATAGGAGGACGCGATTATTACTCTCTCCAATAGTGTACGTAGGGGGCACGGACAACAATTCTTCTGGTTCTTCACCCCAGCTCAACAGGAAACATGCTTCCGAAACCAGCGTTTAGAGTGTAGATTCATGTACATGAACGCTTTAAACGGAAATATGCCTCCGAATAATTTAGCCTCTGACCGCGCCAATGATTCTACATATGGGCAATTCCCCCTACCTGTGACTCAGATTGGCAGCGTCATTAAAGCTACTCGCAAAGAATACGGATTGACGCAACAACAGTTGGCTGAACTTGCTGGAGTTTCAGATCGTACGGTGCGCACTTTGGAGCAGGGCGGACTCGGCCCAACATTGAGGTCGTTACTGGCGGTCACAGGAACCTTGGGCTTGAAGGTAGAGGTATCCAACAGGTGAGTATTGCAACCATAAGCCTTGATCAGCTCCGATTTATAAAACGCGCAAATGTCTACAAAGGCAACCACTTGGCTGGAACGTTGTCACGCGACTCGGAGGGAGTGGTCGAGTTCAAATACAGGGATGACTATGTGGGGGATCCCGTAGCATTTTCGTTGCCATTGGGTGAAACTTCCACACAACAAAGTGGCGCGCTCCCCGCATTCTTCGCGGGACTATTGCCAGAAGGACACCGCCTCAATGTATTGAACAGAGCAACCAAAACATCTATGAATGATGAGTTCACAATGCTTCTGGCGGTGGGCGCTGACACTCCCGGCGATGTAAGGATTTTTGCATCCGAGGTTGCGCCTAACGAAGTTCCACCACTATACGAGGACCCATCTAGATGGAGTTTTCAAGATCTAACCGAGATGGTTGACCCCTACGCAGTTCCCGGTGTTCAGCCAAAAGCATCAGCATCGATGATTAATATGCCGATTCGAACGAGACGCACCCATGCGATCCTCAAGATCGACCCGGTTGATTATCCCCACCTCGTACGAGATGAAGCTTTGCATCTACGTCATGCTCGCGGCCTTAAAATCCCTGTAGCTAAGTCTCAGTTGGTTGTAGATAAAGAAGGCGTAGAAGGCTTACTCGTTGAGCGTTTTGACCGCCGTGTTGATGCGAGCGGACGGATTGTGCGTCTCGCTCAAGAGGACGCTTCGCAAGTTCTGCAGATTCCACCATCTGAAAAGTACAACGTCGAATCCGAAGCCGTGGTTGCGGCGCTCGCGCAACACACCAGTGCCCCCATGGTTGCTATCCGAGCTCTATATGTACAGTTCCTGTTCGCTTGGCTTACCGGAAACGGTGATGTTCACGCAAAGAACCTGTCAATTTTACGAAATCCGGAGGGCGTGTGGGAGGTTGCTCCGATGTACGACCTACCCTGCACGGCTCTTTATCGCGATTTCACGATGGCACTCCCGATTGATGGGCAAACGAAGAATCTCCGGGGCCGTCATTGGGATGCTTTTGCGGATAACATCGGTCTGCCAATTAGAGCGGCGCGCAGCGCTCAACGTTTGGTACTAAGAGTGGCGAAGGGTATCGATTTGAGCGAATTACCTTTTGATGGATCCCCGTTGCATGGGGCTCAAAGAGAGCTTTCAAGCCGGCGTCACCAAATAGAGTCACTACTCGACACTTAAGTCATCTACTAAGCGGGATAATCAATCACTTAACGAGCTTCCATTAGGCACTTAACCTTGGCTTCAACTAACGCCTCAGGCTGGTTGCGGGTTCTCGTTCTTGAAAGCGAATTAGGATCGCCGCTAGTAGCTTAGGCTACCAGCGGCGATCATTGTCGAGTTGGAACGCGTTAGGCGTCGGTGATTCCCAGTTCGATGCTCTTGCCGGGAATCGAGTCGATTAGGTTGCGCGTGTAGTCGGTGCGCGGGTTGTCGAAGATCGAGTCCGTGTCACCGGTTTCAACTACCTTGCCGTGTTGCATTACCACCACGTCGTCAGCAATCTGACGGACAACCGCGAGGTCGTGGGTGATGAACAGGTAAGACAGCTCCATTTCGGCTTGGATGTCGTTTAGCAGGTGCAGGATTTGGTCTTGCACTAGCACGTCCAGCGCAGACACGGCCTCGTCAAGCACAAGGACGTGCGGGCGTAGCGCAAGTGCACGAGCAATGGCTACACGCTGGCGTTGACCGCCGGACAGCTCGTTGGGGTAGCGCCTCATCGCGGAGCGAGGGAGGGCAACCATGTCGAGTAGTTGGGCAACGCGCTCCTCGCGCTCCTTCTTGGTCCCCCAGTTGTGTACGCGCATGGGTTCTTCAACCGCGCGGTAAATGGAGTACATGGGGTCCAGGGAGCCGTACGGGTTTTGGAACACCACCTGAAGGTTGCGGCGCATGGCGAAGCGTTCCTTCTTGGAAAGTTCAGAAACGTTTACGCCCTCAAAAATGACGTCGCCTGAGTCTTGCTCTAGCAAGCCCAGGATGATGTTTGCCGCAGTGGACTTACCAGAACCGGATTCGCCTACAACACCTAGCGTTGTGCCCTTGCGCAGCGTGAATGACACGTCGTCAAGCGCCTTGAAGGTCTGTCCGCGCTTGCCGCGAATCGGGAAGGTCTTCACCAGGTTCTTAACTTCAACCGCAGCTTCAGTTGAGGTTGCGCCTTTACCTGCGCCCAGCAGTTCCTCTTCGGTCACCTGAATGCCAGCCTGGTGCGCGGTCATGATACGCGCGGTGGTTAGCGAGGGAGCAGCGGCAACCAGCCTCTTGGTGTAGGGGTGCTGCGGACGTTGCAAGATCTGCATGGCGGGCCCGGACTCCACAATACGGCCGCGGTGCATAACAACGAGGTGTTCAGCGCGTTCAACGGCCAGGCCGAGGTCGTGCGTAATGAACAGCATTGCGGTACCAAGTTCGTGGGTGAGCGACTCCATGTGGTCCAGGATGAGCCGCTGCACGGTCACGTCAAGGGCCGAGGTCGGCTCATCCGCGATGAGTAGCTCGGGACGAGCGGCCAGGCCGATAGCGATGAGGGCGCGTTGGCGCATGCCGCCAGAGAACTCGTGCGGATACTGTTTCGCAACGCGTTCGGTGTCGGGCAACCCGGCTTCAGCGAGGAGGTCATTGACTCGCTGGTGCATTTGCGAGCCTTTAACCACGTTGTTGGCTTTGAGGGCTTCGCGAACTTGGAAGCCGATTTTCCAAACGGGGTTGAGGTTCGACATGGGGTCTTGCGGAACAAGGCCGATGTGGCGTCCGCGAATGCGTTCCATCTCTTTACGGCTCTTAGTGGTGAGTTCTTCACCGCGGAATTTGATGGAGCCGCCCACGATCTTGCCGCTGCCGGGCAGGAGGTTGATGATGGCATGCGCGGTAGTGGATTTACCGGAGCCTGATTCTCCTACGATGGCAACGGACTGGCCGGGGTAGATGGTGAGGTTGGCTTTCCGCACTGCGGGGACCATGCCCGTGGAAGATTGGAAGGCGACCTCGAGGTCTTTGATTTCGAGCAGGGGCTCGACGTCAGTGTTCATCTCGTTTGCCACTTCGTTTACCTCTCTCGTGACTTCGGGTCGAGAGCGTCGCGTACCACGTCACCCATCATGATGAAGCTGAGCACGGTTAGTGCCAGAGCACCTGCGGGGTAGAACAGCACGGATGGCTGGGTACGGAGCGCAACCTGCGCCTTGTTGATGTCGCCGCCCCACGAGACGATGTCTGGTGGTAGGCCCACGCCCAGGAATGAGAGGGTTGCTTCGGCCACGATGAACGTGCCGAGCGCTACGGTTGCGTAAACGATGATGGGTGCCGCAGAGTTTGGCAGGATGTGGCGCATGAGGATGGTCCACTTGGACTCGCCAAGAGCCTTGGCTGCAGACACGTATTCTTCGTTCTTAACGCTCATAACCGCGCCGCGCGTGATGCGCGCAATTTGTGGCCATCCAAAGATTGCGAGTACGAGCACCACGGTCCAAGTTGCACGGTAGGAGCGGAACATCTGCATTACCACGATTGCAGCAAGTAGGAACGGAATGGCGAACACGACGTCGGTGATGCGCGAAAGTAGCGAGTCGAGCCAGCCGCCAAAGTAGCCGGCCAGCGAGCCGAATGCTGCGCCCATGATAGTCACGGCAATCGTGGTGAATACACCTACGGTTACAGATGCGCGAGCGCCGTAAATAGTGCGCGCGTAGATGTCACAGCCTTGCCTGTCGAAACCGAACGGGTGGCCGCCGGATGGGGCCTCCATGGAGCGCGAGAGTTCGCAGAAGTTCGGGTCCATTGAGGTGAACAGGCTGGGGAATGCGGCCAGCAGCAGAGCCACAGCAATGATTGCGGCTGAAATCCAGAATAGAGGGCGTTTGCGCAGGTTCTTCCAGGCTTCACCCCACATGGACGAGGGCGCGGAGTCATCTGCTACGGCGTCAACGGCCCCCAGGCCGGATTCGTCTACGGGAGAGACGAAGTGTTCTTGGCCTTTTCGGTAGGTAGTTTGATTACTCATAGCGAATCCTCGGATCCAGAGCTGCGTATAGCAGGTCTACTAGCAGGTTGGCGATTATGTAGACGATCACAAGGACGGTCGTGAATGACACGACGGTTGCGGGCTCGCCCTTGATGATGGCCTGGTACATGTTGCCGCCTACGCCGTTGATGGCGAAGATACCTTCGGTGACGATTGCGCCGCCCATGAGGGCTCCGAGGTCGGCGCCTAGGAATGTTGCAACTGGGATAAGCGAGTTGCGCAGCACGTGGTTTTGAATCACCTTGCCGCGGGAGAGGCCCTTGGCGTATGCGGTGCGCACGTGGTCGGATGACATGGTTTCGGATACGGACTGCCTGGTTAGGCGAAGTACGTAAGCGAAGGACACAGCACCGAGCACGATTGCTGGCATTAGGAGGGCTTCAAACGTGGTGTTTCCACCAACCGTCGTTGGCGCCCACCCGAGTTTCACACCTATGAGGAACTGGAGGACGAAGCCGATAACGAACGTGGGCACTGCGATGACAAATAGGGAGACCACGAGAACGGTGCCATCGAAGATGCCGCCGCGACGCATGCCAGCGATGAGGCCAAAGCCAATGCCAAAAATTGCTTCAAATGCGAGTGCCATTAGGGCGAGCTTGATGGTTACGGGGAATGCGCCTGCCATCACGTCGGTGACTTCACGACCAGAGAATGTGGTGCCGAAGTCGAGTGTGAAAATACCTTTTAGATAAAGCAGGTATTGGACGAGGAATGGCTTGTCGAGGTTGTAGCGCGCCCTCATTTGTTCCGCCACTGCCGGTGGTAGGCCGCGGTCGCCACCGAGAGCCTGGATTGGGTCACCGGGCATGAGGAACACTAATGCGTAGATAAGCAGCGTTGCGCCTATGAAGACGGGTATTAGCTGCAGGAGTCTACGTCCGATATATCGGATCATTGTGGTCTCCTTGGGTAACTGCTTACGCAGTTTTTATTTATTAGTTGTGAGTTTATGGTCTCACAGTTGCGAGCCCCGCACTCACAGGAGCGAGGCTCGGAGGGAAACCCCTCCGAGCCTACGCTACCTTATATTCGGGTAATCACTTGGTGATCTGGTAGTAAAGCGGGACGGAGTTCCATCCAAACTGTACGTTGCTTACAGCTTCGGTCGAACCGCCGGTCACGTTGGAGTACCAGAGCGAGATTGCCGGTAGATCCTTGAAGAGGACCGTCTGAGCCTTTAGGTAAAGCTCGTTGGACTCTTCAACCGACTTGGCGCCAGCTGCCTGCTTGAGGAAGCCGTCGAATTCTGCCGAGGAGTAGTCGCCGTCATTCGAACCAGCGCCCGTGGCGTACAGCGGGGCGAGGAAGTTACCAAGACCCGGGTAGTCGGCCTGCCAGCCGGTACGGAACGCGGTCTCGATCTTGCGGTTGGTTACCTCGTCACGTAGCGACTTGAAGTCGGGGTACGGGGCGCCCTTCGCGTCGATGCCGAGCACGTTCTTGATGGAGTTCATGGTTGCGTCTACCCATGCTTGGTGGCCACCGTCAGCGTTGTAAGCGAGTTCGAAGGAGCCTTCCCACGGGGAGATTTCGTCAGCCTTGGCCCACAGTTCCTTAGCCTTCTCCGGATCGAAGTTCAGAACCTCGTTGCCTTCAACGTTCTCGTTGTAACCGTCGATTACTGGCGAGGTGTAGTCGTGTGCCGGGCTACGGGTGCCCTGGAAGATGGTGTCGGTGATCTCCTCGCGGTTGATTGCCATGGAGATTGCCTGACGACGCAGGACGCCTTCTTCACCGCCGAAGTGCGGGAGGCGTTCCGGGATGGTGAAGGACTGGAAGATAGCGGACGGCTGGTTTACAGCGCGGTCACCAAGTTCGCTTTCGAAGCTGGAGAATGCCGAGTCGGGCACTGCGTCAAGGACGTCCAGGTTTCCACCAAGGAGGTCGTTGTAAGCCGCGTCCTGCTGGGCGTAGAACTTGATCTCAACGCCACCGTTCTGGGCCTTGCGCGGACCGTCGTACTTCGGGTTCGGCTTCAGCATGATCGACTCGTTGTGCTTCCAGTCGTCACCGGACTCTAGCAGATAGGGGCCGTTACCAACCGGAGCCGCGCCGAATGCTGCAACCGCGTCGGCGTCGCCAATACCTGCTTCAGGAAGCGGGTAGAACGCGGAGTAGCCCAGGCGGAGCGGGAAGTCAGCTTCAGGCTGGGAAAGCTCAACGGTGAACGTCTGGTCGTCAACAACCTTTAGACCCTCGAGGCCGGCAAAGTCAGCAGGAGCCTCGCCGCCCTCCGGGTAGCCCTTGATGGGCTCGAAGAAGTAGGAGGAAAGGTGCGACTGCGCTACACCCTGATTCCAAGCGTCAACGAACGACTTAGCGGTAACGGGAGAACCATCAGAGAAGGTCTCGCCTTCCTTAATCTTGATCGTGTAGTTCTGAGAATCTTCAGTCTCGATCGATTAGGCGAGGTCGTTCTGCGCAGCGCCGTCTGCATCGTAGTAGACGAGGCCTGCGTAGATCAGGTCAACAATCTTGCCGCCACCGGTTTCGTTGGTGTTGGTCGGGATGAGCGGGTTCTGCGGTTCGGAGCCGTTTGCTACAACAACACCGCCACCGGACTCACCCTCGGGCGCGTTCGCGTCGCCGTCACCGGAACCGCCGGAGCAGGCGGTCAGCGCAAGTGCCGCCACCGCAAAGGGGGCGACTAGGCGCAGGTATGAACGTTTCATTTTTCCTCCGTAAAGTCGGATAACGATGAAGGGCGAAATGTCGCGCTTCATTTGCGTTGAACTTTAGCAGGATGCAGATTTTTGAAATCTGAGCGTTCTAAGTCTGAGACGCTTTATTGTTAGCATTTCGAAACCAAAAGGACACTTTTGCGCTGTATGTAGGGGATTGCAATTTTTGCCGGCCGTAGATTTTTGTGACGTACGCTTACTATTTCGAAACTCTCGTTCCAGATAGCGAGACACTCGAAATGCTTGTGTTCTGGCTATTTTCTTTAGGATAGAAGCATGAAGGGAAGAAAATCTGGGTTCTCCAGCGAAGAACTGGCAGGTCGCGTAGCGGCGCTGCCGGTAATAGCGTTCCCAGAAGAACTTCCCGTGTCCGCCCGGCGCGAAGATATTGCACAGGCCATTGAGAATCACCAGGTAGTGATTGTTTCGGGTGAGACCGGCTCGGGCAAGACCACTCAGCTTCCAAAAATTTGCCTGCAACTCGGCCGTGGCATTAGAGGAATGATTGGACACACCCAGCCGCGCAGGTTGGCAGCTCGAACAGTTGCGGACCGGATCGCTGATGAGCTGGGCACCAAAGTGGGCAAGCGGCCCGGCGACGTGGTTGGTTACCAGGTGCGTTTCACGGACGAAGTTGGCCCCACCACCCTCGTAAAGCTAATGACGGACGGCATTTTGCTAGCCGAGGTGCAAGATGACCCGAACCTGGATAAGTACGACACCATAATCATTGACGAGGCGCACGAGCGTTCTCTAAACATCGACTTCCTGATTGGCTACCTGACGCGACTGTTGTCAAAGCGCCCAGACCTGAAGGTAATCATCACGTCCGCAACGATCGATTCGGACAGGTTTGCAGATCATTTTGCAAAAGCGCTGGGGAAGCCGGTTCCGGTTGTGGAAGTTTCGGGCCGTACCTACCCTGTGGAAATCCGGTATCGCCCCTTGGAGCAGTCCGATCCTCCCTCGAATACTGAGGCTACGGACGACGCCCCGGTGTCAGTTAAGGGCTTAGTTTTAGAGGACGCGGATGCGCCGCTCGCCCTCCTCGGATACGGCATGGGTGAGGACATCGATTACCTAACTGGCATATGTGAAGCCGTTGAGGAGCTTATCGATGAGGGGCCGGGTGACATCCTCGTCTTCTTGGCCGGCGAGCGCGATATTCGCGACGCCACGCACGCGCTCTCTGATTCGCTGGGCCCGCGCTATATTCACGCAGGTGACGCGACGGACAAAAGCCCGGCTAACGGGGTGGAAGTTCTCCCCTTGTATTCGCGCCTTTCAGCCCCGGAGCAGCAGCGTATTTTCAAGCCGCACCCGCGCAGGCGAGTTGTGCTGGCCACCAACGTTGCGGAAACATCGCTGACCGTGCCGGGAATCCGCTACGTGGTGGACCCAGGTTTGGCCCGTATTTCGCGGTATTCGAACCGCACTAAAGTGCAGCGATTGCCCATCGAACCGGTGTCGCAAGCTTCTGCAAACCAACGTTCGGGCCGATGCGGGCGCGTCAGCGATGGTGTGGCGATTCGCCTTTACTCGCAGGCAGATTTTGAGGCGCGGTCGCGCTACACGGAACCGGAGATTCTGCGCACGTCGCTGGCCTCCGTTATTTTGCAGATGATTTCGCTGGGGCTCGGCGCGGTAGAGGACTTCCCGTTCCTGGATGCACCCGCCTCTAAGGCCGTGCGTGATGGTGTCGGTCTGCTAGAAGAAATTGGAGCGGTAACCAGGCGTTCCCCTCGTGATCCCCTGCGACTCACTCGTGTTGGACGCCAGTTGGCTCGCCTGCCTATCGACCCGCGCCTGGGGCGCATGCTGATCGAAGCGGATCGAGAGGGCGTGGCCTCGGAAGTTTTGATTATTGTGGCCGCGCTATCCATGCAGGATGTCCGCGAGCGACCCGAGCAGTTCAAGGAGGATGCGGATAGGGCGCATGAGCGCTTCTTAGATCCGGCGTCTGATTTCATCACCTACCTGTCGCTCTGGCGGTATTTGCGTTTGCAGTCGCGTGAACTTTCGGGCACGCAGTTTAGAAAGATGTGCAAGCGCGAGTTCCTGCACTTCTTGCGGTGGCGTGAGTGGCAGGACGTCGCTGGCCAGTTGCGCGATCTGGCGCGTCCCCTCGGTTTGAAGGTGGACGCGCTCCAGATTCCGTCACGCAAAGAGGTTCGCGATCAAGAGCGCGAGGGCGGAACGGTTGATGCTGCGGCGCGCGCAACCACGGCGTTGACCGCGCGCACATCCGGCCGTAACAGCGAGCAGATCCACAGGGCGCTACTGGTTGGTTTGCTATCTAACTTGGGTTCGTGGGATCAGACCAGTCAGGATTATCAGGGGGCGCGTGGAACGCGATTTGTGGTCTGGCCGGGATCTGGTTTGGCGCGCAAGCACTATAACTGGGTGATGGCTGCGGAGCTGGTAGAGACGTCACGTCTGTTCGCTCGCACGGTCGCGAGGATCCAACCCGAGTGGGTGGAGAAGTCAGCCAAGCGTTTGCTGAAGCATTCGTATTCGCAACCGTACTGGTCCTCCAAGATGGGGGCGGCGATGGTGCGCGAGAAGGTGATGCTGTACGGCCTCACTCTGGTAGCTGATCGGCCCCTGCTACTCGCAAACGTGCCGCATGGAGCGAAGGTGGAGGCGCCAACGAACGCCACCTCGATTGCGGCCCGGGCCGGAGTTACCGGCGGCGAGTTGGGTGGGTCCCCCCAGCAGGTGGCTCGCGAAATGTTTATCCAGCACGCCCTCGTGGATGGTGAGTGGAATGCGCACCATAAGTTTGTGCGCAAGAACAGTGAGCTGCTGGCAAAGATTCACGAGGCAGAAAAGAAGTTGCGCCAGGGCGGCACGGTTTCGGATGATGCGATTTTCGCGTTTTATGACGAGCGAGTGCCGCGTGAGATCGTGTCAGCTGCACATTTTGATGCGTGGTGGCGCCGTCAGCGCGATAAGCGGTTGCTGGAGATGGAGCGCGCGGATGTGCTTCCGGGTGCGCGCGAGGTGGATCAGCGCGGCTATCCGGCTAAGTGGCATCAAGGGGACATCACTTTGCCGCTGCATTATGAGTTCGATCCGGGTTCGCCCCGCGATGGGCTGACGGTTCGCGTGCCTGTGGCGGTGTTGCCGCGTCTGCACGATGCGGGCTTTGAGTGGTTGGTTCCGGGCATGTTGGAAGAGTTGCTCACGGCCACTATCCGCGCTTTGCCTAAGCAGTTGCGCGCCCAGCTTGTGCCCGCGCCCGATGTTGCGCGCGAGCTTGCCACCTGGATCAAGCACAACATTTGGATGTCCGACGATGCGTCGAGCCCCTCATCTGGGCAGGTAAACCCGGACGAGCGGGTTATCGCTTCGAGTGGGAACTCGTCAGGTTCAACTTCGGCTGCGGCGAGCTCGCCAGAGTCTGCGGGCGAGGACGAGGTGGACCCTCGTTCGCTTGAAGCTTCGCTTGGAAGGCTTGCCGCCTGGGCTTCAAAGTCGGGCACAGCGAATCAGAAGTCGATTACGAAGATGAAGCAGGCGTCCGCGCGCTCCTCCTCGCAGTCACAAACGGCTCCAGAATCTAAGCCCAAACCGGTATCCCCCACGGATCAGCAAACGCAGAACCAGCAGTCGGATTTGCCCAAACAGCCGCAGGCCGGCCTCGAAAATCAAGATAAACCGCGAGTGAAGCGGATTCCGGGTACTCAAGCTGGCGAGTTCCTCCCCCACTATTTTGATGCGTTTGTACGCGCTACCGACGCAGTTAAGGGCGTCGATGTTCCACGTGAAACATGGGACGACTTAACGCTGCCTTCGCATGTCACGCCCATGTTCGTAGTGGTTAATGCGCAGGGGCGCGAGTTGCGCTCCGGTGAAGATCTGACGTGGTTGCAAAAGCAGTTGAGCGGGCAGTCGCAAAAGGCGGTTCGTTCGGCAATGCGCGAGGCTTTGGATCAGGCGATGAAGGAGTCGGGTGCAAAGTCAGAGCCGTCTAAGCGCACTAAAAAGGCGTTTGCAGGAGTGCAGGCCTCCCCGAAAGGGCGCGCGTCGGAAGGTACGGCTACTTCGGGGGATCAACCGACCCCAGGTGTTTTTGCGTCGGTCCCGGAATTGGATGGTTTGTCGGATTGGCCCGTTGTTGAGGGAGGTGCTTTGCCCCTCAGCGTGGATGCGAGCACGCAGGCAGGACTTTCTGTTCGGGCATTCCCGGCGTTGGTGCCGCAGGGGTCAGCGTCTGAGCCGTCCGCTGGCGTGCGAGTTATTGCGGAGCGCACTCAGGCCGATGCGAGCCATAGGGAGGGTCTGGCTCATCTGGTTCTGGCGCGCACGCGTTTGGCAACGGCCCGGGTGTCTACTCGTTGGACGGGCCGGGAGGCACTGATTCTAGCTAGCGGACCATACCCGAATACGGAAAGCTTGGTGGCGGATGCACAGTTGGCAGCTGTGGCGTCGCTGATTGATGAGTATGAGACTCCTGCGGTGCAGGTACGTTCCAAGGCCCAGTTTGCGGCATTGGCCGGGTGGGTGCAGGATCGGATTGAGGATCGCACCTATCTGATTTTGAGTTGGGCCGTGGAGGCGTTCGCCGAGTTTGGCGAGCTTGACCGGTTGGTTCGTTCGGTGTCCTCGCCGGCGATGGTCAGGGTGCTGGCGGATGTGCGCGAGCATTCGAATAGCTTGGTGTTTGAAGGGTTCTTAACGCGCGTTCCATTTGAGTGGTTGCAGCACGTGGCGCGGTTTGTGAAGGCTGATCGGTTGCGGGTAGAGAAGACCTCGCAGTCCGCGAGCGTACTTGCACGCGATGAGGGGCTGTGGCGCTCCGTTAAGGATGTGGAGGCTGCATTGGCATCTGCCCGGGCGGCGCTTCCAGCTCACGAGGTGGCCCGAGCCGCGCAGCTGGATGAGTCCCTGTGGCTGGTGGAGGAGCTTCGCGTGTCCCTGTTCGCCCAGGAACTTGGCACCTCAAGAAAGGTGTCACTGAAGCGCCTGTACGCCATCTTGAATGGCTAGCCTGTTGGGCTTAGTTATCCGCGATGTGTTTACGTCCGCCCCTAAATAGATCACATTTGATTGTCCTGCACCTCACTGTTTCTCGCGATACGCAGCAACAAAACCCGGGCAGCTACCCGCTAGAGCCGAAACCAGGTCATCAACCGAAACCGGTGGCTTTTTTCTTGTATTTCTCATTTGTTCAAATGCAATTTCGAAAGCTACCGGATATAGGTCGTACAAATCCAGAAGGAATTCATCACAAGACTTAGCATGTAAACCATGTAGCGACAATGCTTCGTCAGGGAAGTCCTTCAAGTTGTTAGTAATTATTACAGATGCGTTACCTTCAATAGCCGCAGCCACAACATGTTTATCATTTGCATCTGGAATGCCCCGGATTCCTTTTACCAGTTCTTCCCAATTGTGTACTTGAGCATCTGGGAATGACTCGTTCATGCGTGATGTTCTACGAAGCGCACGTTCTTCCGTGGTCCTTCCGGTTTCTACTAATGCTTTCACAACTTCATCCAGAATTTGCGAGCTCCATAATGGAACATATGTTCTCTGATGGGCAAGATGCATTAGAAGGTCTACCTGCACGATTGGGAATAGCACATTCGCATCAAGCACCACACGAAATCCAACCATGAGCTTCAGTCTCGCATTTCCTGAAACTCCAGGTCGTAGAGGCCGTCCTCCTCGGCGTCGCTAACCATCTGTCGAAATATCTCTTCACGCATCTTGCGTTGATCGTTTTCATACTTGAGCAGGTCAGTTAGAAGAATCCGACGATGGCGACTTCCTGGGAGTTTTTCGTAGGGTATCTCTCCCGACTCAAGTTGCTTGATCAAAGTTGGCCTACTGATACCAAGAAAGTCAGCGGCGGCTTGAGTCGTAAGTTTCTTATCTATGGGAACTATGGCAATCGCCTGCCGGTTTTTCATGGCATTAACAACATCAATAAGGGATTTGTATACCTGTTCCGGCAGTTCCAGTTGTTCTCCGTCAGGTCCCAACAACAAGGCTGGAGCAGGAGATTGCTCCAAGAAACGGGAAACGTTCAAGAGCTCTTCTATTTTCTCAGAAGGAAGGGTTACTGACCGTGTTTTTATTGAAGCGTTCATAACACCCAGTGTCGCAATTATTCGAAATATTCGCAATATCTGAAATGTAACGTTTTTGTAAGTGTGTTTTAGGTCTTACAAAAGCACTTTTCCCTGCGATGCACACCGAAATGTTTTGTTCGGAGAGTCTGTTCACCTAGGTCTCCTGTCACCAGGTCGTAGAGACCGCCCTCCTCGCCGTCGCTAGCCTCCTGTTGAAAGCTCTCCACCCAGCTCGCGTCACGTTTCAAGGGCTTCGGTTGCATACTCCACTATGTAGTCGGCAACTGATTCGATGACGTCGAGGGTGTCCTCAAAGTCTTGTTGGGTGCCGTACCAGGGGTCAGGCACGTCGAGTTCTCGCCTGCGCGCACCCGCAAGCGCCGGATCCATTGCGCGGAACATGCGCAGATCAGTGGAACGCTCGTCCCCCACCTGCGGGTTTTCGATCACGTCAATGTGGGTGTGTGCGGACAACCGTTCGACTGCCGCATAGTGGTTTGACGTCATTGCGAGCACGAGGTCACAATCTTTGAGATCTTGCGCGGTGATCTGCCTGGCGAAGTGATTGGGGATGTCATAGCCGCCGGCTTTTAGAGTGCGCTGAGCGCGGTAGTCAATGGGGTTGCCGTGTTCCTCGTCAGAAATACCAACAGAGGTAGCTACGGCGTCAAGGCCAGCGGCTTCAAAGTGCTGATTTAGCACCACCTCGGCCATGGCGGATCGGCAAATGTTTCCGGTGCAAACAAAAAGTACTCGAAACGTCATGGGGCTCAGCCTATCAACGTAGCGAGAAAGCGAAAACCGCAGTTGAACACGTTAGGTCGTGAATGGGTGCCGGCACGAGCAGGAGTAGCGTGCACTGGACGCGCACTTTTGCACGATCTGTAGGCATTAGCGCCGCGTCGAAGATTCCCTGACTACAAGTTCAAAATCAACTCGTTCCTCACCGCAATCGGTGTTCCCGATTTCAATCAGTTCCATAAGCGCCTTTACGGACTGTCTGGCAATAGCAACCTTGTCCGGACTGATTGCGGTTAGCGATGGAAGAGTATAGGATGCCACGTCCGTGTCATCCCAGCCCGTTACCATCACATCGTCAGGCACATGCGCGCCGATATCGGCCAATGCGCGCACTGAGCCCGCCGCAGCAATGTCATTGAGGGCAATGATCGCATCTGGCAAATCATGAGTAGTGAGCCAGGACGTTAAGGCGCCATGCGCGCCCTCGTATGTCCACGGAGATTCCACCACACAATCAGGGGTCAGGCTCAGCCCCTTTTCTTCAAGCGCTTGTTCAATACCACGCCGGCGTTGAGGCCCTGGCCCAATTGTCATCACTGTTTCAGAGGAACCTACAACAACGAATCTTCTCGCCCCGCGCTCCAATAGATGCTCTGTGATCGCCTTTCCGGCTGCTTCCCCATCAACTGCAAAGTGAGGGACGCCAATATCAGAGATCTTCTCTCCCAACAGAACGAGGGGCACGTCAATCTTGGGTAGCTCTTGCCCTGTGAGAACGATCGGGGAATAGATCACTCCATCAACTACGTCTGGTCGGAAACCTTCAAGGGATTTCAGTTCCCGCTCCCGCATTCCTTCGGTCTCGGTGATGAGTAGGGTTTGGTCGTACTTTTGCGCTTCTTTTTGAATGAGGTGCGCTAGTTCGCCAAAATATGGCCAAGAAATGTTTGGTACGGCCAGCGCGATCATGCCGGTACGCCCTGACCGAAGTCTTTGAGCAGCGATATTTGGCCTGTAACCGAGTTCCTGAATGGCGTCCTGCACTTTCTTGCGGGTCTGGTCAGAAACATGCACGTAGTTATTAACAACGTTTGAAACAGTTCTTTGCGAAACGCCGGCAAGCGCCGCAACGTCTTGCATGTTTGGTGGTCGCAAGCCCTAACTCCATCGCCATTTTGGAAATAGTGAAACTACAAAACAAGAATCAAACACAAGTTTACAGACAGTGCCCACGATCCCCATATTGCGACTTAAACGTTGGGTGCCCACCGATTCAAACCGATGGGCACCCTACGTTGGTGGACAGATAGCTGTCGATTTACTTGAGGATTCCCTCAACAGCTGTCTGAAGCTTATCTAGCGTCGATTTAATGTCAGCATCATTCAGCCAGGTAGCTTCGATGGTCTCTTGGATAGATGAATCAATGGCAGACCACTCAACAACACGTGGAGGCAACGTACCGTATGCCTTTGCAGTTTCCAGGTACTGCTCGCGGTGCGGAGCTGCGAGGTACTCTTCGGAGTTCAAAGCCGTGTTACTTGCCGGCATGTGTCCCGTCTTAACGCCCCAGACTCCAGTGTTTTCGTAGTAGAACTTAGCAAGCTCAAATGCTGCACGGTACTGTACAGGATCGCCTTGTTCCTGAACGGGAACCGTCCAGACGTGCGAGTTCGCCCAAGTTGCAGGCTTGTCAAATAGCATCGGCGCGTCAGCTACCTCGTAATCAAAAGGCGTCTCAGCTTCAAACTGGTTGACTGCCCATGAGCCGTTGTACATGATGGCCGACTCCCCGCGCAGGAAGGCCTGCATGGAAGCATCATAGTCGTGAGTCTTTGCGGTAAATCCTCCATCAACTAGCTTGTTGACGAGCTCGAGAGAGGTTACAGCTTCCTCACTGTTCATGTTTACTTCACCGCTCTGCGGATCCAAAAGCGTTCCACCCTGCTGGTAGATGAAAGTCTCCCACAGGCGCGAAGCCATCGGATCAGCAGTCATTGCAACGTCCAGGAAGTTCTTCCCGGTCTTGTCTTTCACAATCTGAGCGTGCTCGAGGAATACCTTCGGGTCTGTTGGAACTTTGTACACTTCGCCCTCTGCGGCCAAACCTGCCTCGCGAAGAATATCCATGTTCAGGTGGGAAACCGTTGCGTGCGAATCGAAGGGAAGCGCGTATTGCTTACCGTCATACTCAACCGCTGCAGATGCCGGGTCAGTGTAATCAGAGGTGTCAACACCAATAGATTCAGGAACCTCCATGAGTAGGCCCCTATCTGCATATTCAGGCAGGTTCGATCCGTGCATTACGGCGATATCAGGCTTTTCCGAACTAGCCAGAGCTGTATTCAGGCCATCGTAGTACGAGTGCCAGGCGGATCCACCCAACCGCTCGACCTTGATCCCCCAAGCATTTTCAGCTTCGAACTTGTTTGTCAGGATCTGGATAGCTTCACATTCTGTGGTCGCCTTATCCATGTCAGTAACACCATTGGTGGTTTCGTTACAATCGCCAAAAAACCGCGCCAAGGTTATCGTGGCGCCCTGAAGGTCATCATCTGAAACCTCTGCGATTTTCTGGAGCATGTCCTCGTTAGATCCAGATTCGCCTCCGGATCCTCCCGAGCCACTAACACCGCAACCCGTAAGAGCTAGTGAAACAGCGCCCAGCACCATTGCTGGAACACCTAATTTCCTTAACCTCATTTTTCTCTCCAATCTTTCTTGGGTTTGTTACTTTTCTCCAGAAGACATGGACACGCCTCGAATGAGGTACTTCTGGAAGAAAACGAATACAAGTAGCAAAGGCAACGTGCCCACGATTCCTCGAGCCATCAATGAACCTAGCTCCGTTGATTGCGAGAAGGTCCCCTGCAACGATGCAAGACCTGTCGTGATCGTAAACATTGCAGGTTTCGTGGCAGATACGAGTGGCCACAGATAGTCATTCCACGTCTGCACAAATGTGAATGTTGCTAGAGCGATCAGTGATGGGCGGGCAAGGGGCAGCATTACCGAGTAGAAAATTCTCCAGGAAGAAGCCCCATCAATGCTGGCTGCCTCTTGAATCTCATCCGGCACTTGCGCAAAGAATTGCGTCATTATGAACACGCCTAAAGGAAAAGCGATTCGTGGCAGAATCAGCGCCAAGTAGGTGTTATGCAGGTTAATGTCGCTAAACATCATGAACAGAGGAATGAACATTGCCTCTTTAGGAACCATCATTCCGGCCAGAGTGAGCGAGTAAACCGCTAATCTGCCCGCAAAAGGCAGCTTAGCAAAGGCGTACCCGGCCATCGCGCATACCACTACCGTGACGATAGTGGTTATAACCGTGACAATGGTGGAGTTTAGGAACCATCGCAGAGTTGCTCCTGTGAGGAAAGCATCAGCAAAGTTAGAGAGCGTGAATCCCTGTGGAAGCAAGCTTTGCGAATTGATCTTTAGAACGTCATTTGGCGTCAGCGCCAACGACAACATCCAGATTAGAGGGATGAGCCAAATCAGAACGATTAGGATCATCAAAGCGTGGTACAGCACGTTCGCCGTGTTTCGCTTAGGGTTTGGTTTCGGCTCGGTTACCTCTGGAGCGAGAGAGAGTGTCTGAGCAGTCATTTCAGTTGCTCCTTTCGCGCGACATGAGGAACTGGATAAGTGAAACAAAGACCATGACTACGAATAGGAACAGTGACATCGCGGAGGCATACCCCAGGTTCGAATCCCTGAAGCCGGTTTGGTAGATGTATCGAACCAAAACATCTGTAACGCCTCCAGGCCCACCATTTGTCATGATGTTTACCTGACCAAAAATCTGGAACGATGCGATCACCTGGGTAACTACAACAAGTAGCGTCGCATGCTTCAGTCCGGGCAAGGTGATCGATACAAACTTTCGCCATGGCCCCGCACCATCTATTGCTGCAGCTTCATACAGAGTGGGATCAATGTCTTGCAGGCCAGCTCCGAATAGGATCATGTTGAAGCCCACCGTCCACCACACGGTAGTCACAACGATTGCGGCCATTGCAGTGCGTGGATCCGACAGCCAAGCCACTACGCCAACGCCTAATGTGTCAGTCAGTTTGGCAACTATTCCTCGCGAGGGGTTGAGCATGTATCCCCAGATAAGAGTGGCTACCGATACTGGAAGGATGTACGGGACAAAAAGGGCTGCTCGATAAAATCCATTTCCTTTTTTGCCCAGATCAAGCAATAGTGCAAAAGCTAGGCCCAACCCAGCAATGATCGGTGTTGACACGATCGTGAAAACCACCGTGTTCTTGAACGCGTTCCAAAAGCGCGGGTCGTTCCAAGCCCCGGTGTCTCCCGCATTAAAGCCGAGCAGAAAGGCAGCCACGATCAGGGAAGCAACTAGCAAGATTTCACCTGAACGAAGGCGATTATTGCGTACTGCCCAAACTGCAGTTACCGCAGCAAGAACCAGAAGCGTTAGTTGCACCCACCAAGAGGATCCAACGCTCCACTCAATTCCGGCCCCTCCAAGCATCTGCTTGTAGTTATCGAATCCCACCCACTGCGGTGTTCTACCAAGTAAATCCCAATCGAAGAAGCTCATCAGTACCGCCTGGATAACGGGGTAAAGGATGAACGCTATGTAGAACAGCAGAAATGGAACTGTGAAACCAAAATTGGTGAACCGGCGCCTGATATCACGAGCACTACGTGTTGAGGTCATTTTTCAGCTACCCCCACTGCGTGTTCGGTTACCACTCGGGGACGCACTTGAGAATCGTGTGGCTTTGAGCAGGTAATAATCTCTCGAACGGTTTGCTTCGGCAGTTTCGGTTTCCTATCAGGAGTGCAAATCCCGTTTACCTCCTGCGCGGTATCCGTTAGCTGCGTGTAGCAGAAACCGGCCAAGAAAGGTGATTCAAGTAGAGCAAAAACAAGTCCTTTAAAGACCTTCTCGTACTCTTCCTTAGAACCAACCGTCCTGTAACCCCAGTGCTTCGAATTCCCCTCATCCAAGGCGATTCCTCCGAATTCGGAGACAATGACGGGTTTATCGAAATCCCAATCCGAATCGAGGAGGGTCCGACGCCCTTGGGGACCGATGCCGTTTACGGATTGCCTCATGGCGCTTTCACTCGCGTACGCGCACTGGAGCTGCTCCGGCTTATCCGCGTAATCGTGGGTGGTAACTATATCCGTAGCGGGCTGTTCCCAACCGTCGTTTGAACTTATTGGGCGCGTGTCATCTACCGCGCGGGTTAGATTCGCCAGCCCCTCCACAAAGGCTCGCTGCCTTACATCGGCGGCTATCTGCGGAACACCCCAGGATTCGTTTATTGGAACCCAGGTGATGATTGACGGAGACGACCTATCTCTACGAACCGCACTGAGCCATTCTGCAGAAAGATCAGTCAAAGCGCTGTCGTCAAAAACGTATGAGGAGGGGAACTCTGCCCAAAGCAGGAGCCCAAGGGAATCTGCCCACGCCAGGTAGCGGCGATCCGGGGTTCTCTCATGAATTCTTGAAAGGTTGAACCCAAGGTCCAAGATAAGTCGAATCTCATCTCGAATGGCTTCAGGCGAGGGGGCAGTAAAGTAACTCTCTGGCCAGTATCCCTGGTCTAGAATTCCCCTGATGTATACAGGCTGGCCATTGATGTGAAGGTAGTCCTCTGACACACTAACGCTTCGGATACCCGCATAAGACACTACGCGATCCACACCGCGGCCAGATTCCAAGGTTAGGAAGAGGTCAATCAAGTTCGGATGCGCTGGCGCCCACAACCATTCTTGTGAATCCATGTTGTTCTTGATTTGCGGAAGAGGAATCACCACATCAAAAACTCGCGTGTTAGGGCAAACCGAAATGTCGGCAATATCGTTGTTCTTGCTCCTGGCCCTAACCGTGAACTTGGTGTTCGCTTCAGGCTCCTTCGACAAAGTGATCTGGCCGATCAGCTGCGCACCTTCAACATCAGAGCGCCAATACAGATCTTCGATAGCCAGCCCCGGGCGAGCTTCTAGCCAAACATCGCGCCAAATTCCTGTACTGCGTTCGTACCAAATTCCATTAATTTCTTTACGCCAAGACTGCTTACCCCTCGGCTGGCTAGCAATAGGGCAATCCTTGGCCCGAACCACTACTTCGAAAGGAGCATCGCCCTCAAGCCGTACCGAGAAAGGCGTGTAACCTCCGCGATGACGAGCGGCATGCTGGCCGTTAACCCAAACATCGCACTCGTAATCCACCGCCTCGAAGTTTATGAACCACTGCGGATGCTCCAACGAGCTTGTCAGATTCTCAGCTGTAATCGTTCGTTTGTACCAAACAACTTCCGAGTCGTTCTGAGGGTCTTGCCATACATAGCCAGACCTCTTTGAGTCGGGCGGGAACGGCACGATAATGGCATGACCAAAGGAATCCGACCTATCGGTTTTATACCACTTCTGATCTAGCCCAACGTCATCGGGATCTTCTTGAAATCCCCATTCGCCATTAAGGCTGTGCCAATCTTCTCTGCACAGCTGCGGCCGTGGATAGCCGGCTTCTAACCATTTGAAGAAATTGTCATCGTTGACTCTCATATACCGACTATATGCTACGTAGCAAAGATATTTGCCACGTAGCAAACAAATCTTGTAACAATCTGATTACTTTTGTGACGCACGCCATGTTTATGAAAGAGCCCGGACTCGTATGTGCAAGTCCGGGCTCTTCTGCTTTACCTTGGCAAACCACCTCAAAATCGGTGGTAAACCTCAGTTTTCAAACTAGAAATCCCAGTCGTCGTCCTCAGTGTCTTCGATGTCGCCGATAACGTAAGAGGAACCTGAACCGGAGAAGAAGTCATGGTTCTCGTCCGCGTTTGGCGAAAGCGCAGCCAAGATTGCGGGGTTGACGTCCGTGCTCTCCGGCGGAAATAGCGACTCGTATCCCAGGTTCATGAGGGCCTTGTTCGCGTTATAGCGCAGGAACTTCTTCACGTCTTCCGTTAGACCTAGCGGATCGTACAGGTCTTCCGTGAACTTCTCTTCGTTCTCGTACAGTTCGTCCAAAAGCTCGAACGTGTAATCCTTCAGCTCGGCCTGGCGCTGCGGCGAGGCCTCTGCAACCGCCAGCTGGTACTTGTAACCAATGTAGTAACCGTGCACGGCCTCGTCACGAATAATAAGACGGATCAGATCCGCCGTGTTCGTAAGCTTGGCGTGCGCCGACCAGTACATGGGTGCGTAGAAGCCGGAGTAGAAGAGGAACGACTCAAGCATCGTTGAGGCAACCTTCTTCTTCTCCGGGTCATCACCCACGTAGAAGCTGTTAATGATCCGCGCCTTGTTCTGCAACTCCGCGTTCTCTTCAGACCAGCGGAACACCTCGTTAATCTCGCTGGTAGAAAGCAGCGTGGAGAAGATCGAGGAGTAAGACCTGGCGTGCACGGACTCCATGAAGGCGATGTTCGTGAGCACGGCCTCTTCGTGCTGCGTGCGCGCGTCGGGAATCAGCGAAATCGCGCCGACCGTGCCCTGCAGGGTGTCAAGAAGCGTGAGGTTTGTGAAAACCTTATTGGTCATATCCTTCTCAGCGTCGTTTAGCGTGCGCCAAGACGGGATGTCATTCGACAACGGAATCTTTTCTGGCAACCAGAAGTTACCCGTAAGCCTGTCCCAAACTTCGAGGTCTTTTTCGTCCTCAAGCTTGTTCCAGTTAATCGCTTCGAAAACGTTTCCTTCAGCCAACTTCAACTGCGCCTTTCACTTGCAACCGATCATGCACGCGTGCCGCGTGACTTCCTTACTATTACTGATTTTTGAGGGCGAAGTAGGTTACCCCGCAGGCCACTGCGCCAAGAGCTAGCCCCTGACGAATGTGTGGCATCTTCTTGCCCGCACGCTTGCGACGCTCGCCGCGGTGGAGGATGTAGCGCTCCACAAGCGAGTTCACTTTAAGTGCGGCCGCTACCGCCCCAACGCCAATACCCACCTGCGTAGCCACGGGCAGATCACCGAAGTTCTTCTTCCAGGAGTACTGCAGTTGCGCTCCCGCCTCTTTCACGTCCTCAGCGGTATAACCCACGTGCTTGTAGTAGGCGCCAACCCCTCCGAGCAGGGCGCTCTTTGCCACAAAGCGAGTGCCGGATCCGCGCAGAATGTCAGGCATTGCGTACCATGCGAATGTAGTTAGCCCAAGCACAATAGATTCGGTCTCAACGGGGTTGTCAACGCTCCAGTCGTGCAGCTCGGTCAAAGTCTTCACAACCTCGCTTTTAAAGTCTTGTTCGAGTGCGGCTTGCGTGCTCATGGCTGCTCCTAGCATTCTTAACAACAGTTACGGTCTAGTGTAGTTCGGCTGGCAGACTAGGGCGAGACAAGCAACAGGCTACTTCTGCGCCGCTTTGAAAAGCTTGCCGTCAGGATCCTTTGCGCCAAAGACTACAAATCGTTTTGACGAGGCCTCAGTCAGCTTATTCGTCAGCAGCACAGTAGCTACCGCTTCGGTTTCGCTTGTATCGGCAGGTAGTGGAATAAGGGGACCGCTTGCGGACTCAGCCGCCAAAATGAGGCTGGCTGGGTCGTCTTGCGCGGCAACCGCTGTCACGGAGTTCTTTTCAACTTTCCGCGCGGTTGCAGCGTTTAAGGCTACTGACTTAACGGACCCGCTGATGGAGCTCTTGCGGAACGATCCTGCTACTTCGTCCACCAGCTTCGGGTCTAGCGCACCGATTCCTACAACGTAATCCGGTTCTAGGCTTGCAGCGATTTGCTTGGCCTGCTGTACGTGCTCTTTGCTGACCAGGAGCACGGGGCCATCCCCCATGGTGCCAGCAATCGCCACGAGCGCATCCTTGTTCTCGTCGTCAGCCCCCACCAGGTAAACGCGTTTGGCGCCCTTTGAGTAGGTGGCCTCCGCAATCAGGTTTGAAGTAGCCTCGGCGGATTCACCCTGCCAGGTCAATAGTTCAACCTGTCCGGTAAGGGCACCGTTGTTATCACGAGCGGTTTGCGCGAATTCGCGTGTGGACGCGCCGGCTTGTTCAGTCACTCCCTCGCCAACAACAACTACGGTTTCGGGGCAAAGTCGCGCGATTTCAAGTAGTGTGCGCTCGCTAAGTTCCCCATTCTTTTCAGTGAAGAGGACGGGGCCGGGACGCTGCGATTTGGGAGCTCCCGCGATGGTGGCGGCGCTGGCATCCACAAACGGGTTGATAAGGTAAACGGTTTTTGCGGACTGATTGAATTGGCGTATGGAAGTTGCAATAGCGGTTTCGCTTGGGGCTTCTTCGTAACGCACCATCTGAATGTCGCCGGCAAAAGTGGTGGAGATGAGGGTTGTGCGCGCGTCCATCGAGAGATCAGGCGCGGCAAGGGCTGGCGTAGCAAGGGAAAACGGCAAAACGATTGCCGCCCCCATCGCTAGGAGGCGGCTATTTGTGAGCCTCTTTCGCCTCATAAAACCCCACATTCGCACTCGAATGTACTAATTGTAGCCGTTTCAACTAGACACGCCAATAGGTGATCAAATCGTGACTATTCATTTCATTCCGAAATGATGCGGCTTACGCGGCTGGAACCATCACAGTTTGCGGCAGACTTCGGCGAGAAATCTATGCAACTAGTCTTCGAGCAGATTTTGCAGGTGTTGGAACACCGCAGCTCCGTCAGCTCGAAGTCCGTCGTGCTGGTATTCGTTGGTCACCCAGGTGCGAATGCCGGCAAGCTCCGCGGTTTTAAGCGACAGGTCGGTGGGCACAAACATGTCTTCGAAGTAGACGGCTGCGGCTCCAGGCACTTCGTTGTTTGCCAGCTGCTCGGGGTTGTAAACCGGCTCCCAGTCCGTGAATGCCGCGAGTTCGTGCGCCAATTCTCGCATGGGAGCAAGCGCAGGATCCTCCTCGTAGATGAGGGGGTACATGTGCTCGCCGGTCAGGTAAACCGGGCTTTCGGCCCGGTAGTCCGGCGCGGGCGCGAACCCTTCGGGGATGCCTGATCCCACCTCGGCTAGCAAGCGCTCAGCGGCCCAATTTGTAGCCTCACCGCGAAGGGCTGGCGTAGCGCCGGCGTAAATCGTCTCGTGCAATACCCCGTACATTGGCGAATCCCCCTGCGAGAGCTGGCGCCCCACCATGTCGAGGAACTGCGTGTTCAGACGCTTCTGCCCGCGCACGCTCACAAACGGACCCTCAAAGAAGTAGTGCAACTGGTCAAATCCGGTGGTGGTTCCAAGCATGAGGCCAAGCATGCGCAGGCGCCGGGAGGTCAGGCGCTCCCCCGTTGGCAAAATCTCTTCATGTGTATCGAGGTGGGTGAGCACGTCTTTCAGTGTTTGCTGGTCTGCCTCGTATCGCTTGAAGTAAACCTCGTTGCGAGCCGCTGTTGCGCGGTAGGTGCGACGGTATATTTCGTCAATGCTTACCAGGCCGGGCAGGCCGCCCGTGTAGTAGACCGCCGAGAGGCCCTCGGGGGCAAGGGAAAGGTACGACGTGTTGATGAAGCCGCCGTAGGATTGGCCCAGGCTGGCCCACTTCTTGCCGGCGTTGATTTCACCGCGCAGCAGTTCTGCGTCGCGCACCATGTTGTCCGCGCGGAAGTGCTTAACGTAGTTGACCTGGTCTTTGACCGTAGCGAACTCAGAAAGCGTCAGGGCGTCCAGGCGGGTTGAAAGGCCCGTGCCACGCTCGTCCATCAGGATCATTCGGTGGGTCTTCAGCGCTTCACCGATCCAGCCACTGTTGAAGTCGCCGGGGCGCGGCGCGCGTCCGCCCGGGCCTCCCTGCATGAAAATGATTGCGGGCTGGTCAGTGTTTGGACCGTTCTTATCCAGCGTCACTTCGCGGGCAAACAGTTCGATCTGGCGGCCATTTGGATCGGAGTAATCCAGCGGCACCTGCAAACGGTGTTCAGTTACGTGTACGCCATGCTGAATGTAAGCGCGGCGGCCCGGTCCCTCACTAGCTGATTTTGAAACCACGCTGCTGACCGGATCCACCCTCTTTCCTATCCGTTGCCTGTCCTCTATGTGCTTCTCGCCCGTGTTGCCGGCCTCTTTCAATGCGATTTCCCTGACGGGCGCGCTTTTCCTCGCGGGTTCTGCGTTTGGCACAGCAGTCTGTGAACGCTCGTTCGAACTATCTTGTGCGGGCTCGTCGAATGAGAACAGCATGTCCATCTCATTCACAGGCTCTTCGGGTCTACTTCCTTGACCGCCGGTTGCGTGCATTACGTTGCCACTTTTCGAGGACGGCTCGGATTCTTCACCGGCCGAGTTCACCTCTTCGGACGGACCCGCGTCAGCTTCACCTCGGCCGATGTGAGAAAACCCCGGCCCCTCTTTAACCGTTTTCCCGCTTTGAATTGCGGTTGCTGCGCCGCGGGCAAGGTCGTCAGCGCGCTCGTTCATGTTGTGATCGTTGTGTCCGCGCACCCACTCGAACTCGACTTTGCGGCCCTTCTTACGGGCGTATTCAAGCTCTTCATCAAGGGCTTCCATGATTTCACGATTAGCTACCGGCTTGCCATCGCCCTTCTTCCAACCCTTACGCTTCCAAGCGAAACGCCATTTGGTGAGGGCGTTAATGACGTACTGCGAATCGGCAAAAATATGCAGGTCTTCTTGCGTGCCCCTGGTTTGGCGGAGGAGGTCGAGTACGGCGAGCAGCTCGCCCACATTATTCGTGCTCTCTTCTAGCGCTCCTGCACTCCAGTTTTGCTCGTCCATGTACCAAGCCCAGCCGGCAGGGCCGGGATTTCCCAAGGAGGATCCGTCGGTGGCAGCAATCAAAGTCATACGCTCATTCTAACGACGAAGCCAGACATCTTCTTAAAGCAATGACTGCCAGGCAATCTCTCTTCCCTTCCTCACCTATTTCGTATTACGATATTCATATGCGTGAAACTATTGCAGGTAAAGAAGTCACCGAAGAACAGATTGAGAAGTGGGTTCAAGAAGCTGAAGCGGGATACAACGCCACGCAACTGAAAAAACGTGGCCGGCCAGGCCGCGGGGCCGAACCAAGTCAGGTTGTTGCCATCCGTTTCACTGCCGACGAGTTGAAACGCATTGACCAACGCGCGGCGCAAGAAAACATCACCCGATCCGCACTGATTCGCGAAGCGGTTCTGACGTGAAGATTTCACTGCACAACTCAGCACGAAAACATCAAGAACGCGATCATATTAACGATGACGACATTCTCAAGGCAGCAACGTTCCCTCTGCGGGTCGCTGCTTTGGATGATGAGAATCCCCAAAGAGAACTGAGGCTCGGTTTCGACAACGCAGGAAGACTATTAGAGCTTGTAGTGCTGATCTTTGACAGCGGGAATGAGCTCGTTATCCATGCGATGAAGGCTCGGGCACAATATCTCGATTTGTTAAATTAGAGCGGGTTTACAGGTTTTAGGAAGTAACATGGCAGACTTTTATGATCGCGGCAATCAGTATCGAGGCGGGCGCGACGGCGATTTTCGTGACAATCGCGTCCACGGCGGTTTCCGCGGTGATCGGGGCGTATACCGCGGTAAGCGCGAGTTTGAACGCAAGTCGGGTTCGGATCAGGATCTGATTGATCGGTTCCACGAAATTGACGGCCGCAACTACGGCCAGTACAAGTCCGTGGTTGGCGATTACGACTATGGCGATTTCACTTTGCATATCGACCGCGTGCAGTCTGACCCGTACGCGCCACCATCGCAGTTGCGCGCTACGGCCTCGCCGGTAAAGATGGGCATCCCTGAAGATCTGCTTGATACTCGCGAAAAGCGCGTAGCTGTAGCTGATTTCTTGGCGCGCGAGTTCGCGAAGAACAGTTCAAAAACCCCAGAGATCCGCATTGCGCGTTGCGGCCAAGAGATTTTGGAGCGCTCTTACGCATCCGTTGACAAAACCGCGGTTGAGGTGCGATTCCAGTGCCAGTTCCCCGCTCGCGGACGCACAATCATGGGGCGTTCCATGGCGCGCCTTGCAGATGTTGATATTCCGTACACGGTGATGGACACGTTCGATTTTGTTTCCGAGGACGCCGCGCAGCACCTAGCTAATCTGCGCCGCCACGTGGAAACGTACGTGGATTACCAGGCGTTGCAGGCCGCTCTGGCAGATAACGATTGGATTGGTTTTGTGGCGAATGAGTCGGTGCTGGCGCGCCGCTCTGGCATTTCGGATTATCCAATGGATGAGGCCGTGCGTTTCACTTCGCCAGAATCACTGGAGCAAACGGTGACCCTGCCCCATGCGGGCGAGGTTAAGGGAATGGCGTTGAAGCCGGGAATTACGGTGATTGTGGGCGGTGGTTATCACGGTAAGTCCACGTTGCTGAATGCTTTGCAGCGCGGCGTTTACGCTCACGTGCCAGATGATGGCCGCGAACTTGTTGCGGTTGTGCCCAGTGCTGTGAAGGTGCGTGCCGAGGATGGCCGGGCAGTCACTTCGGTTGACGTGTCCGCGTTTATTAATGACCTGCCGGGCGGGGCGGATACCGCGGCTTTTTCTACGGAGAATGCGTCGGGTTCAACTTCGCAGGCGGCCTCGATTGTGGAGGCCGTGGAGGTGGGCTGCCCCGTGCTGTTAGTGGATGAGGACACCTCGGCTACTAACCTCATGATCCGCGATGAGCGTATGCGCGCTCTGGTGGCGGATGAGAAGGAGCCGATCACCCCGTTTGTGGATCGCATTGGAGGGCTGGCGAGGGCTGGCGTTTCAACGATTTTAGTGATGGGCGGCTCCGGTGACTATCTGGATGTGGCGGACTTGGTGCTCATGCTGGATAGCTATGTGGCGCATGACGTGACGCAGAAGGCGCGCGAGGTTGTGGCGGCTCAGCCGCGTGAACGCATGGACGTGGAGGATTTCCCGGCTGTGAAACAGCGCGTGATGCTCCCGCTTAAAGCGCATGGCGGTAAGGCGAAAACGAAGTCTAAGGGGCTGGATAGCATTTCGCTGGATCGTCAAGATATTGACGTGTCCAACGTGGAGCAGATTGTGGACGGAGGCCAGACGGAGGCCATCGCATGGGCGATTCGTGCGCTTACTGATGGGGAGCGCGCAACCGCGTTCGATGGCGAAACCACGCTGACGCAGGCTCTGGGGGCACTCGATGCCATTATCGAGCAACACGGCCTGGATGGTCTTGGCGGTCCAGAAAAGTCGGCGTTCATGGTGCGGCCCCGCATGGTTGATTTAGCGGCGGCGCTTAACCGCTACCGTTCAATCCGGATCGCTTGATACCTCATCCATCCGATTTCAGAGGAGCCGCGTTGCGCGCAGTAGCGAGCGGTAGAAGGCTCGGCGGCGCGTCAATGAGCAAGGCTTTTGATGAGCGCGCTGTCCACCTTGTGGATCGTTTAGAGGTGGCTTCGCCCCCTCGCATGCCATTTGGATAGCATGGCCAAAACCCCGTGGCGGGAAACCGTGAACGCCACCTGAATGGTAGGAGTCCAAATGACGCACATCGATCATTTTCTTGGCAAGGAGTATGGCCGCACAAGTTTTGATGCCAGTATTGCTCCGGCTCTGCGCATCCAGCCGGGCACGGCCCAGACGATTGGTTTTGAAACTGATGACGCTCTTTACGCGGAGCTGCACGATAAGAAGGATCTAAGCCAGTGTGAATCCACGATTAACCCGGTTACGGGCCCGGTTTATGTTGAGGGCGCGCAGCCTGGCGACACGCTGAAGGTGACGATTCGTGACATTCAGTTGAAGGAGTACGGCTGGTCCGTGTCGCTTCCCGGGTCTGGCGCTCTTGCGAGCCGCATGGGTGAGGATGTGTTTTCGCGTCAGATTCCAATCGAGGATGGCGTGGTTAAGCTAACGGAAAACCTTTCAGCTGGGGTTCGCCCGATGATTGGTTGTATTGGTACGGCTCCTGCGGGAGAGCCGGGTTCGACGATCATGCCGAGCTTCCCTTCCGGTGGCAACATGGACCTGACCGACGCGAAGCCAGGATCGACCGTGTACCTGCCTGTTGAGGTGGAGGGCGCCTACCTTTCCATTGGCGATATTCACGCGATTATGGCGCGCGGTGAGTCCTCTTTTGTGGCTATCGAGGCCGAGGGCGTAGCTGTGGTTGAGGTTGACTTGGTTAAGGGTAAGAAGATTCGCGCACCCCGCATTGAGACGGCCGATGAGTGGTGTTTCATCGGTATTGGCAACCCGGTGCAGCAGTCGATCACTAATGGATACGAGGATATGTTTGACTTCCTCACCGTCGATAACGGTTGGGATGAGGGGGATGCTTACGTAGCGATGAGCGCCCTGGCACACTCGGAGCTCGGTGGGCCCACCGGCTCTGAGAACCCGGACCCACTACACCCCTTCAACGCAATCGGCGCAGTCACCGTTCACCGCTTGCCAAAATCGGTACTGGAGGCCTAGCAACGCCCTCGGGAATCATGTCAGTGACATGCAAAGAATCACAGCTTGCATTGTTCGATCGGTCGACAAAAATTTGAAGACTTGACGACATAATGGAAGTAATCATTCAGCCCGCCTCGAACTCGTTCGAGG
>NZ_JRMU01000009.1:0-43062 GCF_000758775.1 Actinomyces sp. S4-C9 | reverse complement strand
GAACTCGTTCGAGGCGGGCTGAATCTCTATTCGGGCCGGAGCATGACCGATGAAACGCCATTCTTTGCCACGAAATCGAATTAGTGACGTTTCGAGCGAAAAACTATTCCCCTAGCCATAGACGCTAGATCGTTTTCTAATGACTCACTAGAAGTCACATTCTTGGTCGATTTTGGTGCAGTGTGAGAGACACCCTGCGTCGAGTTGTTCGTCCGAACTTCTTCCGCATCATCTTCGAACGGTGCTGTAGATATTGCGGAAAGTTCGCCAGCGCTCTCTTCGCCCAGTCCAAGGGTTAAGACGCGAATCCCTTCAGCATGAAGCTGCCGAGCAAGGCTCGTTGCAGTAGACCTGGGGACACCTAGGTCTCCATCACCAAAGACGGCAATCACCGCATCTCCACCACTATAGTGACCTAGCCATTCCAGCAGTCCATCGCGCGCAAGTTCTATCGCAGGAGTGATCCTGGTGCCCCCGCCGGCTTCTGCCGATTTCAAAAGCTGGATTGCACGCGTGGGATCTTTGCTAAGTTCCACTGAACCTTCGACCTTGTGGTGCCAAAGAATGACACCCACCTCATATCCGCCACCGACCGCCTCGTGAATAAACTTGATTCCTCCTTGACGGGCAGACTCCAAGTTTCGCTCTCCCATGGATCCGCTAACATCAATGAGTAGATAAACGGCGCCACCCTGCGCGAATTTTTTCACCAGACGGTCAAGTTCAGGTCCGGGCGGCCATTCAGTCACGCCAACTGCGTCGTAGGTTTTCTTCATCCAGCCTGGCACGACTATTTTCCTCTCAACAATAGGCTTGTAACGCGTTTCTGTTTCTCTACCTCTTGCTCGTCCAAGACTCCGTGGACAAAAGCCTCTACGTGCAGCGTAGCGCGACCTCGTGCAGTAGATGCTTCTAGCGAGACAAGACCGTCCACCGACACACTGACAATAAGCTGAACTTCACTTCCCGCCAGTGAGGGTGGAATACCAGAAATCTCACCCTCAATCAGCGGGCGATTATCTTCCACTCTGGGAGACGGAACGTTGCCGCCTTGCTCAAACAGCTCAATGCGAACGCTCTCTTGATTATCAACTATCGTCGAGACAGAATGTCGATGTCGCGCAATAGGTAAAGGTGTGTTCGCGGGGAGGAAATGCTGAATGTACGGTTCGTCAGTGTACGGTCCCTGACTGGAATACAAACGCACGCCAATGGAACGTGGAAGTACGGATACGACACGGTTCGCAGAGGATGCCAAGACCGTGGTTTCACCGAGCTTCACCGTTCGTCGTTCTTTCGCCGCAAGCAATTGCTCCGACATGATTGCCGCGCCTCTAGCGACCGCCTTATCGGGATCCGTGAGTCTAACTGGCAATCCAAACTCACGGGTCAGCGCCTCCCTGATCATGGGCATCCTCGTCGATCCCCCGATGAGCAGGATTTGATCAACTGGAGGTGCTCCCGCTGCATTCGCAGTTTCCATTACCCTTCGCGTAGCCTGCAGGGAACGCAACAGCAGGTCGTAGGTTACTTCCTCAAAGCGATCGCGTGAAATCCGTAGTGTAATGGTCTGACCAGCTATTCGAATTCTCTCAGTAACCTTGTCAACACCTGAGAGTTTTCTTTTAACCCGTTCGGAAGCATCGTGAACAGCGCCGATAACATCCTCGTCAAACAGCAGGTCTTCCCCATCCGGTAGCTGTTCAACTTCCTCCCACAACAAATCCTCTATCCGCGCATCCCAATCAAGTCCACCAAGCCGCGCTTCACCGTCAACCGCCCAAACGCGGTAATGCCCCCTGACCATTCCGACAACAGCAACATCGAAGGTTCCTCCGCCCAGATCAAATACCAGCGACGTCAGATTCGGTTGCTCAGCCAGGCCATACGCATACGCAGCCGCCACTGGTTCAGGAAGCAGTTCTTCCCAGTGCAGGTTTGCGATACGAGCTGCTGCAGCTGTTGCTTCCCGCTCTGCAACCCCAAAATAGGCGGGAATCGTAATGACACATGAGAGCTCTTCATATGGCACATTCAGCACCCGTGCCGCGTCATTTCCGAGTTGATTGAGAATGAGAGCAGAGATTCCCTCGGGTGTAAGGAGTTGCCCACCGTACTCGAGGGAATACTCACGCCCCATTTCTCGTTTGATACCAACGATCACATTGTCGGCATCTTCCAGCAATAAATCGCGAGCATCTTCGCCCACGGTGACTTCCCCATCACTAGAAATATGCACGATCGACGGGGTTAAGGGAGCTCCCATATCAGTCGGCACTAGTTCCTCAGAACCGTCCGCCTCATAATGCATGACACAGCAATAAGTTGTGCCTAAATCTATTCCAATACTCTTCTTCATTTGTTCCTTAGCGATTCAGTAGCTATGGATTAGTTCCATTGGTCAATCTTTTAGGAGTGATTCCAATATTCCAAGAACGGCAGGATCAGCAAATTCTGGGTGATTGCCAGAAAGCCGCCCAATCATCTCGTTAACCGTTATTAGCGGTACATTACCGGGCCAAACCGTTCCCGGGGCAATATTTGCAACTCCCTGATTTGTGGGAAGAAGGACAACGTAAGACTCGATATCCAGATTGGGGAACGTAGTTTTAAATCGGGCATCAGCCATAGCCATATTTCTTGACATCTTGCGGGCCTTACCTAGATCTTGACCCGTCTTATTATCGCGAGCGTGAAGCATCGTTCCATCAGGGCTATGCCACGTGAAATCCCCGGCGACATAGATTTCAAGTCAATCAAATACATCGACGAGCCTTGAACAATCACGCAATCAACGTCGGATTCGAATGCAGTGTCGCGAATACCGCTACCGTCCGCCATAGGCATTCCAACGGACCAAAAGCTTGTAAAACTATCTATCAGATTTTCAATGCACAGAGCTTTGTAAAAGTTCACTTCACCCATCTGCCCGGAGTAAACATTCTGAGAAGAGAACTCAGAGTCGTGTAACCCCAGACCCGCAACGCCATACGCATTGAAGCTGATTGGCGCTTGAACTTTACGTAGTTCGTTTGGTTCGTAACCAGTTAAGGTTCCTAGCCTGTAGTCGCCCCTATTTTTCGAATAATTTTGCCTTCGCCTGCCATTGTCTGAGCTTCGATAGCCGCCTGACTCTGAAGAGCTGTCACGGTCGGGATTACCATACCGACGTGATTCGTTGCCCGTCTGCGTGTTTGATTGGCGCTGTTGGCGGGTATTGTTGGAATCACCCGACCCGTGGGACGGCGAAGCAAACCAATCAGCCTTTGCTTCATTGCCAGGCTTGATGGACTCTTTGAAACATCTGCTGATTTGTAGAGAGGTTTTTTCATTACGGCGCGAATAATAGGTGCAGCGAATATCTCTACACTAAAGACAGCTCCAACCGCATACGCTCCTATTGCCCCCAGCACCACCGCTATTAATAGCGAAAGCAACCATGGAATTCGTAGGATCGCAAGAATCACAAATATGCGCCAGGAAGCCATCTAAAAATGCTTGGCAAAGGTCTTTGCGTTCATAACTACATCACGAGGATCAATGATGAACTAGTCAGGATAGGACCTAATTGCAAAGGCGCGCCATCACCATATGCCCGCAGATTCCACAGTTGAATGATCACGGCAACAGCTACGACTGCGACCAAAAGCAACTGCAGTACCGTAGCAATGACTCGAATGGTCCAGTATCTTGCAGGGACGTCCCCAGTCATGCGCTCATGTTTTACCGGAGCCTTCATTTTCTCCTCCATCGTCTTAAATTCCTCGAAGTTAGCCTGAGTCAGTCTCTACTGAGACGTTTGATGAGCTGTTTCAGTCGCTGTAATTAGCTGCTGTGCAGTAGTGCCTTCAAGTAGCCACTCGAGCACTCTAAGCGGATGTCTACTGCTGTCCACGTCGGTTGTGAATCTAGAGTCCACGGCAAAAAACTTCGTGGCACCCAAATGATCGTACTCAATGCGTCGAATCATCCTGTCGCCGCCATTGCGCTCCAGCCACAACCTAATATCGTCCGATTCCGTTGGGATCGGATCGGCTAGCATCACTTTGTCTACTAAATCCGCTTTGGACAGAACTATTGCCAGGCGACGATCCGACAGGGTTAGACCGTCGCTACGAAGTCGATCGATCACGCTACCGTAGGCGTCATTTCCAGAACCTTGAGCAATAATGTCTTTAGATACGTTCTTGCTAACCTCTAGCTCGCTCTTAACAGACTCAAGAGCTAGCGGGTCAAGGACAAAAATGAGGTAGTTAGAAGAATCTATATACCTTAATCCCACAGAGTTTTCCGCCGTAACAAAGTTCTCTCCTGCAGCGTCCATCAGTTGGAGCTCAACTTGGGACGACTCATTCTCCAAAAGAAATGAAGCGCCTGACGGACTTTCTTGATGCGGAGTCTTTGCCGGCCCAGTTCCTTGTAAGGCAGCCGCATCTGACTTAGCCACCATATCGTCAGCAGTGCTGTTTAGAGAAACAAATCGCTCTTGGTTTGCACCATTTTGAGCCCGGTTCCGAAGCGAATCAACCAGGCAGTAAAGGAATTGTGTTTTCCCAGCACCAACCGAGCCAAAGATTGAAAGAACCGATACCTGGCGGGTGTGATCGCGGTCCGGGAGCGTCTGTTCGCAGAAAGCACACTCCGCCACCAAGGATTCAAAACGCTTCTCTCTACCAACAGGGAGCACCGCGGTGCATTCGCAAACGCGGGAATGGATACCAAGAGGTCCCGGAGTCAAATCGCGGTGCTTTCGTCCGCAATTTGGCTCTGGACAAAGAAAAACAGGCGCAGTATTCTCACGGTAGCATTCAGGGCATACCACCACAGCACCGAACTTCTTCATGTACCGTGCATCGCGGATTGCGAGAACCTTTGCAACGATAAACTGAACTACCGCTGCAACTGCCCCAACTAACGTAACCATCACGATCCAAGGCGCTGAGGCAATGAATGCGCCAGCAGCAAATGCTGCAACAGGAAGCCCGAGTAGAGTGAACCAGATCAGACGAGAAAAGAACCTATTTATTGAGTTCTTGAAGTGTGGCCATTTGTTCCACGCGGTCCTTGTGAATGATTTGATGTCGATAAGCAGATTGTTCCAAACAGCCGTCCTGTCAAACCGAAGTTGGTATGGCAGATATAACGCCCAAGCCTCATCCCACCCGTAGTTCTTTGCGCCGCCTCGAGGAGACCCACGCAGAACGTAACCACCTCGAATTCCCTGGGGCGAAGCCAATAACACTGGGACGCGGGACTTACCCCTAAGGATCTTAATAGGCAGAATACCGCCCCAGATTAGACCTCCAAGAAAGGCGATCAACCCAAGAAACGGAGCGACTGTGATGGATAGTGTAGCCAGGAGGTAAATCAGTGCCAGGTAAAAGACAACAATAACTATGAATGCAATAATGTATGGCATTGGAAATATCCTTTACCTCTTCGTTTTCTTCCGATCAGCTCTTCTATCTGAATCATCGCCCTCGTCAGGATCCTGACTACGTCCAATTTTTGCGACGGCTCCACCTACAAAATCTCTCATTCGGCTAATAGAAGTTGGAACCTTATCTATGTAGTCATCAAAGGCCGATGATAATTGCGATAGAGAACCGTCTTCGGCAACGAGCGTATGCATCAACTCCTGTAGCGGTTTAACATCCTTGATGCGCATGCTGGACGGGTCGACCCGCAACTGTTGTTGAATCGATACAGAAGCCTTCTGCGCAAAATCACGACGAACACCAGCGCTAAGCGCCCACTGCGACCAAACCTGCGGATCTGTACTGGGACTTGTACCCTGCAATGCGATTGTCCACAAGCGCGGGTCGAGACTACCTTCACGTGCCCGAATTGCTTCTCTACGACGCGATGGTTCAATGCTCGAGAGTTCCACCGCCGCAATACACTTGTTAACTTGCGCATTGTCAATTCCTAGGCGTACCAACGCCTCGGGAAGAAACTGCCACTTCCCCTGCAAGATTTGATTACCTAGCGTAGCGTGTCTTGGATCCTCTGGATTCGCACAAATCGATATGAAGATCGCGCCGATTCTATCGGCCGCTAAATCGGGAGCAACCCATTTGCCAATTCCCGCGTGGAGCTTGTCTGGATAATCTAAAAACTGTCTAATGACACGGTCGAACGCAAGAGTTAGCACACCCTCGTTGCCACCTCTTGGGAGCATTTTTGCAACTGATAATAGCGGGTCTAACTCAAATCCATTCGATAACTCAATCATGTTGAAGACTTGCTCAGACAGTCTTGCCCGATTCTCAGTTTGTGGCCACGTCAAACCATCCACGGAACTAAGCTCGCTAGCCCAAGCTGCAATCATTTTAGGATCGCCCGCGATCCACTCCACCGCCGGAAAAGTGATTGCCTCCGCCATCTCTACTTGACCGTTTTCAAGACTACGCCTAGCTGCACTTGCGGCACGTCTTGCATCGCCTTCTCCGACAAGACGGTACGCTGATACAGCATCAGCAAACTCATCAAAGTACGTGTGCAAATCGTCCACTGTAGCGGGAGTAGCAAGACCTTCAATTAGACTCACAGCGAGATCCCACTCTTCTCGACCCATCTCGGCATCTCGAGTACCTACTACGACTTCTGCTCCGAACGAACCACGTTCTACTCCAACGACTGGCATCCAACGCCTGGCCACGGAGACCACATCAAATAGATCGAAACTATCCAACGTTTGAGTCCACTCGGCTACTTTCTTAGCTGAAGCTGATACTTCAATATCTGACAGGTGTTTACCGAGAAGGTCTACAACGTTTGCGCCGTGAACCTCTGCATGAGTGTTCTCTGAATGTAAGCCCACTAGGGGGGAAGAATCTAAGAATGGATCCTGCACAAAGGCTCGGAGTTCAAGGTCGTACGCTTCTTCTATTCCGATGAGTAGGGTCCCCAGCGCCATCCATTGCAGCACGGTGTCCATATCATCGTGAACTAGAACGCACTTCGTAGGGTTTTCTGCTACGGCTTGTTCAAGCATCGTCAAGTATTCGGGAAGGATCCTTGACGCCCAAGGATCTTCGAGCAACTTCAAAAGCTCCTCAGCTTCGAACTCTGGACGAACTTGTACAGGAGTAGTCCAAGGCTCAGACTTCTTTGAGGGCGCTTTTTCGAGCTTCCATTCTTCTGCTCCAAGTATCTGTGCCGGACGATAAGGTTCGAGGTCTGCTCGATCCGCAGTTACGATCGCTTGAGTCAGCTGATTGCCACGGCGCCCATTGGCCGTGGTGCCCGTTGAAAGTCCCCGTGAGAATGTGTACTCGCCATCGTTACGACTGAATGCAGCTGTTTGGGGCTGATCCGTTTCCGGCCTATCTTGCGGCCAGTGAGGATCCGATCTATGAAGCATTACCTCCCGGATTCTGCGACGACGAGTCCCATCGATGCCGGGAGACACCGATTGGAAGTTGAACCCATCAACCCCGTCAACGGACTCTTCAGTTGTCACATCAGTATATATTGCGACCTCAATACTCATGTTGTCACGCTTTCCTGACGGGGATGAAACCACGATCGGCCATCAGCCACAGAATTGGGTCAGCTACTCGGTGTGGAAGCAGACCTCTTTTATTGATGGTGCCTGTTCTGTAATCTGGTTCCGCTCCTAACGCGGAAACACCAAAAAGCCTGTAGTTTTCGTACTCCAAGTCCAGTTTCCGCAACAACCCGTCGCCGCCCCACCTATCAATGAGTGATGCCACGTATTCGTGGGCTTCCAGCGACTCCGCTTCATCAAAGACACCGTCTTCCGAACCCGGTTTCCTGAGAGGATGATTTGGTGGAATCTGGTCGAAAAAGGCATCAATTTTTGAGATGGCAACTGCAATAGGAGTCTTGATCTTCTTGTTGCGTTTTACCTTTCCCGCGGTCTGCAGGATGTAAGTAATTCCATCTAGAGTGCTCTCGGGTGTATCAACGCTATCTACCGCGCTTTGTCCAGACTGAACTGCTCGTTCTCTGTTTTCCGGGAAAGCAAACGGGTCAAGCAATAGAATCACGCCAGATGTCTGGCCCAAATATAGCTGCTTTATTGCCTCATCCTGACGGGATACATCCTCACCTGCAGAGTCATAGAATGAAAAAATCGTTGAGCGCGGCTTCCCCTTCACCATGTACTTCCACTCATACACTGCGGGTTCCTTCTTTGCTCCACCCGTTGCCTGTGTCTGGGGAGGCAATTGGCCAGATCCGGACGCCATGTCCTGTTCATATCTAGCAAGATCTCGCGCCAGGCCGGACATTCCTCCCGGATTATCGATTGACGCATCAAATCGACGCGCAACCGTAGTCACGAGCTCCCTATGCAGAACTGAAAGCAATACCGTTTTGCCTGAGTTTCTGACACCTACCAAACCAAAGAGCGGTGAGTCACCGTTCAAACCGCGGGGCAAAATGCTGTGACATGAGGGGCAAATGCGGATTCCGCTCTCACCACCGCAACTCGTACACTGCATTGAGGATGAACCCAGAAGATCCACGTTATGTCCATACTGATCCTGTACAGGATTTCCGTCCGAATCACGCGAGACGATTGATGGCTTAACCGGGGTTGAATCGCCGAACTCAGCACGCCGACGTGGATCCGTAACATCCTGGCAGGCAGGTCGTCCTGGTTCACCTCGCCCATTGCATCGGAAAGCAACTTTCTTCAGATCCAGATCCTGATAACAGAAGGGGCATGCGGTCTTCTGATTTCCAAAAATCGAAAACGACATTTTCATCCTTTCAGCTCTGAGGGATCCCGTGGCATCACGTCAATACCAGATTGCTCTACCGGGAAAATTGCAAATGTGTAAGGGGAATCTACCTTTGGCAGTTCAACTTCGAAGGAGGCGCTACCTCCCGAAAATTCAAGCGTCTCATGCGCAATCACACGCCCGTCATCAATGCTGAGAGGTATGTACCTACCCCGTTTGACTACTACAGCGACTTCTAATGTTTCCAGCTCACCCTGACCCTCAATCTTTACGTGAGCGACCGTATTTCCAAATAGTCTTTTCTTCAGTCGCACCGCGTATTGAAGAACAGGGGGATGTGCTACCTTTTCGAGCGGTACTGAGACCTTCGGGGAACTCCACTGCTCGCCCTCAATTGAGACAATTGTTCTAAGTTCTACGTCAGTTATGAGATCAGCGTTCTTAAGGTTAGCTCCACCGTCACGTCGGTATCGTGCATGGGTAAACGTTCGCGTCCTCGGAATACCGTCAACAACCCACGAAACGTCTACCTTCGCATCATTTCGCGACCAATTCCACGATATCTTTACGTCATCGCCATAACGCTCAGCATGAACATTTTCCGGAGGATCTACCCACCCCTGGATTACATTACTTCCAACCAATAATCCAGAATCTGTGACCGTGAGGGCCACAATTCTGTTAAATCCGCCTGGTGCTAAGAAAAACTGGCTACCGTCAGTCGAAGTCAAACCAGCTTGCGCCTGAAGTCGTTGTCCACCAATGTCTACCAACTGGTTCGCAGTTGTTTCGCTGCCTGAAGGCATTTCAAATTCAGGCGGAACCTTCCAAAGTTGAACTTCGAAGCCGCTCGGGCCAGTCCAATATGCACGGAGGATCTTCACGCCATCGGAAGTCTGAGAAGCCTCAATTTCGAGATCGTCAACGGGTGTTGCCTGTGCACGTGGCGTAACCGTTCTTACTACGGGGGGAGAATACTCGACACGTCCATTGACGATGTATTTCGCCCTTAGACGAGCTTCGTAGCGAACACCAGTAGTCAATCCATCTATTGCAATACGAGATTTGTCGTTAACCTCTCGTTGCAATGAGGAGCCGTCCGCACCTGTTAGATCAATAACCAACCCGGCAGCTGATTGCGGTAAGGCCCATTGGAAGGCAACATCCGTCAATCCATTTCTGACTTCAACATCAAGAGGCGGTGGAACAAACAGAATGGTTGCGCCCGCTGCTTCAGAAGGAGCGGACTTTGGTTTCTGAGCAAAAACTGCGTATCCCAATGAGGATCCTGCGGGTGGATTCTCGTCTCTGAAACTATTTTGTCCGGCCGGTATTTCATATTTTTTACCATCCAAAATGTCGGATGGAATTCTCCGGTCTTGACGGACAACTGTGTATGTGACATCGGAACCTACAGAAGGATTCCACGTAATCACTACGGCTCCATCTTCGCCCCATACGCGAATCCGCGATGGAGAAACCGGCGGGACACTATCGCGCAGATCTTCTAAGCTTTCATCGCCCCTATCAAGACCTAGTGCTGCTTCTATTGCCTTAGACGCGGTAGCATAGTCACCCTTGCTCTTGGCATCACGAAATTCAGCTACGTACTGTTCTTTTTGATCAAGAGCGCCATCAATCTGTTTGATCAGCGCAGCGTACTCAGCTTTATTCTCGCTGGTTTCCCCAACTGCAAGAACTATGCGTTTCGCTTCTTCGAGAAAGCCGGAAGCAAACTTTTCTCGCGCACTTTCTAACGAAAGTTTCGATCCGGAGGCTCCTGATCTTTGCTCACTTACAGCGTGCACAATTCGCGAAGCGTCCAGCTGTTTGATTCCATTTGCGACAAGTGAATCTCGGACGCCCACAAGAGTATTGCCGCGTTGCAGTTGGGCTGTAACTGTTTCAACGATCGCCGCGATGACGGTCGATTGCAAAGCTTTTTCATCGGCAGCGGCGTCTTTTACCGCGCCAAGGAACTTCTGAGCATCCTGCAGTGCGTCAGTATCACGTCCCTGCTCGCTTCTACGTCGCGCCTTTTCAATGTCTTGTAAAGTTATCGGCCTCCCATTCGCAGAAAAAGAGTCAAGTAGCTCGATACTCTTCAAGTCATCAGTTCGATGGATAAGGATCAGATCGAAGATCGTTGGGTAATCGGGATGCTTGGATACGGCGTTCCAGATCGGAACTAGCTTCTCCGGTAGCTGGTTCTTTGAAAGATCTAAAGCAGGTGTTACCGTCAAACCGTGAGAATCTGCCTTTTGTTTGATGCTCAGTGGAGTAACACCTTTGATACCCATGGCAGGCAGCCTGCTCAGTAGGCTGTCCTCATCCACCACGCCCAAAGGATATTCCGTCGCCAGTTGGTTCAGAGTCTGGTCTATCGAATCGCGCAAGTACTTTTGACGTGAATCGGCAAAGCCACTCCAGGTTTTGGCAAGGAGTAATTTCTGGCCTTCAAGACTACTCAGGTGCGCAAGCAACTGATTTAGAAGCTTTGCAGCCTCCATATTCTTTTCGGACCGATTCAATGTCGACTTGAGTTTAGGTATCCAATGGTCCAGCTCTTCGTCTTTTACGGGCGACGGAATTCCATACAGGAATCCCAGATCTAATTCAAGATACTTCTTTGAACTCGGGTCCTTCTTTATTGCTGCCAAGGCATCCCTTACGAGATCTTTCTCATCACCTCTCTGTACTGCCCGTAAGACTTCTTTTCGATAAGTTTTTGGATCAAAACCATCCACGAGATGGTCCTCCGAATTCTACGAGCGTAGTGACAGTGCACTAACCTTGGCGGTTTCGGCTTCAACTTGCTCAGCGTCCAGCACGGTAATCATTGCTTCGAGTTCCACTTGGTTTCCAGTGTTTGGATCTGAAGCAACCATGGTCACGAGGCCTTCACCAGAGATGCGCGTCGTAATGTCGATCGGAGAACCCTTAGGCAGTCCCTCAGGTAGCGGAAGTTCGGCATCCTTCATCAAGCGGTTATCGTCTGGTAGTTCAGATTCTCGCTCACCACCCTGCTCATACATCGAAACCACCACGGAAGACTGGTTATCAACGAGGGTTCCAGCTTCGATCGGATCCGGAGTCATCGGAATCTCATCATTTGCGTGCGCAAAGAAGTGAATATATCCGACTTCGTCTTCAACAGAACGGCTGAACTTAACGCCTACACCTCTGGACAGAACGTTTGAAACCTGAAGGGTAGAAGCTCCACCTAGGAAATACTTAGGCTCTGCCTTGGCTTCGGTACCTTGGACCTGATCATCATCCTCTCCGTCTACCATCAGGACCTCATCTACTGCAGCCTTTCCGTAAATTGCTGCTCCCTTTGCTACAGCGAGGTCGAATTCCGTGTCTTCAGCATCCCAAGATAAACGGTTCTTCAATGCTTCCCTGACCATGGGCATGCGGGCAGATCCTCCTACCAGCAGCACTCTGTCAACTGAGATATCTGGATCATTTTTGCGCGCGATCTCCATGGTGCGCTCAGAGATTTCAATCGTCTGGTTAATGAGGTGTGAAGTTTCAGCTTCGAACTCTTCTCGCGTAATTTTAACGTTAGCTTTGGTACCTTCTAGGACCAGACGAACTGTAGTTTCTTGACGCTTCGTAAGTGTCTTCTTAGCGTCTTCAACCGCAAGTCGAAGATCAATCATGAAATCGTCGTCGAAATGCGGATCGTCGTCATAGCCGGTCTCTTCAACAAACTTCTTGATGCACAACTCGACGAGCGCCTCGTCCCAATCAGCGCCACCAAGTTTACGATTTCCGTCGACAGCAACTACTTGGACCTTTCCTGCATCCACCTTCATTACAGTGGTGTCAAAGGTTCCTCCGCCCAGGTCGTAGACCATGATTGTTTCTGCACGATCAGACTGCATTCCAATCGAAAGCGCCGCTGCAACCGGTTCTGTAACAATACCGATCACCTCAAGACCAGCGATCTCTCCTGCCTGCTTGGTTGCTTCACGTTCTTGTACGCCGAAATACGCGGGAACTGTAATGACTACTTTCTGAACTTCGCCGCCCGTTTCCTGATTTGCTGCGGAAACCAGTTCCTTCAAGATAAGACCTGAAATTGCTTCCGGGGAATAAACCTCACCCTGGAACTCCTGAGGGAACTCAGTACCGATGTGACGCTTGATCAAGGTGCAGGCATTATCTGGATCAGAAACTGATACACGCTTGGCTTCCGCACCAACGATTACATCACTAGGACCTTCAAAGTAGACCACCGACGGAGTAGTTTGGTCACCTTCGAAATTTGGAATAATCTCAGGCGCACCCAAATCACTAATCCGTGCAATTGCCGAATAGGTCGTTCCAAGGTCGATGCCGTATACGGTTTCAGACATGAGGATTCCTTTTTCTATTACTTGTGAACTGTGCCGTGGTTGTATTTGGGGGTGTTGTTTCTAATAATTCTGCATCACACTTATGATGCCGTAGGCGTGAACCGCCAGACTGAAACGAGTGTTGGCAGGAACGGGCGCTCGCTTGTTGCATACATGTAGCCCTTCCGATGCACTCGTCGTATTGTGCGATCTAGCTCCTGTTCATTCGTCGTAACACTGCGCACCACGTGGTGAACGGATGCTTTCAAGCTTCCACCGACCTCAGCTTCTATCGGTTGCAAGTCATACAGGCCTAAGATTTCTTCAGCTGAGGAAGCAAAATATTCAAAATCCTCAGCCGCGGAACCTTCTTGCTCACGAAGCTTTGCGGCAGTGTCTTCCGCTTCGGTGATTAAAGTGGCAAGACGCTCAAAAACTGGCTTCAGCAGAGTTCTTGTCAGATCACCTGCCTGTTCTTCTACGCGCTTGTGGAGCATCCTGTTGAGCTCCTGCGACTCTTTTAAGCGTTCAGCTAGAGACGCCACCGAATCCGAGAGTTTGCCAAGTTCAGCGACGTTTGCCTCTAGAGTAGCCGCTGGTGCATCATTCTCATCTGGGCTAGATTCTTCTGCTACATCTACAGCGATGTTTTCAAGCGCGTCAGCTGGTGTTTGAACACCATCGGCAGAATCAATAACCTCTCCGGTCGATCGATCGTCAACAGTCTCGGTTAAATCGTCACCTACGCCGGTGTCACCCTGGTCTTCTTCAGGGACTTCTTGAGAGTCTTCTTCCACAGAGTCCGCGCCAGAATGCTGACCAACTTCATTTTCGATATCTGTTTCCGATGTCACGGCCAATCCTCAACTTCATTGCCACGGATTCTGCAAACTGAATGACTTACGGGTCTTGTCCTTGAAGACTTCGCACTCACGCATATTTTAGGCTTAAGTCAAAATTAGAAGTATCCACGTCCATCTGGTGGGATACGTAACATTAACAAACGATCGGTTCCCCCCCCCACGCCAGGCGATGCGCACATTTGAACAAAATGAAAGGCGCGGAGCTTCTGGAATCATCCAGCCGCTCCGCGCCTCTTCAGTCAGCCTTTACAGCATGCAGGAAACACAGCCTTCAACTTCGGTTCCCTGAAGTGCCATCTGGCGAATACGCATGTAGTACATCGTCTTGATGCCCTTACGCCACGCGTAAATGTAAGACTTGTTCAAGTCGCGCGTTGAAACCGTGTCCGGGTAGAACAGCGTGAGCGACAAGCCCTGATCCACGTGCTGAGTTGCCACAGCATACGTGTCGATAATCTTCTCCGGACCAATCTCGTAAGCGTCCTGGTAGTACTCCAAGTTCTCGTTCGTCATGTACGGAGCCGGGTAGTACACGCGCCCAATCTTGCCTTCCTTACGGATCTCAATCTTTGAGGCAATCGGGTGGATCGACGACGTCGAGTTGTTGATGTAGCTGATCGAACCCGTAGGCGGAACCGCCTGCAAGTTCTGGTGGAACATGCCGTACTCACGCACATTCGCCGCCAACTCACGCCAATCATCAGGCGTTGGCAAGTACACGTTGGAGTTCTCAAACAGGCCCTTCACCTTATCGGTCTTCGGCACCCACTCGCCCTCAATGTACTTCTTGAAGTACTCACCCGAGTAGTACTGCGAATCCTCAAACCCAACAAACGTTTCCCCGCGCTCACGCGCAATCTTGTTGGACGCCTTAATCGCCTGGTAAACCACGGCGTAGAAGTACATGTTCGTGAATTCCAAAGCCTCTTGCGAACCGTAGAAAATTTCTTCACGAGCCAGGTATCCATGCAGGTTCATTTGACCAAGGCCAATGGCGTGCGACATCTGGTTACCACGCTCAATAGACGGGGCAGACGCAATATTTGCCAGGCCCGAAACCGCAGTGAGGCCGCGGATAGCTGTCTCAACCGTAAGCCCAAAGTCGGGCGAATCCATCGACTTCGCAATGTTCATCGAACCGAGGTTGCAAGCAATATCCTTACCAACCTTCGCGAACGTCAAATCCTCGTTGTACTCCGAAGGCTCCGATACCTGGAGGATCTCCGAACACAGGTTGGACATAGAGATACGGCCCTTAATCGGGTTTGCACGGTTCACCGTGTCCTCAAACACGATGTAGGGGTATCCCGACTCAAACTGGATCTCTGCAATCGTTTGGAAGAAACGACGAGCGTTGATCTTCTTCTTGTGGATCTTCGGGTTCTCCACCATTTCGTGGTACTTCTCAGTAACCGAAATCTCCGTGAACGGAACGCCGTAGACGCGCTCCACGTCGTACGGGCTGAACAGGTACATGTCCTGGTTGCGCTTAGCCAGCTCGAACGTGATGTCTGGAATCACCACACCCAGCGAGAGCGACTTAATGCGGATCTTCTCATCCGCGTTCTCACGCTTCGTGTCCAAGAACGACATGATGTCGGGGTGATGCGCATGCAAGTACACGGCACCAGCACCCTGGCGAGCACCAAGTTGGTTCGCGTACGAGAAGGAATCCTCAAGTAGCTTCATTACCGGAACCACGCCGGAAGACTGGTTCTCGATCTTCTTGATCGGCGCACCCGCCTCGCGCAAGTTCGTCAGCGACAGCGCCACACCGCCACCACGCTTCGAAAGCTGCAACGCCGAGTTAATGCCGCGCGCAATCGACTCCATGTTGTCTTCCACGCGAAGCAAGAAACATGAAACGAGTTCGCCGCGCGCCCTCTTGCCCGCGTTCAAGAACGTGGGGGTTGCCGGCTGGAAACGACCCGAAAGGATCTCATCCACCATCTTGACCGCAAGTTCCTCATCGCCCTGCGCCAAGTACATGGCAACCATGACAACGCGATCCTCAAAACGCTCCAAGTAGCGCATCCCATCAAACGTCTTCAACGTGTAAGACGTGTAGTACTTGTACGCACCAAGGAAGGTTTCGAAACGGAACTTCTTGTCATACGCGTGGTCATACAGCGACTTAATGAACTCAAAGCTGTACTGATCCAGAACTTCCTTCTCGTAATAGCCCTCTTCCACCAGGTAGTCGAGCTTTTCCTTCAGCGTATGGAAGAACACCGTGTTCTGGTTGACGTGCTGCAAGAAGTACTGCCTCGCGGCCTTCTTATCCGCATCAAACTGAACCTTGCCATCACGGTCATACAGATTCAGCTGAGCATTCAGCGCATGGTAATCCAGCTCGGGCGGAAGCGCGCTTTCCAACCCCGTGTCAGTCAGATTTTCTGCCAAAATTCTCTCAATCCTTCTTGCACTTTAGAAACATCCTGGCTGGTGCCAAGAAGCTCGAACCGATACATGTGTGGCACACCCAGCTTGCGAGCAATCACATCGCCGGCAAGACCGTAAGCCTGACCGAAATTCGTGTTGCCCCCCGAGATTACCCCGCGGCACAAATCCCGATTCTCTTTCACGTTCAAAAACTTGATCACCTGTTTTGGAACCGCGCCCTTCAAGTTCCCGCCCCCGTAGGTGGGAACAATCAGCACGTACGGTTCATGCACATACAAGAACTCATCGCGCGGCAACAAGTGAATGCGCGAGTTCCTAAACCCCAACTTTTCCACAAAACGTTTGGTGTTGCCCGTCGCTGACGAAAAGTACACAAGAAATATGTCCTTGTCCACACTCTTCTTTTCCGACATGACTTACCTTCTGCTCAACTGCTGTTTTTGAATACTTCTGATTCGAAAGGGTTTCACGCATAGTTAACCCGGCCACCAAATGTGACGGCCGGGTTTGGCTTTAGCCGTTGACTACGAGGGCGGCTTCCTTAGCGATCTTCTTAATCAGATCTGGACGGTAGCCCGCCCAGTGCTGGTCGCCAGCCATAACCACAGGAGCCTGCACGTAGCCGAGCGACTTCACGAACTCAAGCGCATTCGGATCCTCAGTCAGATCGACCTCTTCGTACACCAAATCCTGCTTGTTCAGCGCGCGCTTAGTAGCGTCACACTGGACGCACATCGGCTTGCTGTAAACGGTGATGCTCATGGCATTCTCCTCAACGATTCTTATCTAAGACCCGGACGAATCCGTGCCTTGTAACTACACTCATGTGATTGTACTAGATGTTTAGCCTGTATGTAACTTCTAGACACTATACCTAGTGGTTGAGTTACATCACGACCACAATATGGAGCATTTTTCTTCACTCAAGAAAGAGAGGCTGTGGACGGCCTGACAGCAGTCTGTGGACGTGAAACGGCCCTGTATACGCGGCCTCACCCCCTCTTCATCACTGTCTGGAACCGGCCATAAACAATGGTCTAACAGGGGTAGGACAAACATTTTGAAAGCCCCGAACCAGACGCTGCTGCGCCCGGTCCAAGGCCTGTTGAAACTGTGGACAACCGATATGCACACGCTGTGGAAACTGTGGAGTGGACGGATGTTAAATGCCCTCGAAAATTAGTGCGCTCGGGCGTGTCGCACACTCGTTAACACTCAACAACGTTTACGGCCAGGCCACCAGCCGAAGTTTCTTTGTACTTCGACATCATGTCCAGGCCCGTCTGCCTCATCGTCTCAATCGCCGCATCCAACGGAACCGTGTGACGCCCATCGCCCCACATGGCCATACGCGCCGCATTAATCGCCTTCACCGCCGCGATCGCGTTGCGCTCAATACACGGGATTTGCACCAAGCCAGCAACCGGATCGCAGGTGAGACCCAGCGAATGCTCCATCGCGATCTCCGCCGCGTTCTCCACCTGGGGAGCGCTGCCCCCAAACGCCTCCGCCAAACCAGCAGCCGCCATTGCTGAGGCCGAACCGACCTCGCCCTGGCAACCCACCTCGGCGCCCGCAATCGACGCGTTCGTCTTAATCAGCGACCCAATCGCCGTGGCCGCCAGCAAGAACTTGCGGGTGGCCTCCAAGCGGTTCGCCTCACCCTCCGGCGTGAAATGCCACAGGTACCCAAGCGCCGCCGGAATCACACCAGCCGCCCCATTCGTTGGGGCCGTCACCACGCGGTGACCCGCCGCGTTCTCCTCATTCACCGCGAGCGCATACAGGTTCACCCAATCCATCGCCCGCAACGGGTCGTCCTCACTACACGCCCACTTATCGCCCTGCGCGGGGCCAGAACTACGCCCGCCCAGGCTCTTAAACAGGTTCGACGCGCGCCGCTTCACCCGCAGGCTACCGGGCAGAACACCATCGGTATTACACCCCGCCTCGACGCATTCCTCCATGGTTTTTGCAATCAAATCAAGGTAGGCGTCCACGTCTTCGCGCGAGCGAGCGGCTTCCTCGTTAGCACGAACCACATCCGAGATTGACAAGCTCTCGCGCGCGCAGGTCTGCAACAGAGCCGAGGCCGTGGTGAACGGGAAAGGTGCGGCGGTGGCGTGCAGCTCGGCCGCTTGCGGCGTAGCGAGAGCCCGCACGTTTGGTCGCTGCGGATCATCGGACAGGTCTTCCATCACAAAACCTCCACCAACCGAATAGTAGGTACGCGAGAACTCGTTGCCATCACGCTTCGCGGTAAGCGTCAGAGCGTTCACGTGATAGGGCAAAACGGTGAACGGTGTCATCACGATCGGCTCCATGCGGGCCTCGCACCAACCGCCCAAAAGACCGACCACACCCGTGCTTTCCACACGTTGCGAGATTGACGTGACCACCTCGCCCGGAACGGTATCCGGCATGTAGCCCTCCAAGCCCAGCAACACTGCGCGGTCGGTGGAGTGGCCGCGGCCCGTGGCACCCAGCGAACCGAAAAGCTCCGCGTACACCACCTGCGGCCTGAAATCCAGCTCGTAAAGCTCCTGCGCGAACGCTTGTGCTGCCCTCATCGGCCCAACCGTGTGCGAAGACGAGGGGCCGACGCCAATCCGGAACATATCGAACACGGAGAGGGGGCGCGCCGAATCCTCAACATCAATCAAACCGGAAATCATGCCGGCAGGGCTTGGCCCATCCACGTGGGCCGGAGCGGCAGAAGGTTCAAAAACCATCGGGTTCCTTGAGCTAAATTAGGTTTTACGAAATACCAGCGAAAGCGGGCACATGCACATCCTACGAGATTTACACGCAAGCACTGATCTTAAAACGGTCGCTATCGCAGCTGCCATGGATATGGAGACCGAACCGCTCCTTGACCTCACCAACTTTGGGCCAAGCCTTGACATTGCGGGCCAAACCTGGCATGTAGGCGTTTTTGAGGGGGAGGCGGGGCCACTCCAACTTTGTGTTATCACCACGGGCATTGGCCTGGCTAACGCCGCGAGCGCGGCCGCCCGAGCGCACCTGGTTTTTGGAGAAAACTTGTGCGCATACATGTGCGGCGGCACCACGGGTGGCCTGGGCGCGCAAACAAGTGTGCGAGATGTTGTTGTGGGTACTGCCTTCACCTACTCGCGGGCCGATGCCACCGCCTTTGGCTACGCACCCGGGCAGGTTCCCGGCATGCCCGAGCAGTACTTCGCGGATCCGGCACTGGTAGAGAAAGCTCGAACCGCCCTCGAGAATGAGCTCCTGCTCGGCGATTGTTCTGCGGCTGACCGCCCTGAGGGGGCCAACCAATCTGCAGATTCTAACCACCTCCAGGGCACGGGCACGGTTTGGTTTGGCCAAGTGGCCTCCTCTGACGCTTTCATCACCGCGGCAAACGTGGAGCAAATGCGTAAGACCTTCCCCGCCGCCCTCGGTGCCGACATGGAAACCACGGCGGCCGCCCAGGTTTGCGCCCGCGCCGGCGTGCCGTTCATTTCTGTGCGGGCAGTCTCGGACCTTTGCGGACCCGCCGCCAACCAAGACTTCCACATTGACGGCGAAGTAGCGGCCGCAATCAGCGCCCAAGCCGTGCGCGCTCTGGTAGCGAGGCTTTAGCTCGCAAGGCCTGCGTATACCGCCGCCGTTGCCAAATCGCGTAAACCATCCTGGCGCAAGCCCGGCCAACCCCACACCTGGCGAGTCAGATCTGCAGGCACCGCACCAACCCCTGCGGCCGCTCCCAGCAACGCTCCCGCCAGGCAAGCCACCGTGTCCGTGTCCCCGCCCGCGCGCACCGCAGAACTGACACCCATCCAAACCGGGTTCAACTGCGCATTGCCGCGCTGCTCCCACTCGGCCACCCGGACAGCCGCCAACACGCGATCCATCACCGACACCGCATCCAAACCAGCACCCAGCCCAGACGCTACGCCCGCATCATTGCCTCGCATCATCGACAGCAAGAACGCTTCGTCCTCGCCCGCCACACCTTCAACGCCAAAAATGGGACATTCTGACCCCAGGCTTCCGATTCCATCCAAAACATTTGCAACTGCCGCATGCCAGTCCAGGCATTCCTGCCACGGCCTGCCCGGCGCAAAACCCGCGAGCGCCCCCCGCAGCAACTGCGCGTACGAGGCCGCCAGCAAAGCGGTACGCGGATCCGGCGTCACCATGCGCACAACCTCTAAACTCACCCGCGTGCACTCGCGAGAATCCAACGCCGCAGACAGTCCCACCGGCACCATGAGTGCAAACACCTCATTGCCAGCCACGCGTGCACGCGGACGCAAACTCTCCCAGCGGGCACTCGCCGCAGCCACCAACCGGGCAACGCTGGGCGACTCGCCCTGCTCCTGCTCAATCCGCCCCCGCAAATGCGCTGGAGCAAGCGAAGGCTGATCCGCCCACTGCAAAACCGCCTGCAAACCCGGAGCCACCTGCGCCGGATGCGAGCGATACCAAGCCATCAATCGCACAGCCAACTGATCTAGCGCCACCTGCGAACCAAGCGGGCTCTGAGCAGCTACCTCCAGCCCCAAAACAGCCAGCTGCACGTCCGCGCCCCACTCGCCCTCATCAAACTGGCCGCTACGTCCTCGCAAATCTAAACGTTGCGCGTCCGTAGGTGGAGTGGCAAGCTCCCACGGCACGCCGAGGGCAGACCCAACGGCCATCGCTGAAACCGCCCCCACCGCAGATAGCGCCACATCCGAATGTTCGCGCCGCACGCGCACTAGCCTGCCGCGATGTGGGGTGGGCGCGTCTAACTCACTCACGCTCCAGCCACGCGTCAGCAAGAAGCTGGAAAGACCGACGGCGAAGCTCAGGATCCCACGCGTAAGAGACAACAATCAGCTCGTCCACACGGAACTGCTCCACAAAACTATCCAGGTACTCCACCACATCGTCAGGCGAGCCCACCACGGCCGTCGTGTTCAAACCTTGCGCTGCAACGTCATACTGCAAAGCCGCATTAGGCTTCGACAGCGGCTCATTCTTGCCCTTGCTGAGCCCATCCTTCCAATCCGTGTAAGAGGTGAACAGGTAGTTTGCCTCCTCCCGAGTTGGTGCCACCAGCACATTCACGCCCGCCATGAAGACCGGGCGATCCACCTGGGCCGTAGGAGCCTCCGCGTTAAAGTTCGCGCGGTACGTCGCTACCGCGTTACGCAAGTATTGGGGTGCAAAATGCGACGCAAAACTGTAGGGCAAGCCCAGCGCGGCCGCCACCTGGGCGCCACCGAGCGAAGATCCGAGCATCCACAGCGGAACCTCGGTTCCCTCACCTGGAATCGCCAAAATCCTATTGCGGATCGAGGCGAGATTTGGAGACAGCCCGAACGCCGCGGCCTCCGCTCCAGCAAGACCAAAATCGTCAACCGGGCTCGGCTGGAAATACTGCACCAGCTGGGCCACATCAACACTGAAATCATCCAACTGGCCGCTTCCGCGCCGCAGAGCCGAGGCCGTCACCGGATCGGTGCCCGGCGCGCGGCCAAGCCCCAAATCAAACCGGTCACCGTAAATCGTTGCGAGCGTACCGTAATACTCCGCAACCATTAGCGGCGAATGGTTTGGCAACATCACGCCGCCCGCACCCAAACGAATCGTGGAGGTGTGCTCCGCTGCCCGTGCCAACAACAACGAGGTAGCCGACGACATGAACAAACGAGAACCGTGGTGCTCCGCCATCCAATACCGCTTGTATCCCGCACTCTCCGCAAGGCGCGCCAACTCAAGCGAATCATCCAGCGCCCGGCGCCTACCCAAACCAGCAGAAACCGGCGACAAATCCAAAATAGAAAGTGGAACACGCATAACTAATCCTCCAATACCTGAAAGCTTACCCATGCCCAGCAAAAGCCATCTGATGAACGCGATTTTTGCCTACGGCTCGTAAAAGGCTGCGAATCTAGCCCTTCACTGCCCCATCTGTCATACCAGCCATGAAATGGCGTTGGAGGGCAAAGTACAAAATCACCATCGGCAAAGCTACCAGCACAGCACCCGCAGCCAGCAGGCTCGAACCCTGCGTGTACTGGCCCTGGAAGAACGCCAACCCCAACGGTGCGGTGCGCATCTTGCCCGATGGCGACATGACCAACGGGATCAGGAAGTCATTCCACGTCCACATAAACGTCAGCACCACCTGCGTAACCACCGTTGGCACGGCTATCGGCACCAAAACCGACCTCAAAATCCGCAAATTTCCGGCCCCATCTATTTGCGCGGCTTCAATCAAAGACCTATCCACGCTCCTAAAGAACGCGCGCATCCAAAACGTTCCGAAAGCCAGTGACTGCGCTATCTGGGGAAGTGCAATAGCCCAAATCGTGTCCGTAAGCCCCAGGGACCTCAAATCGAAAAACAAGGGCAACACAATTGCTTCAGACGGCACCATGATCCCAAGCAAGAAAGTGAAGAATAAGATCTTCTCCCCGCGCGGGCGCAACACGCCCAAAACATAGCCGGAAGCTATCGACAACACCAGCGCCACCGTCACCACCAGCAACGCCACCATTATCGAGTTGCGCATGTAAACCGAAAAGCGCCCCTGCTCCCACGCCGCCGCGTAGTTCTCAAAATGGAATGAGTCCTGCCCGCCAAAAGACTCCGGCTGCAATGACAGCACCAGAATCCGCAAAATGGGCACCAACGCTCCCGCCGCAAACAGCGTGAGCACCACGTAATTAATCAGTTGTTCCGTACGCGAGGGTCTCATTATTCACGCTCCCCCACCAGGTTGAGGGCCAAGTTAATCAAAAAGATCACCAGCGTCAGCACCACTGCGAGCGACGAGGCTGTTCCCACCTCACCAATTCGAAACGCCTGATAGTAAACCTCGTAAGACGGCACGGTTGTAGCACTTCCCGGCCCGCCCGATGTGGTCACATACACGAGGTCAAACGTCTTCAAAGCCGCCACAATCGTCAAAGTCAAAGACACTATGATCTCCGCGCGAACCGACGGCACAGTTATTGCGAAGAACTGACGCACCCTGCCCGCACCGTCAAGCATCGCAGCCTCATACAAATCACGCGGAATCGCAGCCATGCCAGACATCAAAAGCACCGTTACCAGGCCCAGGCTCACCCACGAACCGATCAAGCCCACCGCGGGCAGAGCAAACGTGAAATCACCCAGCCACGCCCTCGTCAATGATCCCAAACCAATCGCACGCAAGAACCCGTTAATTGGCCCGTCCGGGGCGTAAATTCCTCGCCACGCAATCGCTAACACCACCATTGCGATCACCTGCGGTAAAAACACCACCGTGCGGAAAAATCCCAGGCCGCGAATCTGCGACCTTGTCAACAGCGACGCCAAAACCAGGCCCACGCACAGGGGAATAACCGCATAAAAAATGATCAAAATTAGCGCGTGTGAGAACGCCGCCAACAACCGCGGATTTGAAAACGTCTCAATGTAGTTAGAAAAGCCTACGAACGTTGAATAGCCCAGCCCATCCCACTTATACAAAGACAACTGGAATACGCGGATCAACGGGTAGAGCATGAACGCCGCATATACGGCGAAAGGCACGGCCATCAAAGCCAGAGCGGCCAGCGTATTACTACCTCGCTTAGTCTGGCTAAATTTCACGGCCGATCCGCGCGCAGCCCCACTCTTTGAGTCTGCACGCGGATCGTTTGAAACCGTTGACATGTGCCTACTTCACAAAACCGGAGTAGTCCGCCTCCAGAGCATCCAAGAACGCCTCCGGAGTCATCGATCCCGCCATCAACTGCTGCAACGCATCACCAAGCGTCTGGTTAAACGTCGGAGTTGCGTAGTCCAGATACGGCAGAATCTCGCCTTCCTCGGAAACGGTTGTGAACACGTTCAAAACGTCTGCCACAACACCCTTGGTGCCACCCGCATACTTCGCAGCGTCATTAACCGGCACGTTGCCCGTGTCGGCAAGCACCTGCATGGCCTCATCAGTGGTGATGAAGTCAATGTATGCCGCGGCTACGTTCGGATCCTTTGCCGAAGACGTGATCGCGAACGGCAAGCCTGTGCCGCCGGTTGTTGCCGGCTTATCGCCAGCCATCGGCGGGGCCATGAATGCGACGTCGTCACCCATCGCCTCCATCAGATCCGGAGCGAGCCAAGAACCGGCGATCAAGTAAACGCCGTCGCCCTTGGCAAAGCTCTGCCAGACCGAGTCATAATCAACGCCGTTGAAGCCCTCGTTGAAGTAACCGGACGTCGCCCAGTCCTGCAACTGCTTCGCTGCCGCAACATTCTCATCCGACTTCCACGTAGCACCCGCATTACCGAAACCAAGTGGGCGCACCTGATCTGCCGGAACGTGAGCGGCCTGAACCGCGCCAAACAGGTGGAACGCAGGCCACTTATCTACGTTACCGAGCATTAGCGGCGTCTTTCCCGCATCCTTAATGGTCTTCAACTGGTCACTGAACTCATCCCACGTCTTCGGTACCTGCAGACCCAACTCTTCAAGTCTTGAAGGCGCGTAGAAAACACCCACAACCTCGCCTACCTGCGGCAAGCCGTAAAGCGATCCTTCACCAAACTTCGTGGCGTCAGCCGAATAGGAAGAGTAAGAAAGAATGCTGTCAGAGTAGCGGTCCCGCCACTTGTAAGCATCCGCCCATGGATCCAGCGGAATGATCTGTCCAGCCGAAACAAACTGTCCCATCATCGACCGCGCATTATTTGCCTCCACAACATCGGGCGCGTCATCACCCGAAAGTGCGAGGCGAAGCGTGGTTTGCAGATCATCAAACGACTGCGAAACCCGATCAATGGTGATGTTTGGATACTTCTTCATAAACGCCTTATTCAGGCGCTTCATCTGCTCGTCCTGGCCTCCGCGAACCTCCTGGTCCCAAACCGTCAGAGTCTGCTCAGGCAAGCTCGAAATATCCGTAATGACCTCACTTGACGCACCACCCTCACTGGGGCTCGATTCGTTAGAAGGTCCGGGAGCACATGCTCCAAGCATTAGCACCACAGCCGCAACTGCAGCAGGTGCAATAAACTTTGCAGGCCTCATCGCCCTCCCCTTTCGAAAATTGCTCCGTCTGCTATAGAGTTTCATTTCACGAAACGCTTTGGTTATTAAACCCGAATGTTCTTACAAAACGATGAACGAATTCTAAATCGTAAGATCCAGGAATATCGAGCTCTTCGATCCTTTTTGCAAGCTCTGAAGCGGTAGGAGTAGAACCAGCTCCTCCCGCCTTGGCAACCGATAGTGCGCCTAGGAGGAGGGCGAAAGACACCGCCTCACGGTCCGTTGCCCCATTAGCAACGGCTACGGCGAGTGCGGCGCTGAAAGCATCCCCCGCCCCCGTTGTATCGACAACATCAACCGAAATACCGGGCAAAGTCTGGTAGTTATCCGGCCCCAGGACCACGCCACGACCGCCTCTTGTCACAACTATCCGCGCATCAGTTTCCACCAGCTGACCGATCATTGAAACGGCCTCGCGAACATCAAAACAGCGGGCGTAGTGCAGGATTTCGGTCTCGTTGGGAACAAAATAATCGCAGTGTTCAAGCGGGAGCAGGTCGCTGGTGCGCCACGCGCCCGTAGAATCCCAACCGACGTCACCAATCACCTTCGTGCCCCGAGCGCGCCACTGCTTCACGACTTCAACATTCTTGTCGATCGCGCGCAGGTTTGCGATTAGCACGGAAGGAGTGAAGCGCTCCGGTAGCACGCCACCTTCATCCGACCCGTGGGTGACCATTGCCCGGTCTGCGTCCCACGCCAGCGCAACAGTTACGGACTGGCACTCAACGGGCGTGGCATAGGCGGTGCCAACCTTGTTTTCTTCAAGCACTGACCGCACAATCTGACCCGCACGATCATTTCCGAGGCGAGTTATCAGCTCTACCGGGTGCCCCAGCCGTGCCACGGCAACCGCCTGATTGGCGGCCCCTCCTGCGGTGAGCGCCGAAGATTCAACCCACATCTCCTCGCCCAGCACTGGAGCATGTGGCATCCCAGCCATCACCACGTCCAAGAACGTTGGGCCACAAACCGCTATTGCACCGGTAGACATACAGCCTGCTTCCTTCTGCGTACCGTTTCGATCAGTATCGCCCGACGTCTCGTTCATGACAAACAATCTGCGCATCCCAAACTGGATAGTTAACGTGTGCGTGCAGACTTTATAAAATAAGAAGGTATGCGCAAGCGACTTTGCTTTTCCTTCGATCTGAAAGGTGTTCGCCCGTGAAACTAACGATCGCTGGAGGCGGCGGATTTCGCGTCCCTCAAGTTCTGGACGTCCTCTCAAAGCACGATTCTGTATTCCAGATCACTGACGTAGCATTGTATGACGTTTCCACTATGCGAATGGGCGTCATCGAAAACGTGATTCGCGGATTGTATTCTGATCGGCCTAACCTGCCTCGAATCACTGCGACCACAGATCTTCACGAGGCGCTTACTGGCGCAGACTTCGTATTTTCAGCAATCCGCGTGGGCGGCACCGATGGGCGTGTTCGCGACGAGCGAGTGGCTCTTTCTAATCACGTTATTGGACAAGAAACGGTGGGCCCGGGCGGCAATGCCTACGCGTTGCGCACACTGCCGGAGGCCATGCGTTTAGCGGAGACTGCGCGCGAAGTGGCGCCAAACGCGTGGGTCATCAACTTCACCAATCCGGCCGGCATCATCACGCAAGCAATGCGCACGGTGCTCGGCAATCGCGTTGTTGGCATCTGTGACACCCCGATCGGCCTTATGCGCAAAGCGTGCGCGGCGATAGGCGTTTCGCCAAGCGAGGTCGAGTTTGACTATGTCGGCCTAAACCACCTCGGCTGGTTGCGCGAACTGCGCGTTGACGGAGTTGACCGTCTGCCAGAGCTTCTCGCATCCGACGAAATGCTGGATCATATTGAAGAGGCCCGCATTCTCGGCTTCGACTGGGTTCGGACCCTTGGCGCTCTACCTAACGAGTACCTGTTCTACTACTACTACGCGCGCGAATCGCTACAACGCATTCTGGACGAGCATGAGACGCGCGGGGAGTTCTTGCGCACTCAGCAAGAAAAGTTTTACGAGGCAGCGGCAGCCAACCCGCAGCGGGCAGCCGAGCTGTGGCAGGCCACGCACAACGAACGCGAAGCCACGTACATGGCCGAATCGCGCCCTGAGGAAGAGCGGGCCGGGCGTCGCAATGAGGACATGGGCGGTGGATACCAAGAGGTTGCTTTCAACATCATGAAAGCCATCACCAAGGGCGAGCCCGCAACCATGATCCTCAACGTGGCAAACAGCGATGGCCCGAACGGCCTGCTGGTACCGGGACTATCCGAATCTGCGGTTGTAGAGGTGCCCTGTACCGTTGACGCCGGCGGCATCCACCCGCATCAGGTAAAGCCCTTGACCGGCCCTGAATTTGGCCTCGTCTCAACGATCAAGGCCGTGGAAGAAGAACTGCTACGCGCATTCTTTGAGTCCAACGGGGGAGCCGCTTGGCACGCTATTGCAAGCCACCCGCTAGTTGACTCGATTGCCGTGGCGCGCAACGTGTTGGACGGCTACTTGGAGGACCCAAGACTGCAAGCCGTGCTACGCGGCCACGACTAGCTGCAGATCTAGAGGTGGCTTGCGTTAATCCCTGACCCAGTCCGGGTTTGGCGCAAGCCTCACAACCTCGCCAAACTGCGGGACAACCACATTCCAGCCAAGCTCCTGCTTGATTCGCTCGCCCAGCGCCTGGGCTGCCCGCGGCTCGCCGTGCGTCAAGAACACTGCGTGCGGGGCCTTCCCCGCCTCGCCGTCATCGCCCTCACCGACCTGCGCAACCCAACGCAAAAGTTCGTCGCGATCGGCGTGCGCAGAGAACTCGCGGTCTTGCGTAACTTCAGCGCGAACCGGCACGTACCAGCCGTGCATTTTGATCGATTCCGCGCCCTCAAGCAGTTTTCGACCGCGGGTGCCCACAGCCTGGTAGCCGGTGATAATAAGGCAGTTCTTTGGGTCCGGTAGCAATCTTTGCAGGTGGTGCAAAACGCGACCACCCTCCAACATTCCCGAGGATGTCACTATGATGCACGAACCTTTGAAATCATTGATCTTCTTCGAATCCTCCACGCTCAGCATCTGTTTCAGTTGCGGAATGCCCAGGAAGTCTTCCTTATCAATACCGCTGCGCATCTCTTCGTCCGCAAACTCCTCGTACACGCTGAGGGCGCGCAGACCCATCGGCGAGTCCACAAACACCGGCAAATCCGGGATTCGCCCTTCGCGCATCATCGACACCAGCTGGGCGAGCACCGACTCGGTACGGTGAATCGCAAATGCGGGAATCACTATCTTTCCACCCCGCGCCGCGGTGTCACGGATCGCGCGCGCCATTTCTTCGTGCGACACCTCGGCAACCTCGTGTAGCCGGTCACCGTACGTGGATTCCATAATCACCCAATCCGCTGCCGGGGTTTTCCCGCGCGGCTTCAGCAGGTACGGGTTCTCCCTGCCCAGATCGCCAGAAAAGAGGATCCGCGTGCCCCCAGTCTTTATCAGAATCGAAGCCGACCCGAGGATATGACTGGCCGGCACCCAGCGAGCGGAGAACTCTCCAAAATCAACTTCGGTATCGAACTCAACGGGGCGGAAATACTGTAGCGTCTTCTCCACGTCCTCTGGAGTGAAGAGGGCCAACGGATTCTCGTGCTTAGAGTAGCCGCCCTTTTTCGCTGACTTCGCGTCATTCACCTGTAGATTGCCGGCATCGCGCAGGACTATCTCAGCGAGTTTTATAGTTGCCCTCGTAGCCCATATCGAGCCTCTAAAACCCTGCTTCACAAGCACCGGCAGGTAGGCCACGTGGTCAGCGTGAGCGTGTGTAACCAAAATATCGGTAATAGTTTGCGGGCTTGGAGAGAACGGCTCCCAGTTCTTGACACGCCATTTCTTCTCACCCTGATACATGCCCGCGTCAACCAGTACTTTACGGCCATCGATTTCAAGCAAATACTTCGATCCGGTCACGGTTCCAGCCGCACCTAGAAACCTGCAACTAACCAGCGAATCGCTCATGTCCCTCACCCATCCGTTTGCAATCGAGACACTTCCAGTATGACGCAGCACACACTCGCTCGCAGGAGGGAGGCTTCGGGCTAATCTCCGGCGCGGCAACGCGCCGAGGTGGCGGAAGGGCGCCTGGGCGCTAGTTGTAGTACCTGTTTGCCTCTTCGTGCACCATCGCGTTTACCGCGAGCGCGTGGCGATAACCGGAAACTACCAGCCCAAAAACGGAACGATGACGGGGCACATCAAAGCGCCAAAGCATAAAAAATGTCGGGACACCGTATGAACGATGTCCCGAAACATAACAATCGTGCCCGAGGGGGGAGTCGAACCCCCATGCCCGCAAGGGCACACGGACCTGAACCGTGCGCGTCTACCAATTCCGCCACCCGGGCTAAAGCTAGATCAGCATATAAAATCAAAACCTGTGAGGCAAATTCAGCCAACCTCGCTCAATCGCTATAATATGGCCAAAGTAGTAGCGTAGATTCCGAGCTTGTAGCAAAACCATGGAGCTACCTATTGGGGGTGGACAATGCGGTTTCTTGACCGATTCGAATCAGCAATCGAAAAGGGCGTGCAAGGTACCTTCTCCCGGATCTTCCGCTCTGAACTTAAACCTGTAGACGTCAGCTCGGCGGTGCGCAGCGCCATGGACAACCACATCCAGGAATATTCCCGGGATCGGGCCATCGCCCCAAACCAGTACACCGTCCGCGTCGCCCCCGCCGACATGAAGCGACTCGAAGAGCTTGGCATTGACGTCCTCGCCACCGAGGTCGAAAACACTGCGCGCGAACACGCCGAAGAAAACAACTTCGCCCTCGTCGGCCCCATCGACGTGAATATTGAGGAAGGCCCTGAAGAGCTCACGGGTGAACTCGAAATCGAAGTTGGCACCAAACGCGGGGCGGTAGCCCCAGCCACCAGCCAAGTTGCCACCGAATCCAACCCGATCATCGACGTAGAGGGTGAACGCTGGATCCTCACAGAGCCCGTCACCATCCTCGGACGCGGAGCCGAAGCCGACATCACCATCTCAGACTCCGGAGTTTCCCGCCGCCACCTCGAACTACGCAAAACCCCGGACGGCGTGATCGCTTCCGACCTCGGTTCCACAAACGGCCTCTACGTCGAAGGACACAAGGTAGACGCCGCCACACTGGTGGACGGAAATCAGCTGGTGATTGGACGCACGCGCATCCTGTTTTGGACATCTGCCGCAAAGGAGCAATACACGTAGATGGCTTCTGACCTGGCATTCACGCTGCTCCGGCTCCTGTATCTCCTCCTACTTTGGGCGGTGGCGCTCGGAGCTGTCTCACTGCTACGCCAAGACATCTTCGGAACCGTGGTCACCCCGCGCGGCGCGGGCCGCAAAGAGGCTGACAAGCACCTCGCTGAATCTAAACGGCGCCGCAAACGCGGTGCAGCCCCCGCAACGCCAACCAAACTCCTTATCACCGGAGGTCCCCTGGTTGGCACCACCATGAAGCTAGGTAATGCGGACATCACCATCGGCCGCTCGCCTGCCTCTACGCTTGTGATCGACGACGAATACGCGTCTTCGCGCCACGCCCGCCTGCACCTGGACGATGAAGGGTGGTGGGTTGAAGACCTTGGCTCCACAAACGGCACGTTCGTTGACGACGAGCGCATCGACCGGCCCCACCGCCTCACGTTTGGCGCTAACGTTCGCATTGGTAGAACCACATTTGAGCTGGTGAGCTAATGGCAGTTGACTTCCGCTTCGCCGCCAGGTCCGACGTGGGCCTCGTGCGTAAAAACAATCAGGATTCCGGCTATGCCGGGCCGCACCTGCTCCTGCTAGCCGACGGCATGGGCGGACCCGCGGGCGGAGACATCGCATCATCCGTGGCCGTCGCCCACTTCGCCCCCCTCGATGCGGACGACCATCCGGCCGAGCAAATGCTTTCCCTGCTTCGCGACGCCCTGAATGCCGCGCACGAGGAGCTGGTTGAACGCTCCAAGAACGACCCGAAACTGCAAGGCCTTGGCACCACGTGTATTGCCCTTATGAGATCAGGGTCAAAACTTGCGATGGTACACATCGGTGATTCGCGCGCATACGTTCTTCGCGGCGACAACCTCACGCAGGTCACCACCGACCACTCGTTTGTGCAGTACTTAATCCAAACCGGACAAATCACGCCAGAAGAGGCTGAAAACCACCCGCAGCGTTCGATCGTGCTACGCATTCTTGGAGACTCTGGCTCTGACGTTGTGCCCGACGAATCCGTACGCGAAGCCGTGGTGGGTGACCGGTGGTTGCTGTGCTCCGACGGGCTGTCCGGCGTAGTTTCCGCCGACACAATCATCGAAACGCTATCCACCATCGACGATCCTGGCGAATGTGCCGAGGAGCTAATCAACCTTGCCCTACGAGGGGGCGGGCCCGACAACATCACGTGCGTGATCGCAGACGTCGTTCCTGCCGGTTCCATCGACGCGCAAACCCCCCAGGTAGTGGGCGCCGCAGCGGTCGATCGCAACCTTCCTAGCCGCGGAGGCGGGGGCGCTGCCGCACGCGCCGCCAACCTTGCGCCGCGCGAAACCATCCTCGATGAGGAAGAACCCGAAGACTTGAAACCCAAATCCTGGGTTAAACCCTTCTTCGCCCTTATCGTTGCAACGCTGGTGATTCTGGGCGCTTGGGGCGGATACGTTTGGTCACAAACCCAGTATTACGCGCAATTGGTGGAAGACCAGGTTGTCATATTCCAAGGCATTCCGCAGGCGGTTGGCCCGTTCGAGTTGTCTCATCCAGTTGAACTAACCGAGCTCAAGGCTGCAGATCTCCTCCCCGTTGAACGCACGCGCCTACAAGAGCCTGTACGCAGATCCTCAATGGAGGAAATCAACCAGTATGTTGAGTCCTTGAAGCGCACAGCTGAGAGCAATAAGACAACTTCGACAACTGAGCAGAATGATAAAACAGGCGAAACTACGCCATCCGAATCTGGAACTAGCTCGCCAACAACGGCTGCCACTAAGGAGAGCTAATGGCAACCGTAACGATCTCCCCTCCAAGATCGCGGCCCATCCTAGAGCTGCTCCTGCTTGTCCTATCCACGGCCGCGGGCCTGGGAGGCTACGCCCTCACTTCCCTCAATCGAACCGATGAGCTACCCGCCAACATCCTTTGGCACGTGGTAATCCTCGTCGTATTCTCAACCGTTGCATACCTTGGGGTGCGAAAACTCGCTCCACACGCCGACCCAGTGATCCTGCCCGTGGCTGTCGGACTGACCGGCATTGGCCTCGCCATGATTTACCGGCTCGACATGTCTTACAAGGCGCTAAACGAGAACCTCCCACCAGAATCGCAATACCCGATTGTCGGTATGAAACAGCTGATTTTCGTAGCCGTGGGGCTACTGGCCGGTGCAGTTGTACTCATCCTCGTACACAACCATCGAAACCTGCGCCGCTACACCTACATCGCCATGTTCGTGTCCATCGTTCTACTCATCCTGCCCCTCATTCCCGGGCTTGGACAAGAACATTTCGGTGCGCGCATCTGGATTTACCTCGGACCGTTCTCCGTCCAACCTGCCGAGTTCGTAAAAATCACCCTCGCCATCTTCTTCGCTGGATATCTCGTCACCAACCGCGACATGCTCACCGTTGGGGGTAAAAAGTTCCTCGGTATCCGCCTGCCTCGCGCACGCGACCTCGGCCCCATCCTGCTCACATGGCTGGTAGCAATCCTCGTGCTCGTCTTGCAGCGTGACCTCGGCACTTCGCTACTATTCTTCGGCCTGTTCATCGCCATGATCTACGTAGCCACCGCTCGCGTTTCCTGGCTAATCATCGGCGCGGCACTATTCGCACCAGCCGCCTACTTCGCAATCCAAGCCTTCCCCCACGTTGGGCGGCGCATCACTATCTGGCTACACGCGTACGACAACGACATTTACAACGCCATCGGCGGTTCTCACCAGGTAGTGCAAGGCCAGTTTGGCATGGCGTCAGGCGGATTGTTCGGCACCGGCTGGGGGCGCGGATACCCGCAACTAGTGCCCTTCGCGCAGTCTGACTTCATCCTTTCTTCCCTCGCAGAAGAACTTGGCCTCACCGGCCTGATGGCCATTTTGCTCTTGTACCTAATCCTGATCGAGCGCGGACTGCGCGCCGCAATCGGTGTGCGCGACGGATTTGGCAAACTACTTGCCACCGGCATCAGCTTCTCGCTCGGACTCCAACTATTCGTAGTACTCGGCGGCATCACCCGCCTGATTCCACTCACGGGACTCACCGCGCCCTTCCTCGCGCAAGGTGGCTCGTCCATGGTTGCCTCGTGGATATCCGTGGCCCTATTGCTACGCATATCCGACGCGTCGCGTCGTCCCCCAACCTCGGTTGCTATCCCCAATGATGTTGCGGGAGGCGCCAAATGAACGATCAAATCCGTAAGCTTTACATCATCCTGTTCGCCATGGTGTGTTCGCTGGCGCTAGCAGCCACCTACATTCAGTTCTACAAGGCGCACGAACTTAACGCGGACGCGCGCAACTCGCGCACCATTTTACATGCCGCGGAACGCGACCGAGGCCCCATCATCGTGAACGGCACTGCAATCGCCGAGTCAGTGAAAATCCCGGACTCCCGCAGGTACAACCGCAGCTACCCGGCCGGCGACCTCTACGGGCACCTCACCGGCTGGTTCTCCACAAACCTCGGGTCATCCAGCGGTCTTGAATCCGCCGCCGACGACATTCTTGAGGGCGACGCACCCTCCCTCTTCACCCAGCGGCTCCAAAATCTGCTCACCGGCCAGGAGCGGCGTGGTGGCGGCGTCAACCTAACCATCGACGCCGCTCTCCAAGAAACTGCTAAATCTTCCCTTGGAGGACGCGAAGGAGCCGTTGTTGCCATCGAGGCAAAGACTGGAGCAATCCGCGCCCTCTACTCCTCCCCGTCCTACGATCCGAACAAGCTAGCCGACCCAGACGGGGCGGCGGCATTGGACTACTACAAGCAGCTCGACGCAGACAGTGGAAAACCGCTCAAGAACCGTGCCATTGCCGGCGATCGCTACGCGCCCGGTTCAGTGTTCAAGCTTGTAACTGCTGCAGCAATGCTTGAATCCGGCCTGACTCCAGATTCGAAGGTGAGCGGCCCAGCCTCATACCGCCTACCCGGCACAGAAACCGACCTGCCTAACATTAGCGGCCTCGCCTGCGGTGATGGCAACCCGACCTTGACCGAAGCGTTCGCACGCTCGTGCAACACGACTTTTGCCGAGGGCGGGGTAACAGTTGGCGCAGAAAAACTCCACCAGAAGGCCCTAGACTTCGGCTTCGAGCAGGATCTTTCCATCCCACTACCAGTTACTCCCTCCGCATATCCCGAGGATTTGGACCCGGCCCAAACCGCCCTCGCCGCGATTGGACAAAGCGACGTGCAAGTCACGCCTCTACAAATGGCTATGATCGCTGCAGCGGTGGCAAACAATGGTCAACTGATGAAGCCGTACCTTATCGATTCGGTAGTAAACGCCGATCTTGAGGTTCAAACCACCACTAAGCCAGAGCTTCTTTCCACCCCAATCACACCCGAAGTTGCCTCTCAGTTGCGCACAATGATGGTTGCGGTAGTTGACACCCGGTACGGCACGGGCGGGACCATGTATCTGCCTGACCGCACCGTTGCTGCAAAAACCGGTACGGCCGAGGTGGCAGATCGCAACATCGCCTGGTCCGTAGCCTTTATAGCCAATGACAACCCTGTAGTTGTTGCCGTAGCCATCCAGGGCGATGACATCAACCCCTACGTGGGTGGCGGAACTGACGCCGGCCCAGTGGTCCGCCAACTCTTGGAAGTTGAGTCTGCCAATGAGTAACTACAGCGGAAAAGTACTGGGCGGGCGCTACAAACTTGTCCGCCAGGTTGCTACGGGCGGCATGGGCGAAGTTTGGACCGCGCGAGATAAAGTCACTGGCCGACACATTGCCGTGAAGATCCTCAAACCAGAGCTCACCGGCCAGGCCACCTTCCTCCAGCGCCTACGCATGGAAGCAACCAACGCCATGCGCATCCAACACCCCAACATCGCTGCGGTCCTCGACCACGGTGAGGAGGATGGCACCGGATGGATTGTCATGGAGTACGTTGAGGGCCGTCCCTTCAACGAGTATCTGCGTGGCGGTAACCGCATCGCGCCAGACCAGCTACTACCCATCCTTATCCAAACCGCATACGTACTTCAGTCAGCCAAGGACCGCGAAATCGTCCACCGTGACATCAAGCCTTCCAACATCCTCATCACGCCCGAGGGTTTGGTTAAGCTCACCGACTTTGGCATTTCCACAACGCCTGGCCAAGCCACCATGACTGAGGCTGGCATGGTTATGGGAACCGCTCAGTACCTGCCGCCCGAACAGGCGATGGGAGATCCCGCAACCCACAGTGGCGACCTGTATGCGCTAGGCGTTATCGCCTACGAGGCACTTGCTGGAAAGCGTCCGTTTACCGGCAAAACTCAGGTGGACGTCGCGTTTGCCCACGTCAACGATGAAGTCCCGCCGCTACCCGACGATGTTCCCAAAGAGCTAGCGCGAATCGTCATGAAGCTACTGGAAAAGAAACCATCAGATCGGCCTAAAGATGGTGCCACCCTCGTGAAGCAACTATCCAGCGCCGCTGTCTCCCTTGGGCTCCCCACCAATCCGAAACCCGTCTCGCTACCTGACGCGCCAACAGCTGCCCTTGAACGAGGTCGCGCGGGCTTCACCACCTCGATCCCGAAGAAACAATCCGCTAACGAGACCGCAACCAAAAGACGCACTGACATCGCCACTTCACGCAAAACCACTGCCACAAAGTTGCGATCTGACGCGCCCCCCGCATTCAAATCTGACCAACACAACCGAACCGCAAAACCTGCAACTAAAAGCTACTTACCCACTCGGGCACAATACGCCCCTAAATCACGGCGACAGCCAGGTAATAACAGAGCATATAGACACTCATCCTCAGACCCTTACGAAGTGCAACTACAAGAGTTATTAGTTGTCGCAATTGTCATTTTTATTGTCACACTGCTAGTCATGTTTGCTTTCAAAAGCAACCCGAGCTCCACAAACTCGACAGCGAGTCACGGGCAATTTACGAGTATTCTGGCAGATAACACATCAACGGAGGTTCAAGTATGGCTGACAACCACACCCACCGCCTAGCCGGACGCTACGAAGTGCGGTCGATGATCGGCCGTGGAGGCATGGCGCAGGTACATCTTGGCTTCGATACGCGCCTGTCTCGGGTGGTCGCAATCAAGATGCTCCGCACCGACCTTGCGCGAGACTCTATTTTCCAAACCCGTTTCCGCCGCGAAGCGCAGGCTGCCGCGTCTTTGAACCATCCGAACATAGTTGCGGTTTACGACACTGGCGAAGAGGACGTGACAACACCCGACGGCTCAACCGTCTCCGTGCCCTACATCGTTATGGAATACGTAGAAGGACACACGGTGCGCGACCTCCTGGCAGGAGGAGCTCCTGTTCCTATCGATGAGGCCGTAGAGATCATCTCTGGCGTGCTCTCAGCCCTCGAATACTCACACGTGCACGGCCTGGTTCACCGAGACATTAAACCGGGCAACATCATGCTGACGAACACCGGCAAGATCAAAGTCATGGATTTCGGTATCGCGCGTGCCCTCACGGACTCTCAAGCCACTATGACGCAGACGAATGCCGTGGTTGGAACTGCTCAGTACCTATCCCCGGAACAGGCGCACGGCGATCCGGTTGACGCCCGCTCTGACATTTACTCCACGGGTTGTGTACTGTTCGAACTTCTCACGGGACAACCTCCGTTCAAGGGCGATTCTGCTGTCGCCGTGGCCTACCAACACGTGTCAGAAATTCCGCCAAAACCTTCTTCCATCACCAGTGACGTGCCGGACTCAATTGACCGAGTTGTCCTCAAGGCTTTAGCGAAAAACCGTGACGACAGATACAGCTCTGCCGAAGAGATGCGTGCCGACCTCAATCGAGCGGCACGCGGCGCTCTCGTAATGGCCCCCGAAACGGACTCATGGCAGGCGCCAGCAACGCAGGTTATGTCCCCTGCTACCATGACGATGCCTGCAGCAACCATGCCACCTCCGGCCCCCGCCTACGATACGCAAACCATGGCGCGCATTGACACTTTGGAGGAGGAACCCAAGAAGAAGCGTTGGCCAATCGCTTTACTTATCGTTGTTGCCCTTGCCATGATTGGCGGCCTGGTGTGGTGGTTTGCCACTAACTCCGCGGAGCCGGAAGTAGAACAAGTTCCGGTTCCAACCGTTGTTGGACAGACTCAAGAACAAGCAATCGCAAGACTTAAAGAAGCCGGATTAGAGTTTGCCATTGCAAGCACGGAAGCAAGTTCAGAAATTCCTGCAAACTCGGTCATTTCATCTGACCCGGAAGCCGGCACAATTGTAGATAAGGGCACCACCGTGAAGGTGGTTCTGTCTTCAGGCCCCGCAGACACCACGGTTCCAGACGTCAGCGGCCTAACCCAACAGCAGGCGCGAGATCAACTAAAGCAAAAGGGACTGCAAGTATCTGACGTTGTCACTGTTGACGATCCTTCACAGGAGAAGGGGCGGGTTATTAAAACCGATCCCGAAGCCGGAGCAACAATCAGTGAAGGCGAGTCAGTAACATTATTCGTTGCCTCTGGCAACGTTTCCGTGCCCACAGACCTGGTTGGACGCCCCCGCGACGAAGTGCTACAGACTCTGCAGGAACTGGGCCTCAACACCAACGTTGAAACCGAAGAGAGCGCAGACTATGCGGAGGGGACGGTGATGAGTCTTTCCGCAACTGGAACTGTATCCAAGGGGACGACGATCACCGTCACGGTTTCTAAAGCACCCGCGCCCACGCAGCCTCCCACACAGGAGCAGCCACAACCACCGACGGAACAACCCTCTGAAAATAGGTAATAAACCTGACGGATAGATGGGCGGCCCGTGAACTCACGTCACGGGCCGCCCATCTATTTGCTTACTTAAAACACTTACGTACTGGTTGTTGTCACATCCGGCACGTCCACCGTATTGTCAACCACGTTAAACGTGTCTTGCACCCACGGGAAGGCAAACTCAAGAAGTAGCCAGGCCACTAGAAAAATCAGCAGGATCGACCAGACAACCTTTAACCACTTTGGGCCCGGTAGCAGGCGGAAGATAGCGGCATACATTTATGCGCCCTCCTTCTCAGACTTAAGTTCAGGTGGCAAGCCCTTATCACGCTCATACCAGTGTTGGAACTCCAGGTGAACTATGTAGCGGTGACTGTTACCAAACTGACCTCCTGTCTCGGTACTACAGGTGGTCATCGTTAGCATTCGCTTGGTGGGAGTGGCGCCAATCGGCTGATCAGGAACCGGGTTGATAACCTCTGTCTGCTCCGGAAGCACGATCTCTTTTTGCACTACCTTGTATACCAAGAATGCGTTCGAGGTCTCCATAACCACCGGTGTGCCCTCTTCGAGCGTATCTACGTAACGGAAGTTGTTACCGTACGATCGTCTGTGAGCAGCGACCGCGAAGTTGCCAACCTCGCCCGGCCATTGCGTGAACTCATAGTGTCCGCCCAGCGCCTGATCCAGCAGGTACTGTGCCGTTCCGTGCACCACCGGAACTTTCATGTTGTCCCAAACGGGTATGTGCAAAATGCCCATGGTTTCGCCATAACCCACCGGGGTGAACTCAGGCGGAGCCTCCGTGTGAGCCGGAGGAACCTTATCGACAGAAACCTTTGGAAGTTTCGCTTCAAAGTCACTGATCGCCTGCTCCCGGTCCGCCTCGACCTCCCAGGAAGTCCAGTACAGCTGCCAGAAGATAAATAACCCAATCACAAGCGAAGCCGTGATCATGAGCTCGCCAAGAACACCAATGAACCTAATAAACAGGCTTGGTTTCTTGCGCGCCACTGCGCGCCTGCTGGGGTATGACCTAGTTGTCATTGCTAGCCGTCACTTTCGCAAAGTCGAATACCGGCTGTTGATTTACGGCACTAATTTTGAGGTTTGATTCATCTCGAACACTGTAACCCAAGTTGAACCGAGCTACGTACTCACCCAGGATAGCGATCTGTGTATCCTGCGAGAGCGCGCGGCGCATTTTGGCGGAATCGCCAATCGCCCCAATCTCGTAGGGAGGCGAGTAGAGCTTACCGTCGATGTTGATTACATTGCCCACGCATGAAACTTTCGAATCGGCGCGCACAAACCGGCCCTGCACGCTGAGCGCCTCTGCACCGCCACTTAGCAGAGCATTAAAAACGGCCTCTATGTCCTGCTGGTGGATTACGAGGTCGTCTGCCACAACTCCCTCCGGTAATGGTTCCGGTACCGGAGCGTCATTTAACGTCACCGTGACGCCTGGCCCGGCTAACTCCACACGCGTACGTTCTGAAATGGGCAGTTGCGGCTGATCTGGAACAGCCGCGATCATCTGGTCAATCTGCTTATACATGTCCTCGTTGTCCGCAGATAGCTCTTTCACGGTAACTTCTTTGCGGGCCACCAGAGACAACAGATCTGAGTCGTACCTCGAGCCAGCGGGAGGACGCAACGTCATTGAACCAGCAAACAGCAATCCAGCTAGAAAAAGCACGAATCCACGGCCAAAAAAGTGTTTCAGGCGCTCTGAAAAAGGAGTTTTGCGGCTATGGTTAGCTCCGCGACTGTGCGCGCCACGGTGAGCGCCGCGCATATCCGCGTTTTCCACTAGCCCTCCTCTTCGCGATGTCTGCTACTTTTGGTACGCTATTACAGGATTTTAATCATTTGCCCAATCCAATGTAACCAGTGTACGGGTAGGGCTCTGTCGGAAGGTATTAGGCGTGCCTGAATCAAGAAAACGCAAGAAGACGTCCAACTCGTCCCATTCGGATGATTTGGAAATCAAGTCGTGGACTGACGGCATCCCACTCTCCCCGTCTTGGTGGGCTCCCACGTTCGTAACTTTGCTAATCATTGGCCTACTCTGGCTGGTCGTCATGTACATGACGGGAGCTCGCTTCCCCATTCCTGGCATTGGCAACTGGAATCTCGCAATCGGCCTTGGTTTCATGATGACCGGATTCCTCATGACACTGCGCTGGCGTTAAAGTTTCACGCAAAATGGTGGGCGTAATGCCCACCATTTTTATGTTTCTAGGCCGGTTCTAGCATGCCTGTTACCGATGTAAAGCTGTAGCTACCAAGGGGTTTGTAATTTGAAGGGAGGCCGAGGCCCGCGGCCTCAACCTCCCTCATAGAAGAAGCTAAGTTTGGCTTACTCTTCGGTTTCCTCAGCAGATTCTGCCGGGGTTTCCACGATGTCAACATCGGTGTCGAGGTCCGCCCAGTACTCTTCTGCCCAAGGATCCTCAATCGGCTGGGAACGACGCCAAAGTAGGTAGCCAACGCCCGCTGCCGCGGTGCCGAGCAGTGCCCACCCGAACGTCTTGGCTACCGTACCGGCAACAGACTTCTTCGGCTTTGTGAGCTCCTTGCGGCTGGCCTCACCTGCGCGCTGTACGCGCTCGGCGATAGTACCGTCCTTCTTTGCTGCTGCAGATGCTGCACGAGCAGCCTTCTCGCCGCGCTTGGCGTAATCACTGGCTACAGCCTGAGCATCATCCAAGTAGGGACGAACGCGATCCGCGGCTTCCTCTAGCACCGGGGCGGTTGCCTTAACCGTCTCATCCCACAGGTACTGAGCGCGAGGAGCAACCCATTCTGCACCCTCTTGCGCCAGGTTCTGTGCCTTTGTTACAAACTCTTCGCCATGACGCATCGCGGCCTCAGCTGCGGCATCGGCCTCACGATGGAGCTTCTTAGTATCTAGCTTGCCCATCATTTCCTCCGTTACGTTGAGAATCAGCTTCGCGTTAGCGAAACACTATCCCTTCCATTTTGCACTGAAACCGCGCGCATTGCAGGATGAACCGGCCGCTAATCTTGGGTGATCAATAAAGACATATCCAAACAAATCTGCGACAATTGCAGTATGAAAGCAACAATTCACACAAATATGGGCGACATCGCCATTGAACTTTTCCCCAACCACGCACCGATTACGGTGAAGAACTTTGCCGAACTTGCGCAAGGTAAGCGGGAGTGGACGCACCCGGCAACGGGTGAAAAGACCAACGCACCGCTTTACGACGGCGTTGTTTTCCACCGCGTTATTCCCGGATTCATGATTCAGGGCGGCGACCCTCTTGGCATTGGCGTTGGCGGCCCCGGTTACAACTTTGACGACGAAATCCACCCGGAGCTGAACTTTAACGAACCGTACGTGCTTGCGATGGCTAACGCCGGTAAGCGCATGGGCCGGGGCACCAACGGCTCGCAGTTCTTCATCACCGTTGCTCCAACCACCTGGCTGCAGGGTAACCACACAATCTTCGGCAAGGTTATTGACGACGAGTCTAAGGCGGTTGTAGACGCGATTGCCGCAGTCCCAACGGGTATGAATGACAGGCCAGTTGAGGACGTTGTAATCGAAACGATTGACATCGAAGAGTGAGCGACCAGCCACGCTATGGTGAACGCAGGTCACAGCCCGCTGTGGCCTGCCCTCGTCACCCTAACCTCCCCGCCATTTCCACATGTAAACGGTGCGGAAGGGGCACCTGCTCAGACTGCACTATCCATACCGAAGTAGGTTCAATCTGCCCCGAGTGCGCGAGTAGTAGCACGCGCGCCCGCTTGCGCAGGCCCTCATATCGCTTGCAGGGCAAGAGCATCACCACTTGGATTCTTGGCATAACCATCGCGGTTTCGCTTCTCGCTACGGTTCACAAGCCGCTCCAGGTTTGGCTGATGTATGTGCCCGCCTGGTCAATACACGAACCGTGGCGCCTACTCACAGTTGCCCTCGTGCACGGCGGACTGTTGCACTTAGGGCTGAACATGCTGACGCTATACATCGTTGGTAACCCCGTGGAGCAGGTCCTTGGGGCCGGGCGCTACCTGGTTCTGTACGCGGCTTCTGCAATGGGCGGATCCCTGTTTGTGCTGGCGTGGGGGTTTGTTGATCCTACTTCTCTAGTGGGAGCAACGGTGGGCGCATCGGGCGCACTGTTTGGTCTATTTGCAGCTATTTTCGTGCTCCAAAAGGCCTCTGGCTCAGATACAACGTCGATTGTGGTTTTGCTGGCCGTGAACCTTGTTTACGGCTTCGTTGTGTCTGGAGTTTCGTGGCAAGGTCATCTAGGTGGTTTGATCACGGGCGCACTGGTTGCATGGATTTTGGTTCGCCTGGCAAAACCGAGACCTGGAAAGACTGAAAAGAGCCAAACCACCGCTACGGTGTTGGCATCTGTTGGGATTTTTGTAGCGCTGTTAGCCCTGAACTACGGGATCTACTGGGGGCTTACTCAGTTCTACAGCTAGTTATACACAGCTTTCCACAACTATTTCGAACCCGACCTGCTGGTTTTCCACAGGTCGGGTTCTATTACTGTTTGAGTACTCTAAACTACCTGAGATTCCAAGGAACAACATTGTGGAAACTACATGTATGTAAGTTTCCCCAGGTGTGGATATACCTGTGCATAAGTGGTGTTTGTTAGAGAATCTGAACGAATATGCTGCATAGCGCCGCAGTGTTTGCCAAATCGCGCTCCACAATCGGCTCCGGTTTTAGACAACCGCCCGGACAACCTCGGGCATTAAAAAACCCGGCCTATTAAGCCGGGTGGTTGTGGAGCTAA
>NZ_JRMU01000008.1:0-64192 GCF_000758775.1 Actinomyces sp. S4-C9 | reverse complement strand
TTCTCGGGCACGTTTCAGCTCCGGCTTATGGTCGGGGCTTTTCGTTTCCTCGGCACCTTGTAACCGGGTGGTCGTCCAACCATGTAGCCTGTGTGGGTAGGAGCTGCTACGGATGGGGGAGTTTACGTGGAACGCGTCGTTTTTAAGCCGGAAGATGAAGCACCGGTTGATGGCTATAAGCTTGCAATGAGTTTAGTTGTGCCGCGCCCTATCGCGTGGGTGGCAACGTTTAACGAGGATGGGTCTGCAAACCTTGCCCCGTATGCTCTATTTTCTGTGGTTTGTACGGATCCTTTGATGTTCCAGTTCACTTCGCGCGCTCCGAAGGATTCCTGTCGCAACGCCAAGCGCGAGGGGGCTTTCACGGTGCATATTGCAAGCGTGGATGACCAGCCCAAGGTTGCGGTGACATCCAAGGAGTTTCCCGCCGGGGTATCCGAGGCAGACGCGGTGGGTATGACGTGGAAGAAGGCTCCGAACGTGAACGCGCCAATGCTGGATGACGCGCGCGTTGCTGTTGAGTGCGAGGTCCACTCTTTCGTAGAGGTAGAAACGGCGATTATCACTATTGGCAAGGTGAAGGCGATCCATACGGCCAGCCAAATTATGGCCGAGGATGGCATGGTTGATTTCGCGAAGTTGAACCCGCTGTCTAAGCTGGGCCGGGCCCAGTGGGGACGTACTGAGGATTTCGTATAGCGGCCAGATCCGGCTTTCAACGCGCTGGTTGCGCAGGCTTTGTGCACAATGGAGGCATGACATGTTTTGAGGTGGGCCAGGTGGCCCCAGATTTTGAACTTGATTCGACCGAAGGCACAATCAGCTTGTACGACCAGCTTGAAAAGGCCGCAAAGGGCGTAGTCGTCTACTTTTATCCGCGCGCTTCCACGCCGGGCTGTACCACGCAGGCCTGCGATTTTCGCGATAGTCTGTCTTCTTTGAAGTCTTGTGGTTACACGGTGATTGGCGTGAGCCCGGATAAGATGCCGGCCCTGGAGAAGTTCCGCGATAACCAAGGATTGAACTTCCCGTTGGCGTCGGACCCTGACAAGAGCGTCATGGAGCCGTGGGGTGCATTTGGAGAGAAGAAGAACTACGGCAAGCTAGTGCGCGGCGTTATCCGTTCCACCGTGGTGATTGGCAAGGATAAGAAGGTTACTCACGCGATGTATAACGTTCGCGCGAAGGGCCACGTGGCTCGTCTGCGCAGCGAACTTGGCTGTGAGTAGTTTGCTGTAGGAGTTGCCGGGCTACCTAGCGGTGCTTGCGGGCGAGGAGTTCGGCAACTCGTACGGCGCTTCGTACCTCGCGCCCCTGCTGCAACCATTTGGCGGGGGAGAGCCCCTCTAGCTCGGGGTGTGCGGATATGAACCAGCGGCCGATCTCAACGGTGCTGATGGCTCCATCAAGGCGGCCCAGAACCTCGGGTAGGCCGTTTACGATTTGGAAGTTAGACGTGAGTTGCCAGGTGGGGTACATCCACGAGCCGTTGCCCTCGCGGACACCAAAAATGCGGCACTCTTTAACGGCTTTGTTTACGGCTTGACGCGAAATGCCCATCCAATCAACGAGGTCTGCCGTGGAGCACACGGGGCCAACCGCGTCGGTGATCGATTTGCGGGGGCCGGTGAGAGATTTTACGAGGCGGGTTACTTGCTCGATAACCTCGTCGTTAATCTGGGTTTTCTTTCGCGAGGCTAGTTGCGCACGAACAGCATTAATCAGGCGCTCTTCATCGGATGTTAAACGACGCACCATAGATTGCTCTCAGTGAAGACGGAAATGCTGATGGGGATATGTAAAGTGCGCCGTGAGGGAATCGAACCCCCAACCCGCTGGTTAAGAGCCAGCTGCTCTGCCAATTGAGCTAACGGCGCATGTTGCCAAGAACGCTCTTGAATGCAACTTGAAAATCATAACACTGGCGAAGTTGAAAATACAAACGCGCAAAGTGCGATCTTGGGAACACCGCCAAACGAAAAATTGCGCAAAATAACTCAAAATATGAACTGGAGAAGTTTGAAGTGTAAGACGAAGTCGCGCGGCTTGGCTACTTTGAAGGGGTTATTTTATGCCCGCTAAGTTGGATATAATCACTTAGTCGTTAGTGTTTTCTGCGATGAGTTGAAGGGAAGCTGTGTTGAGGCAGGGTGAAAACAGGTTAGAAACAGCAACTACAACTTTTATGGGACTTAACTGGGATTCCGGTGAAAAGTTCTGGTGGCGAGGATTCGATTCAGAAAAGATTGCCACTGTGCTTGCTGTCTTGGCCTTTGTTTTTATTACTGCCGTGTGGGGCTCTACTTTCTTCCTGATTAAGGATCTTGTGAGCGCTGTTCCGCCGCTGGATTTTCTTGGAACGCGTTTCGTTATTGCCGCAGTTGTGGTATTGGCGGTGCGCTATCGTGCTCTGAAAAAGGTCTCGAAGGATCTTTGGGGCAAGGGAATGCTGCTTGGAGCGATCTTCATGCTTGGCCAGTTGTTCCAGGTGGTTGGTCTGCAGTACACGGACGCCTCTGTGTCTGGATTTATTACCGGCATGTATGTGGTTCTTACTCCCGTCGTTTTGATGCTCATGTTTGGGGTGCAGATCCCTCGGGTGACGTGGGGGTGCATTGCGATCGCCACGGGTGGTTTGATGGTGCTGACGCTGGATGGTCTGGCGGTTGGCTTTGGCGAGCTTTTGACGTTGCTCGGCGCTCTCATGTTCACCCTCCACATCGTGGTGTTAGGGCACTGGACCAGTAAGGAGAACGCACTCGACCTGACGGTGATTCAGCTGATTAGTATGGGCGCCCTCGGGTTCCTATTTGCTTTGCCCGGTGGTGTTACGTTGCCTTCTACTGCGGGACAGTGGGCCTCACTGCTTTATATGGCGTTTGTGGCAAGTTTGCTTGCGTTGTTCTTGCAAACTTGGGCGCAGGCGCATATTAATCCAACCTCAACCGCGATTATCTTCACGTTGGAACCGTTGTTCGCCGCAGCCTTCGCGGTGGCGTTCGGTGGCGAAAGCCTGACCTTCAGGTTGATCTTGGGCGGGACCTTGATTGTTGCAGCTATGGCTGGAGCTGAACTTTTGCCACTGCGTATACAGCGCAGACGCGAGGCCGCTCTGGTAGCGGCTTAACCGGTTAAGGACGGAAGTGTAGGTTCACTGCGCCGGCGATAACTTTGGCCAGCGTCTACGTAACTTCTAGAGGGTGATTTCGATGTGCTCGCCCAGGAACTTGCTTGTGATCTCCGCGCACGTTTTCCCTGCTTCGTCGAGAAAAGAGGTCTCAAGAGCTAGCAGGGGCGCTGGTTCGGCGATATGTAGTTGTTCAGCTTCCAGTTCGTTAGACATGGTTGCGCGAATGGTCTGCGACGTTGTTATCTCTCGTTTAGGTTCCCAATGGTCGCCTAAAAGAAGCTCGCTGAGGTTTTGAGATAAATCAAGTCCGAGTATGCCTGGGAAGACGTCGCCTCTAACAATTCCAACCTCTATGCCCACGAGTTTTGTATGGTTCTCGTCAAGGTAGTGAGAGCGCTGGATGTGCGCAATAAAAGGTTCTTCAGTGGTATTCAAGAGCTTCCGTTCAGTGTCGTCCGCCTTCTGAAGTAGTGCAGAGACGAGTCTGGGATAAGTGAGGAGTGTAGTTGAAGCATTCCAACTGTTCTCCGCGGCCAGAGGAGACGTGTTGGGCGTTGATTTGGGGTCTGTTACGAAGGTGCCCCGTCCGGGAATACCAACTGTTAGACCGTCTTGATTAAGCAGCATGAGCGCGCGACGGACGGTCATTGGGGAAACATTGAATGAAGAGGCGAGCTTGACTTCGCTGTCCAATCGCTCGCCAGGATTCATTTTTGCGATGCGCTCCAATAGAGCGTCGTAGACCTTCGCGTATTTTGGTTCCATTAGGAGGCCTCCGATAAATCAGTGCTTGACAGCCAGTATACAGCGCCCTAGGGTGGTTTGTGTCACCCTAGGGCGCTGGTGCCCTTTGTTTCTCGATTAAGGAAATCTTGATGGCTAATCACGGAATATCGTATTCGGTATCGGGCCGCGAGGTTAAGGGCGTTATTGTCGCTTTGCATGGCGTGACCGATAACGCCGCGTCTTTGTCCGACATTTCTCAGCATTGGAAAGACGAGTGGAAAATATACCTGCTTGACACTCTTGGACATGGTTTATCGCGACATTTCTTCGATGCCGAACTGGCTGATCCTTTTAAGGCCATCGTCGCTGAAATTCGTTCAGTTGTAGTGGAGGCAGCCAGGCAGAGCACAAGTCGCAAGGTCGTGCTCATGGGGCACTCTCTAGGCGGGGCGGTTGCTTCCGTGATCGCTCGTGATGTTCCAGAAATAGTCCAGGCGCTAGTGCTCGAGGATCCCGCGCTTCTAACGGACGAGCAGTGGGAGCTGTACCGCAACGCAGCAGATGGGTTGGTTAAACGTCAAGAATTGGTCACGGAGCACGTCGGTGAGGCCATCACTGAACTCATGAAGGTGTATACGGCGTGGCCGGCGTCTGAATATGGTGCGTGGGCTCAGGGGAAGACACAGGTGGATCGCCGTTTTGCCGCCACCGGCGTCGTTGGAATGCGCGGTCGCGAGGTGCTTAAGGAACTCAAGGTTCCCACGCTTTTGGTTACGGGAGACAAAGATGATGTGCTCTTCGGTAAAGAGGGGCTTTCAGAGCTTGAGAACCTGGGAAGCTCTCAGATCAGCTCGGTGCTGATTTCCGACGCTTCGCATACTGTTCGCAGGGATCAACCTGAAGAGTTTTATCGCCTTGTGGGCTCATTCCTCGATCGCTACGCAAAGTCCGGGCCTCTGCCTGAGCCCTACATTGCGCCGGAACTGAAAGATGTTATTGAAGCGACCCCGAAGCAAAATACTGATGACTATCTGACCATGCGTCAACGCGGCGAAGAGCTCTTGTCCGATGTTAGTCCGGCTGAAGGCGTTGAAGTTGATGAGGTTGTGCTGGGCGGTGAGGAGCAGGCAGATAATGACAGTTTCGTGTTGCGATGTCTGAAACGTCCAGGTAATCCGCGATCTGTTGTTCTCTCAATTCACGGCGGTGGGTACATAGCTGGTGCTGCCCGTTACGATGATGCTCGCAATAGTGAGCTGATTGATGTATTTGATGGTGCGGTTGTCGCAAGCCCGGACTATCGCTTGGCGCCAGAGCACCCCTGGCCGGCTGCGGCTCTAGATTGCCTCAGTTCTTTGCGTTATCTTGCGCAAACCTATCCGAAAATACCGCTCTATGTTTACGGCGATTCGGCCGGCGCAGGTTTGGCGCAGCAGGCTCTAGCACTGGGGGCAGAACAGGGGATGGACGCGAATGTCGATCGAATTGTTTTGCTAGAGCCGTGCCTCGAACCGGGTATGGTTACCAAGTCTTTCGATACCTATCAGGATGGTCCAATCTGGACACGCGCTGCTTCAACGTCAGCATGGCGTCATTATCTGGGTGATCCGACCACCGTCCCGCCTTATGTACCTTCGCGGGAAGTAGCAGAGAAGATGCCTCCGGCTCTCATCGTTGTCAATCCTGCCGATCCTCTTCGGGACGAAGGCATGCGTTTCGCCCAGGATTTAGCCGATGCGGGCGTTCCCGTGGAGTTGCATATGTTCCCGGGTACTTTTCATGGTGCGCTCTCCGTGCCAAACACCATTACGTGGACGCGGGTTAAGGAAACAATACGTTCTTTTCTTGCCACACCAATTAGCTCACACTCAAGCCTTTGAAAGGAACTCTTATGAGCAAGAACAATAGACTCCTGCAGATTGCTGGAGCGGCCGCGCTCGGCGGCTTCTTATTTGGCTTTGACGTAGCCGTTATTAATGGGGCGATCGGATCCGTTTCGGGAGCCGACACCGGGTTCTCTCTAGCGTCGTGGCAGACGGGCTTAGTTGTCTCAATCGTGAGCTTGGGCGCTGCCGTTGGTGCTGCTATCGCGGGCGGAATTGCGAACCGCATCGGGCGTGTCAAAGTCATGGTTACCGCAGCGGTTCTGTTCGCTATCTCGGCTCTAATGAGTGGTTTGTCGTTTAGCTTCGAAGCATTGACGTGGTGGCGCCTATTGGGTGGCCTGGGTGTGGGTATCTCGGCGGTAATTGCTCCTGCGTACATTGCTGAAATCGCACCTGCGGATAAGCGTGGAAGGCTTGGAACATTACAGCAGCTGGCAATCGCCTTCGGTATCTTCGGTGCTTTTATTACGAATTTCATTTTGGTTAAAGTGACAGGTTCGGCCGACTCAGTTGCTTGGTTTGGGCTACATACTTGGAGATGGATGTTCATCAGTGAGCTAATTCCTGCTTTGCTGTATGGCTTCTTCGTTCTTTCGTTGCCGGAATCTCCGCGTTATCTCGTCTCAATCGGAGAAGAAGACCGCGCCGAAAAGATAATCGCTTCGGTTGGTTCAGATTCGGACCCCAAGGGGCGCATCGCTGAGATTCGTGCTTCGCTTTCGGGTCACCGGCCGAGGTTTGCTGACCTACGTGACGACAAATATGGCCTGCGCCCCGTGGTTTGGATCGCACTCGCTTTTGCGTTCCTAATTCAGATGGCTGGAATCAATAACGTTTTGCTCTATGCAACAGACCTGTGGACGACTGTAGGGTTCACTGGAAATCTATCTGTCTTTATTCCTGTCCTGACCTCAGTCATTGGCATCATTATGACCTTGATTGGCATGGCGGTGATTGACAGGATCGGACGTCGTCCGCTTTTGCTCTGGGGAGCGGTTGGCATGTTCGTTTCCATGCTCGTAGCTGCTATCACCTTCACTCAGGGAACCACCACCGACACGGGCGCACTCAACCTGACGGGAGCTTGGGCATTCGTTGCCCTTGTTAGTGTTCATCTCGTTTACATCATTTTCTGTGGTACCTGGGGCGTGGTCCTCTGGGTGTTCCTGGGAGAGATCTTCCCGAACCAGATCCGAACCGCTGGCTTGGGACTGGCAACCGCAGGAAACTGGATTGGTGGGACACTAATCACCTTCCTGTTCCCGGTCACCAAGGAATACATCGGCCTATCTGGTACCTACTTCTCGTATGCGGTCGTGGGCGCGATCTTGATCTGGCTGGTTGTTAAACATATTCCAGAAACGAAGGGTGTCGAACTCGAAGACATGACCTACAACTTGAAGTAGCTAATGGCTCTCGAGTGTTGAGCTACTATCTGGGCCGGTCTTGGCGTTTTACGAAGACCGGCCCAGATAAGTTTCCACAGCGGGCAGTAAAAAACCCCGACCGGAGTCGGGGAAATTTGGTGCGCCGTGAGGGAATCGAACCCCCAACCCGCTGGTTAAGAGCCAGCTGCTCTGCCAATTGAGCTAACGGCGCCTGCAGATAAAAACCTTACGCGTTTCTTAATAAGACTGCAAAATCATCCAATGCGGTCTTAGACACATCAGCCGTTTTGGTACAAAAGAAGCGAGGGGAGCGCCCTATCTCGTAGTATTTGGTAGTCGAGGTAAGGAAATCACGTGGATAAAGCGGTTGTTAAAGATTCCGTTCCGGTTGGCTTCATAAATACTGCTGTAGTTATTTTGGGCGCGGCAATGGGATTGCTCGCTTCCCTTGGGCTACTTGAAACGGAGCTGGGTCACTTGCGAGACCCTGACGGCGCGCTCGGGTGTGACCTTAATTCACTGATCAGCTGTGGCAGTTCCCTGATGTCGCCGCAGGCGCACCTGCTCACTGTGCCCAATTCTGCGCTCGGAATCGCGGCTTTTGGTGCGCTGGTTGCAATCGGCGCGGTGATGCTACTCGGCACTCGCCTGAGCAAACCGGCAGCAATGCTGCTGGGTCTGGGATCGGCCTGCGGCCTTGTTTTTGTGGGCTACTTCCTGTACCAGTCGGCAACAAACTTTTTTGCGCTTTGCCCGTACTGCATGGTGGTGTGGTCGGCAACGATTATCGTGAGCGCGATACTCATCCCCGCAGCTCTGACCGCATTCGAGGGTACACGCGCAGCGGGCAAAACGATGCTGCGCTACTCGTGGGCAACAATCGTATGCTTGCATCTAGTGGTGTTTATCGTCGTGCTGTTTACAATGACTGAACAGATAGGAGGCCTCCTGTGACCGGCAAACGTGAGCTGTCAACCGTTAGGGAAGACTACCTGCGGGCCGTTTATTCGGTAGAGGAGTGGGACGATGAGGGCGTTAGCGTAACTGAACTGGCTGCGATTATGGAGGTTGTTCCTTCCACAGCCTCAGAAAATGTGCGCAAGCTGAGGGACGCAGGCCTGTTGGATCACCAGCCGTATCAAAAGGTCAGGCTCACCGAAGCAGGTCGCAAAGAAGCCATTGAGATGGTGCGCCGCCACCGTATTTTAGAAACTTTCTTGTACAAGTCCCTCGGCTATTCCTGGGACGAGTTACATTTTGAGGCACACGAGCTTGAACACGCGGTTTCTGACCGGTTCATAGACAAGCTTGATGAGGCTCTGGGCTTCCCCCGTTTTGACCCGCACGGGGATCCGATTCCCGGTAAGGACGGCTCTGTACACAGGTGTTCGTGCTTCACATTGCCTGCAGCACCGTTGGATGAGGTCGTGCAGATTGTGCGTATTCGTGACGGGGAGCCCGAAGTACTGCGCTACTTTGAGCAGCGCGACATCTTGCCCGGAGCGAAGCTACGCGTAGTCGAGCGCGCGGATATTGCTGGCCAGGTAACTGTGGAACTGGAGAGCACCCGGCTCGATATTTCCACGTCACTGGCCGCGCGCATCAAAGTGACGCCAGAAAACGCTGAATCGGCCTAACGATTTTGAAACAGTTCGGCCGGTCGGGAACATCCCGACCAGCCGAATCGTTTGAAATGGCTAAGGCTTAGGCAAGTTCTGCGCTATCGATGCGCGGGGGAACATTGCTTCCATACCCGAGGGCGCGAAGAGCCTCGCGCAGAGCTTCGGTGCTCTCGGTCAGTTCCTCATTCGTCGCCTGCTTCGCGTTTGCCGGGTTCATATCCGCCTCGCTTCGCAGGGGAACGACGTGCAGGTGCGTGTGGGGAACTTCGAAGCCGAGGATGGACAGGCCGGCCCGCTGCACACCAAAGGCCTTCTTTTGCGCTTCTCCAATGCGCTTGGCCACGTTGAACAGGTGCGCGGCTACCTCGTCGGAAAGGGAAGTCCACTCACTGATCACCTCACGTGGAACCACGAGGGCGTGGCCGGGGCGAACCGGGGAGATGTCAGCAAAAACTACGCAAGTTTCGTCGGAGTAGATGAACTTGCCGGGAATGTTACCGGAAATAATTTTTTCAAAAATTGTCATACTTCCATTGTGGTACATGCTTGCCCATTTTTCGCCCCACCCGATTCTAAAGAACCCCCATTAGTGGGGTAGTGTAAATGTCGGATTGACAGATGAAACGAGGTCAAATTGAGCATGCAAACCGCAGGGGATAATCCTTACCGCTACGACGCGGCGCTCGCGGCCCAAATTGAGGCCCGCTGGCAGGAATACTGGCAGGAAAATCAGACGTTCGCGGCTGATAACCCAGAAGGCGATCTTGAAGGTCCGCTAGCCCAGAAGGAAAAGTTCTATCTGCTAGACATGTTCCCGTACCCGTCGGGTGCAGGTCTGCATGTGGGCCACCCCCTCGGCTACATCGCCACGGACACGGTTGCGCGCTACAAGCGCATGCAGGATAAGAACGTGTTGTACACGCTTGGCTTTGACTCGTTTGGTTTGCCGGCTGAGCAGTACGCCGTGCAGACGGGCCAGCATCCACGTATCACTACCGAGAACAATATTGCGAACATGCGCCGCCAGCTCGCCCGCATTGGTCTGTCTCATGACAAGCGTCGTTCGATTTCAACAACCGATGACGAGTTTGTGCGCTGGACGCAGTGGATCTTCTTGCAGATTTACAACTCGTGGTATGACCCGCAGGCTAAGCGTCGTGATGGCAAGGTAGGTTCGGCTCGCCCCATTAGCGAGCTCGTTGCAGAGTTCGAATCGGGCAAACGCGAAACGCCGCACAAGCCGTGGGCGCAGATGAGCGAGGGGGAGCGTAGCGACCTTCTGGACGAGTACCGCCTGGCATACGTGGCGTACTCCCCGGTTAACTGGTGCCCGGGCCTCGGAACTGTTTTGGCAGATGAAGAGGTAACTGCCGATGGTCGCTCCGAGCGCGGCAACTACCCGGTTTTCAAGTCGCGTCTGCGTCAGTGGATGATGCGTATCACCGCTTATGCTGATCGCTTGGCCGAGGATTTGGATACGGTTGATTGGCCCCACAAGGTGGTGGCGCAGCAGCGCAACTGGATTGGTCGCTCCACTGGCGCAACCGTGCATTTTGAGATTGAGGAAGGCCAGGTCACTGAATCCACCCAGCTGACGGTGTTCACCACGCGCCCCGATACCTTGTTTGGCGCAACTTTCATGGTGGTTGCTCCCGAGCATGAGCTGGTGGGCGGCGAAGACGCACCGGCACAAGAACTTTCGGTTCCAAGCCAGTGGCCGGCAGGCACGCGCGAAGAGTGGACGGGCGGCTATGCCTCCCCGCGCGAGGCCGTGGCGGCGTATCGTTCGTGGGCGAAGTCCCGCACCGATGATGAGCGCCTCGCGGAAGGTACTGAAAAGACGGGTGTGTTCACCGGTATTTTTGGTACCAACCCGGTTAATGGAAACAAGATCCCGGTGTTCGTTGCGGACTACGTGCTGATGGGTTACGGCACGGGCGCGATTATGGCTGTGCCGGCCCACGATGATCGTGACTTTGCGTTCGCGCAGCGTTTCAACATTGACGTGGTGACCACTATCCAGCCGGATGAGGATTTTGACGGTGAGGGCGCTTGGACTGGCGACGGTCTGATTGTGAACTCGCAAAACGATGAAATCTCGCTCAACGGCCTGAACAAGGCTGACGCGATCGCTCGGATTACGAAGTGGTTGGAAGAAAAGGGCGTTGGTCACTCGACGGTTACGTATCGCCTGCGTGACTGGTTGTTCTCTCGCCAGCGCTACTGGGGTGAACCCTTCCCAGTTGTGTATGACGAGGAGGGGCGCGTTCACGCTCTTCCAGAGTCGATGCTGCCGGTGCAGCTACCGGAGTTGGATAACTTCCAGCCCCGCACTTTCGATCCTGATGATGCGGATACCACGCCGGAGGCAGCGCTTTCGCGCGCAACGGATTGGATTGAGGTGGAGCTGGACCTCGGCGACGGTTTGAAGAAGTACCACCGTGATACGAACACGATGCCAAACTGGGCGGGTTCGTCTTGGTATGAGCTTCGCTATACGGATCCAAATAACACTGAGTATGCTTCGTCTGAGGCCAACGAGGCCTACTGGATGGGCCCGAAGGGCAAGGGCGAGTCGGGAGGCGCTGACCTCTACATCGGTGGCGTGGAGCACGCGGTGCTTCACTTGCTGTACGCGCGTTTTTGGCACAAGGTGCTGTTCGATCTGGGCCACGTGTCCTCGTCGGAACCGTTCCACAAGTTGTTTAACCAGGGCTACATCCAGGCTTACGCCTTCAAGGATGCCCGCGGCGAGTACGTGCCGGCTGATGAGGTTGAGGGCGATGAGGAAACCGGTTGGACCTATAAGGGTCGCGAGGTGTTCCGCGAGTACGGCAAGATGGGCAAGTCGCTTAAGAACATCGTGACGCCCGATGACATGTGTGAAGAGTACGGTGCGGACACGTTCCGCATGTACGAAATGTCTATGGGCCCCCTCGAGGTGTCGCGCCCGTGGGATACGCGCGCGGTGGTGGGCTCCTACCGCTTCTTGCAGCGCCTATGGCGCAACGTGGTTGATGAGGAAACCGGTGCGGTTACCGTGACGGATGATCCCGCTGACCTCGAAACGAAGAAGCTGGTTGCCCGCACCATTGCGGACGTTACCGAAGAGTACGAGAACATGCGGATGAACACCGCGGCTGCTCGCATGATCGTCCTCAATAATCACCTGACGGGTATTGACCGCGTGCCGCGAGAAGCCATTGAACCGCTGGTGCTGATGGTTGCGCCGCTCGCTCCGCACATCGCGGAGGAACTGTGGAACAAGCTGGGGCATGAGGGCACGCTTGCGCGCGAGCCGTTCCCGGTTGTAGAGGATGAGTCGCTACTTGAAGAAGAGAAGGTCACTTGCGTTGTCCAGATTGCCGGCAAGGTGAGGGCGCGTCTTGAGGTGGCGCCGTCTATCAGTGCCGAAGATCTCGAGAAGTTGGCTTTGCAAACTGAAGCCGCGGTTAAGGCCCTGGATGGGCGCGATCCGCTGAAGGTGATTGTGCGGGCTCCAAAGCTAGTAAGTATCGTACTTCCGAAGTAAAGATCCGCGTCCCGGTGCCATGTTGCCCGGGGCGCGATATCTTATAAGAAACCAGTTAGGGGAGCCGTGAGTAATATCGAGTTCGTTGAAATCCAGGCCGGGGAATCTACCGCAACATTTTGCACGCGCGGGGGGCTTATCACCTCGTGGGTGGTGCCCGCGGGTGAGCGGCGTTTCGACGTGATTGACGGATATCAAAACGCCGAAGAGGTTGAGGAAAGAAACGGTGCTCGCTCGGCGCTACTGGCCCCGTGGTCTAACCGTATTAGAGACGCGAAGTATTCCTGGCAGGGAGAAAACTATGACCTCGGCCCCGATAAGGATGGGATACGTGAAGGCTTGCACGGGCTGTTCCTGGATCGCACTTTTGAGGTGACTGGCACGGGCCCGGGCTGGATCACGATGTCAGCCGAAGTCCGGCAGGACGAGCTTGCGAACTCGTTTGAAGATGGCGTGGCCTACCCCTGCCCGGTGAGCTTGCAGGTGCGCTACGAGATCGCGCAAACGCCTGCTGGTTGGCAGCTGAATATGCGTCTTGCGGCAACTAACCGTGGAACCACTCCCGCTCCGATTGGACTCGGCTGGCACCCGTACGTGCGCTACGACGGTGGGCGTGAGGGCGCTTACCTCACCATGCAGGCGCGCACGGAGATCATGACCAATGATGCTCTGATTCCGTTCGAGGGAGACGAGGCATTCGCTCCGGCGCCAACATTCGACCCGAACAAGGGAGTGTTGGTGCTTGATGATCTGAGCGGTATGGACAAGGCGTTTACTGACCTAACCGTTAGCACGGGTGGTGAAGCTACATCGGTGGCCACCTTGCATCACCCGAGCGGCGCAACTACGCAACTGAAAGCGGCGGTTTCAGGATCAGGTGCGCGCGGTTTTGGTATCTTCCATTTGTTTACTGGTGAGGCGCTAAAGCATCGTCAGTGTGAGGCTCTTGCCTTGGAGTACTGCCAGTTCATGACCAACGCGTACAACCGGCCCGAGTTTGCTAAAGAGCTACTTGTCGAGCCGAATAAGTCCGCGGTCATGAATGTAAGTCTGATCCACACGCCCCATCAAAAATAACGTAGGCGTTTGGGCGTAGCGCGTTGTTGTCGAACTGGCCGGCAATGGGCTCGCCGCACCCCTGTAATACTTCACTGCCGCGAGGTAGCGAAGCGTCAGAAATGTTCAGCACAACCGTGATCGCCTGGTCACCGTTGTAGCTGACAAAACGCATCACCTCGTTCTCGAGGTGAACTACCTTGGTTTTCGCGTGCCACAGCCAGGGGCGTTGACGCCGCATCGCACATAGTGAGGCGTACCAGTGGAAGAAGCGTTGCGCTCGCGGGGCTTGCATGGCCTGCTCGGGGGAGTCGGGCAGTGGCTGACGGATCGCATCATCGCCGCCCAGGCGCTCCTCTTTAAGGCCAGTAAAGCCCATTTCGTCCCCGTAGTAGATGGAGGGTACCCCGCCCACACTGAACAAGATGGCAGCCGCCACGCCAACCTGCTCCTCGTTTTCAAGTTGGGTAGCAATGCGCGTGACGTCGTGATTTCCAATGAAGGTTTGGGGAACGAACGTATCGAGCAGGTCATTGTGGCGCCCGAGCGTCCAGTCAAGTTCGTAGAAGTTCGCGTCGTTTAGTGCCGACCACGTAGCTTTCCACAGCTCATATTCGGTAAGTGAATCCCATCCTGATTCGCTGACCATGTCCGCGTATTCGCCGTGAATAACTTCGGCCACGATCCAGGCGTCTGCATGGCGGCTTCGCACTTTTGGCAAAATGTCGGTCCAAACACTTGGAGCCATGGCGTATGCGGCGTCCAGCCTCCACCCGTCGGCGCCAAGGTCTAGCCAGTGGTTCATCACGCTCGTAATGGCTTCGCGCACCGTCGCATTGGCGTGATTTAGTGTGGCGAGGCCGGTATGGCCCTCAAAACAGTGGTAGGAGGGCAGTTCTCCCTCAGTCCACCCATCCCAGTTGGGCAGAAGCATTTGCGCGTTCTCAGATGGGCCATGGCGCAACCCTTCCACCAGAGGATGGCGCGAGCCTACGTGGTTGAATACCCCGTCCAGCACGATTTTCACCCCGCGCGCATGAGCGGCCTCGACGAGTGATTTGAAGTCCGCAAGCGTGCCCAGGCGCGGATCAATGCGGTAGTAATCAATGGTGTCGTATCCGTGCGAGTAAGAGTGGAAGATGGGCCCCAAAGACAGCACATTCGCGCCGATTCTAACCGCGTGATCCAGCCAGGGCTCAAGGTCGCGTAGTGTGCGCGGCGGCTGGTAATCCCGCCCCTCAACTTCCGGATTTGTAGCCGGTGCGCCAAGAGCGCCGAGGGGAAATACCTGCCACAAAATTGCGCTACCACTAAAACTACTCATGTTTTAATCATCTCATTTTATGCTCCCGTTTGAGCCGGGCTGATCCCCTTGATATCAATGTGTCATGCCTGAAGGACACGTTTTGCATCGTCTTGCCCGCCGCTTTTCCCACGATTTTGCGGGCCAAAGCTTGGTGGTGGAGTCACCGCAGGGGCGTTTCGAGGCCGGCGCAAACCTGGTGAATGGGAGCGAACTGGTTGGTGCGCACGCACATGGCAAGCACCTGTTCTTAGAGTTCGAGGGGGAGCGCTTTGTCCATATCCACCTGGGGCTTTACGGCAAGTGGCGTTTTCGCGAGGTACACGGGAATCTGCCTGCGCCTATTGGTCAGGTGCGGTTGCGCATTGCATCTGCCGGTGAGGTTGCGGATCTGGCCGGACCGAACCGCTGCGCACTTGTATCAGCGGGCGAGGTCGAGGACGTGATTGCCCGCCTGGGGCCAGACCCGTTAGATCCCACGCCAAATGCGCGTAGCCAGTTCATCGCTAACGTGCGCGGGCGCAAGCGAGACATAGGGGAGCTGGTGATGGACCAGTCGGTAATCGCCGGGCCAGGCAATATTTATCGCGCCGAGTCGCTGTTTCGCGTGGGCATATCTCCGTTTCGCAAGGGCGTAAACACCTCGATAAAACGAATCGGTCAGCTGTGGGATGACCTTGTGATCCTCATGGAAGATGGCGCGGACACGGGCATTATCACCACGGTCGATCCCAGCGATGCGCCAAACCCGCCCTTGGAAGCGGATCTAGAGGCCTCGCGCTTCTACGTGTATCACCGCACGGGCAGGCCTTGCTTGCACTGCGGGGCGCCCGTGCAAGAAAAGCGCGTTGCCACCAGGCGCCTGTTCTGGTGCCCCTCCTGCCAGCGGTAGGAGCGTGAGCCACGCCCAGCGTTTAGGCCTCTTGGAACCCCAAGTAGTCGTAGAGCCGGGCAGCGCTCGCGGCCTCGCGCATGTCTAGTTGCAGGCACATGTCTTCGTATCCGGCAGCGGCCACGCGTCCGGCGGCCTCACCGATAAGGGCGGTTGCGATGCCTCGTCCGCGATAGTCGGGGTGGACCATCAGGTCAAGGATGTATGGACTCTTATCGGCATCGTCCCAAGGCGTCCCGATGGTCACGAAGATCGCGCCAATGAGGTCACCATCGGCCCAAGCGCCGATGAATGAATTGTCGAGGGGAGTGCCGAACTCTCCGCCAAAGCACATGCGCATCTGGTCGATTGACTCGTACAGGCTTTCCGCGGTCTCCGGCAGGTCATATGCAACCACGTTGAGGGCTGCGAGGGCCGGAATGTCATAGCGGGTGATGGTCGCTAGCTCAATTCCGGCCGGGCGTGCAAAGTCGGTTAGCGACTTCAGTCTGGCATTAAGTGTGAGCTGTGACATATCTATACTTTAGTTCCGTTCGCGTGATTTGTGGGTTAAAACCACCCGGGCAACACAAACGCGCACCCAAAAAGTTATGGATGCGCGTTTGATAAGCGGCGTAAAAGCGTAGCCGCTCAGATGTATAGTGTGGGATCCACAATCAGGTCAGCTTCGCGCGATTGGTCGCAAAGCGGCTGGTTATGAGCCGGGATGCCAACCGCTACGTGTTCGGTGGGAACCTCGCGCACCACTACCGCATTCGCGCCGATCTTGCTGTGATCACCAATCTTGATGGGGCCAAGCACTTTTGCGCCCGCGCCAATCATTACGTTCGACCCCACGGTTGGGTGTCGCTTGCCCTTCACCATGGCGACGCCCCCCAGGGTGACGCCGTGGAAGATCACCACGTTCTCACCAACGCTCGTGGTCTCGCCAATCACTACGCCCGTGCCGTGGTCAATGAATACACGGCGACCAATACGTGCACCGGGGTGAATATCAATGCCGGTGAAGGACCTGGTGATCGATGAGAGTACGCGAGCAGGAAGGCGCGCTCCCGACCTCCACATCTTGTGCGCTACTCGGTGTGACCACATGGCGTGGACACCGGGGTAGGCCAGTGCAACCTCAAGGTTGGACCGCGCGGCCGGATCGCGCTGGCGCGCCGTTTCGAGGTCTTCGCGCAAGAGGGAGGGCAGGGACGCTTTCTTAGACATGGCTCCTACTTCTTAATGTCCGCCCACAGGGGAGTGGAGAGGTAGCGCTCGCCCGTGTCAGGCAGAACCGTGACAATAGTCTTGCCTGCAAACTCGGGGCGCTTTGCCACCTCTAGGGCCGCCCAGAGGGCAGCGCCAGCGGAGATTCCTACAAACAGACCTTCCTCGCTGGCTGCGCGGCGGGCGGTCTTCAGGGCGTCCTCGGTTTTCACCGCTACGACCTCGTCAACCACGCTGCGGTCAAGGTTGTCCGGTACGAAGTTCGCGCCGATGCCCTGAATGCCGTGCGGTCCAGCAGTGCCCTCGGTAAGTAGGGGAGACTCAGCTGGCTCAACCGCAATGGCCTTGAGGTTCGGGTTCAGCTTCTTAAGGGCGCGCGTAATGCCAGAGATCGTGCCGCCCGTTCCCACGCCGGCTACTACCACGTCAACGTTTCCGTCGGTGTCGGCCCAAATCTCGGGCCCGGTGGTCTCTTCGTGCATCTGCACGTTAGCGGGGTTGGAGAACTGGGAGGCGAGGATCGAGCCGGGGCGCTCCGCAACGATCTTCTTCGCAGCCTCTACCGCGCCTGCCATGCCGGCCTTCGGGTCAGTGAGTACGAGCTCAGCGCCAAATGCGCGCATCAGCTTCTTGCGCTCGTCGCTCATTGAGGAGGGCATTGCGATGACTACCTTGTAGCCGCGGGCCGCGCCAACCATGGCAAGTGCGATACCAGTGTTTCCCGAGGTTGCCTCAACGATTGTGCCGCAGGGGGTAAGTTCTCCCGACTTCTCGGCAGCATCTACGATTGCTACGCCGATGCGGTCTTTAACTGACGATCCCGGGTTGAAGTATTCCAGTTTTGCCAGGACGTTCGTGCCTTCCCCGGCCATACGGTTAATGCGAACGAGCGGAGTGCGTCCTACGGTTTCAGTGACATTGTTGGCAATGTTAGCCATGTGAAATCTCCTGTGTGTCTGTCTTCTAAAGTTTCAAATTCGTGAACTTAAGCTGGGTGCCGGCGCCGTCGATTTCCGGGCAGGCGGGCACCCTAAAGACACTGCGTGCACACAAAGGTGCTAGAAAGTCGCGTAAAAACAATTTTCATAATGGTCACGTGACCATAATAGTGGTGCTATCGCAACGCGTCGACTTCAACGGTTGTTGACTCGATCGCACGCGGGGTTATTTCTCCACCCGACAGCTCGGCAACCAGGCTCGCAAACTCACCTTCCCGCGCGGGTTCTAGGGCGGCGGTGATCGTCGCGAACTGTCCGTATGCCACATCTGTGATGTTGAACCCGCGGGCGCGAAGGTCCGCTTCGATTCGCCCAGCGTAGGCGTGCGGAGCGTCCAGTTCAAAGCGGAGTACGTCCTTAAACTCAACAATTTGGGCAAGTTTTAACGCTTCGGAGACGGAGGATGAGTACGCCCGAATCAAGCCGCCCGCGCCCAGTAGCACGCCGCCAAAGTAGCGGGTTACAACCGCGGTTACGCCCACCAGGTTTTCGCGTAGAAACACCTCGAGCATGGGAGCGCCAGCCGTTCCAGAGGGTTCGCCGTCGTCATTCGAGTGCCCGATTTCGTTTGAGCCTTCAGGCTTAACTACAAAAGCAGAGCAGTTGTGCGTAGCGTCAGGGAACTCCTCACGGATGGTGGCAATGAAAGCGCGTGCATCGTCTTCGGTAGCTGTCTGTGCCAAAGTGGTGATGAACTCAGACCGCTGGATTTCTAGCCGGTTGCGAACCCAGGTTCCCGTTTTAACGCCGCGCATATGCCCTCCCTACCGCCTATTGTATGCAGGGCGTTGCAGGTATCTGGCACGGCAGGGCTGCCCCAACTCGAAATGCGCGAGATTGCGCACGTTCTTTGGTGGCTGGGGGCGAATTTGCTAAGCTAGAACAGTTGCCAACGCGCCTATCACGCGAATCACACTGTTTACAGTGGTGTTTTAGGCGCGATTCGTGGCAAAGTGTACCTTGGTAATTGATCGATTCTTTTTGATTGTGAAGGAGCGGGCGGGCTATGGCAGTACCTAAGCGCAAGATGTCCCGGTCGAACACTCGCACTCGCCGGTCGTCGTGGAAGGCTAAGCTCCCTGAGCTTCAGACTATCCGTGTGCAGGGCCGCGAAGTCCGAGTGCCTCGTCACCTTGTAAAGGCTTACAAGGCTGGTGCCATCGAGATTGAGGACTAGTCTTAGATAGTTAAAGAACGAGCCTGGGTTTTCCCAGGCTCGTTTTGTATTCCCATTTTCTACGCACCCCCGACAGGATTCGAACCTGCGACCAATTGCTTAGAAGGCAACTGCTCTATCCACTGAGCTACGGAGGCTCACGGCGCTTTCGCGCCTGTTTGCACGCCTATTCTAGGTGCTTCACCGAAGTGAGCCAAATGCGTTAAATGAGTAGTCGGAATATTTCTGAATCTAGAGGCACCGGCTCAACGTGCAGTGGCGAGGATGCCATCCGGCGTCGTAGCTGATGAATGTCTGCGGCGCGACCAAGGTCGATGCCTACGAGTGCTGGGCCCGTGTCACGATTGTTTTTCTTGGTGTACTCGAAGTGGATGATGTCTTGATCTTCAGCGAGTACATCGCGAACGAATCCGAGGAGGGCGCCCGGCTCTTGGGGGAAGGTCACCAGGAAGTAGTGACGCAACCCCTCATGACGCAGGGAGCGTTCCTGCACTTCAGCGTAGCGAGACAGGTCATTGTTGCCGCCGGAAACCATGGCTACAACAGGTCCGTTAGGAATGTGGGGGAGGTGTCTGCGTGCAGCGGCGGAGGCGAGAGCGCCAGCCGGCTCGGCGATAATGCCTTCGGAGTGGTACAGGTCAAGCATTTCAGAGCACACTGCGCCCTCGGGAATGACGATTACATCGTCAAGGCATTCGCGCAGGATCGGGAATGTAACGTCACCAACGCGTCCCACGGCCGTGCCGTCTACGAAGTTATCCACCTGGTCTAGAGATACGGGTTTGCCCGCGCGCAGTGCGGCTTTGATGGAGGCAGCTCCTTCGGGCTCAACGCCGATCACTTTGATGGAGGGGTGCATGGTTTTAAGCCATAGCGCGATTCCGGCAGCAAGGCCGCCGCCACCCATTGGAAGCAGAACACAGTCAGTATCTGCCGGAATTTGCTCTGCTAGCTCCACGGCGATGGTGCCCTGGCCAGCTATAACCATCGGGTCATCGTATGCGGGAACATACACCAGATTTTCTCGCTTGGACACTTCCATAGCCTGTGCGTTTGCCGCGTCAAATGTGCCGTCAACTATGATCTGCTCAACCCATCCGTCACCGATGGTGGCAATGCGATCGCGCTTTTGCCTAGGAGTGTTGGAAGGCAGGAAGATTTTGCCACGGATTTTCAACGTCGCACACGCATAAGCCACGCCTTGCGCATGGTTTCCTGCGGACGCGGCCGCAACACCTCGTGCCGCCTCGCTATCGCTTAGCGACGCAATCTTGTTGTATGCCCCGCGAACCTTGAACGAGCGGCACAGCTGAATGTCTTCGCGCTTCAAATAAACCGGTACGCCCACTTCCTCGCTGAGCCTGGGGGAGTATTCCAAAGGTGTTTTCTTTGCCACTTTGGCCAGGCGCTGCGCGGCCTCGTCAATATCTTTTGCACTGAGTTGAAAATCGGATTCCATGGCCCACATTTTATTGAAATATACGAATACGTAGTCTTGCCGTCCCACATGTGAACGCCGGCAATAACCAGGCGCGTATCTCCCACGGTAGTAACGCCGGTAAAAAGTTTGCCTAAAAATCACTAGAGTAGAAGGCATGAGTAAAAAACCACGCCGTCCGCTCGTATGGATTGACTGCGAAATGACCGGCCTCGATCTTGACAAAGATGGGCTTGTTGAAGTAGCTGTCGTGATCACTGACGAGCAGCTAAACGTTGTAGACCCCGGAATCGACATCGTCATCAAGCCTTCGAAAGAAGCGCTGGACAACATGGGGGATTTTGTGCGCAACATGCACACCGAATCCGGCCTGATTGACGAGTTTGAAACCGGTGTTTCACTTGAGGAAGCCCAGCGCGAGGTTTTGGACTACGTAAAAAAGTTTGTACCGCAGTCGGGCCAAGCACTCCTTGCAGGTAACTCGATTGGGACGGACAAGGCGTTCTTAGAGCGCGACATGCCCGAGCTGATCAACTACTTGCACTACCGGGTAGTTGACGTGTCTTCCATCAAGGAGCTCGCCAAACGCTGGTATCACCGCACGTTTGAGGAAGCCCCGGCTAAGCACGGTGGCCATCGCGCTCTTGCGGACATCCTCGAATCCATCCAAGAACTCGTCTACTACCGGCGTGTTCTCTTCCCGCAGGGGGAGGGGCCCAGCAGACAAGAGGCCAGGCAGATTGCCGCCGAGGTTGTAGCCCTTGGCATTCCAAACATCGAGTAAGGCAACCTCGAGACGTAGCTCTTAACGCCTACTTTGCGCGGTTTCCACAAGGAGGCCGCGCAAAGCTGTATCCACAGCCAAACACTCACGGTGTTTCCAGCGTGGTTTGCGCTTCGCATCATGAAGTCACCCACCTAGTTGAGAGGACTTCATATGAAAACTGGAACGCGCCGAATCCTAGCGGCGTCAACGACTCTGTTTGCGACACTAACCCTAAGTGCACCGGCGGCGCTCGCGGCGGAAGAACCGTGGCAGCTACTTGGACAGGGCCAGCTATTCGTTGCTAAATCAGGAGATTATTACGGGGTGTGCGCCGGTGATGATCAGCTTCGTAAAGGCGCTCCGGTAGCGCCAAAAGACGCTGCGTTCAAGACCTATCAGGTTGGTCAAGCAACCCCGCGAAATATCGCAACATCCATTGGCAATACCGATATTAAGACGGTGATGAGCGCGGATAAGACTTGGGTAGTTGCCGCGCTCTACCACCTTTATGCAAAGGACGTTACCAAGAGCGGGCATCACGCGAAGTCGTTTAGCTTTGCGGTGCAGAGCCAGCTTTCAACCTATGGCAGGTTTCCCATGGAGAACCTTGACGACGGTGGCGCGCTTGCTCGCCAGATGGTTGCCGAGGCCGAACAGATTGCTGGCCCATACACGCTAAAACCGTGGGTTTCATACAAGGACGGCGTGGTTACTATCGAAAACCTAGGGGTCAAGGGCAAAGCTGGGTGGATCAAGGGACTACCCATGGAAGTAACTTTCACGCATGCCAATTCCGGCGAGGTGACAAAGACCCTCACAAGTGGAAAAGAACCCATCAGCGCACAGGCAGAATATTCGGATCCCGGCGAGGTGTCAGTTCGCGTTAAGGTCAGTGGCTTGCCCGCGGACAAAATCAACATTTGGGAACACCCTAAACACCAGGATCTGGTGGTAGTGCAGTGGGATAAAAGCTCACTTGAGGCGAGCGGGAGCGTGGCCGTCCCGCCTCCTCCCACGCCGCCAACCACGCAGCCAACAGAGCCAGAAACCGAGCCCACAACTCAGCCGACTACCGAACCGTCACAGCCGGAAACTGAACCCACTACCCAGCCCGAAACTGAACCAACTACTACACCAACTACAGTCACTATCGACCAGCCGCCAACACTTGCAAAAACTGGTGCAGCCAGCTTGTTCTTGCCTGCGTTTGGCCTTGCATCCCTAGGCAGCGGATTCCTGCTGTTTAGGCGCAGCGGTGGCGAAGCATAGGAGGGATCATGGAAGAAACTTGGAACACCGATACCGTGGTTGCAGATAGCAACACCACAACTGCAACTGTTGCAGTGCCAACCTCGTCGAGGTTGAAGACGTTCTCGGCAGACGCAGTGACTATTACTGTTCGTGGCCGCCTCGGATCGCACATTGATCTGAAAACCCTGCCGTCAGGATCAAAGCTGGCGAGGGCGCGTATGGCCGTAACCAGACGCGGGCGTGATGATGCCGGCAACTGGCACGATGCGTCTACGGCCTGGTACACGGTCAAAATGTGGGGCCAGCTGGCCGAGAACGCGGCCCAGTCTTTACAAAAGGGACAGCCGGTGATTGTAACTGGCCGGCTCGAAGTCAACGAGTGGACCAACCCACAGAGTAGGAGCAGAGGGACAGAGCTGGTCATAACCGCTACGACTATCGGACACGACCTCGGGTATGGTACCGCCGCATACAGCCGTCCCGTGAAGGAACTAGCTACCCGCTAAACCGTGAAAATCCGCCGGCCCGCGTTGGATCGGGCCGGCGGTTCACGTACACTAGGCTCGACTAAGCCTAGTTAAACGTGAAGGTATGGCATGGCTGAATACATCTACCAAATGATTCGTGCGCGCAAGACGCACGGAGACAAAGTAATTCTTGACGACGTGACGATGGCGTTCTTCCCGGGCGCTAAGATCGGCATGGTTGGCCCCAACGGTGCCGGCAAATCCTCGATTTTGAAAATCATGGCGGGCCTGGACGAGCCGTCAAACGGTGAAGCCCGTCTTTCACCCGGATACACGGTTGGTATCTTACAGCAGGAGCCCCCGCTGGATGAGGACAAAACTGTTCTTGAAAACGTGGAGCTTGGTGTTGGCGATACGGTAGCGAAACTGAAGCGCTACAACGAGGTCTCGGAAGAGATGGCTAATCCGGATGCGGATTTTGATGCCCTCATGGAAGAGATGGGCAAGCTACAAACCGAGATCGACGCGGTGAATGGTTGGGATCTTGAATCGCAGCTCAACCAGGCAATGGATGCGCTCCGTTGCCCGCCGCCAGACACGCCCGTGAATGTACTGTCCGGTGGTGAGCGTCGCCGCGTGGCGCTGTGCCGTCTACTTCTCGAGGCGCCGGACCTGCTCCTGCTGGACGAGCCTACTAACCACCTTGACGCTGAGTCCGTACTGTGGTTGGAACAGCACCTGGCGTCCTATCAGGGTGCGGTTATTGCAGTGACTCACGACCGCTACTTCCTAGATCATGTGGCCCAGTGGATTGCTGAGGTTGACCGTGGGCGTTTGTACCCGTACGAGGGTAACTACACCACCTACCTCGAAACGAAGAAGGAACGTCTTCAGATTCAGGGTAAGAAGGACGCCAAGCTTGCGAAGCGTTTGAAGGACGAGCTCGAGTGGGTTCGCACTTCTGCAAAGGGGAGGCAGGCTAAGCAAAAGGCCCGTTTGGCTCGCTATGAAGAGATGGCTGAAGAGGCCGAGCGCACCCGCAAACTGGACTTTGAAGAGATCCAGATTCCGCCGGGCCCGCGCCTCGGTAACGTCGTTATCGACGCTTCGAACCTGCAAAAGGGCTTCGGGGATCGCAAGCTTATTGACGGCCTGTCATTCTCGCTACCGCGTAATGGCATCGTTGGTGTGATTGGCCCCAACGGTGTTGGTAAGACCACGCTGTTCAAGACGATCGTTGGTCTTGAACCACTCGATGGTGGCGATCTGAAGATCGGCGAGACGGTCAAGATTTCTTACGTGGATCAAACCCGCGCAGGCATTGACCCGAACAAGACGCTGTGGGAAGTCGTGTCTGATGGCCTCGACTACTTGGAGGTTGGCAACGTTGAGGTTCCCTCACGCGCATACGTGTCCGCGTTCGGATTCAAGGGCGCCGACCAGCAAAAGCTCGCGGGCGTGCTTTCCGGTGGTGAGCGCAACCGTCTGAACCTGGCGCTAACGCTCAAACAGGGCGGCAACTTGCTTCTATTGGACGAGCCAACTAACGACCTTGACGTTGAAACCTTGGCGTCCCTAGAAAACGCTCTCCTGGAGTTCCCCGGCTGTGCTGTTGTGGTCACTCACGACCGTTGGTTCCTTGACCGCGTGGCCAGCCACATTCTTGCCTGGGAAGGCACCGAAGAGAACCCCGCAAACTGGTACTGGTTTGAAGGTAACTTCGAAGCTTACGAGAAGAACAAGATTGAGCGCCTCGGCCCAGAAGCCGCGCGCCCACACTGCGTAACGCACCGTCGCCTAACCCGCGACTAAACGGTTTCGCCCCCGCGCGGCGCTAACCTACATCAAGTAGATATAGTTTTGGCCCGGATGTTTCAAACATCCGGGCCAAAACCTTATCTGTAGCTAGTTCAGCTAGATGAGCCTACGCCTGCTTGCGGCGAAGCGCTAGCATCGTGCCACCTGCGAGCAGAAGGGCAAGTGCGCCAGCAGCCGTACCAAACATAGATACACCTGTCTTAGCCAGTGGTTTGTTTACACCCGTGTTGCACTTGTCGTTCATCATTGCGGTCCAAGACCATTCGGTCTTAGCGTTTGGTGCGAACGTGAAGCCACCTACCGGCTCAGCCTTGACGATGATCGTCTTGCCGTAGGGGTAGACGAACTTGCCCTCGGCGTTAGCCTTGAGTTCCTTGCCGTCCACGGTAACCGTGTATTTCACGCCCTCCATGTCCTTAACCGTTGCGTACGGCTTTACCGTGCATGAGGCCGGATCGGAGGCAGACGGATTGATGAACTCCGGCGCAGCCGGGGTCAAAACCATGCCCTCACCGGGCTCTTCAGCAGCCGGACCACAGTCTACCGTTAGGGTCAGGCCTGAGGCTTCCGAGATGAGCTCTGGAGTATCAGCGCTCTGTTCATCGGCGGTGCCGGCCTTAACCGTTAGCGGCAGGTTTACGGTTCCCGAGCGGTCCTCGCAAACCCCCGTGACGCTGAACTCAATCGGAGCGTCCGTGTAGCCAACGCCGTCAGCAGTTACGATTGCGTTCGCGTTCGCTGCATTTGCGTCTTCCAGCGTGTTGTTGACCGCGCCGGTTGCCACGTTCTTGCCATCAACATAAAGCGTGACGTTCTTCGGCGCTGCTTCGCCCGGTCCGGAGAACGAGAGACCGCGTAGTGCCAGCGTGCCGGAGACAACCGGCTTGCCGTCTACACTCTCTTCACTCTGAGTTAGCGTGGCGCCAACGGAGGAAACTGCTGCGCGAGGAGCAACCTTCGGGTTATCTTCTAGGTACTTTTGGATCCACTCGCGGTCCAAACCATCCGGGATGGTGGTCAGCGTTGCCTTGATCGAGTCTTCTTTAAGGACGTCAAACGAGTCGCCACCTGCGAGGAGGAAGGTTACCGAACCTACCGAGTAGGTAGCCTGCGGATCAATCGGCTGGCCATCGAGCAGGATCGAAGTAATACGATCGCCCATCGGGCGAGCTGGATCGTACGTGTACTTCACGTTTTCAGACAGGCCGAGCTTCAGCATGGGACGCGTGGAGTTTTCGCCAATTTCTTTCCACTGCTGTTCAAGCAGCGTCTTGAACTGTGCTCCGGTCATCTCAACGTAGCCAACTTCGTTGGAGAACGGCGCTACCGCAAAAACGTCGCCAACGGTGAGCTTGCCGTCCTTTGGAACGAGGTCTGCGCGCAGGCCACCAGCGTTGATGATGCCAATGTCGATCGGCTTGCCATCAAGCTTGGTGAAGGAACCCTTCATCGCGTCAGCAACAATGCTACCCAGGGTGGATTCGGTACCACGGTTTTCACCGGATCCCTGCTTGCCGCGGTAGAACGCGCTGTCGGTTTCCAAAACGACCTTCTCCTTGGCTTCCTTAGCCTTGGTTACGGCCTCGTCCACAACGCCCTTCACGTCGGCGTCTTCACCACAAGCTACAAGGTCAGATGCGGGGATCTGGACAGCCTCGGCTTCTACGATCTTCTTCTCAACCTTGTCGTACTTCACCTCAACGTTTGCGAGGTTATCCGTGAAGCTACCCGACGCGGTGGTAGCAACGATCGGCTTACCGTCCTTGTTCGTAAGAGCCTTATCGCCAGAGAAGTAGTACGGCTTGTGCGTATCGCCACCCATGAGGATGTCAACATCACTGGAGAGGCGCGGGGCGGAGATCAGAACGTCGTTGTCGTACAGTGCAACGACGATGTCGGCCTCACCGTTCCCCTCTTGACCGTCCTTGAGGATTGCAGCGTACTTGTTTACCGTCTCAGCTGCTGGCAGGAAGTTAACTTCGTCAAAAGTGCCGGGAGCTACCTTAGTGGGCGCATCCTCTTCAATGGCGGCGATGAAGCCTACCTTAACTCCAGAGGGGGACTCCCAGATCTTAAACGGATCAAACAGGGTTTCACCGGTGGCCTTGGAAACAATGTTGGCGGCTAGGTAGGGGAACCCGATCTGGGTGTAGCCGTCCTTGCCTTCCACGCGCTTCATGAGCACGTCGAGGCCCTTATCAAACTCGTGGTTGCCAATGGCTGAAGCGAAAACAATCGAATGGTTCAGGGCTTCAATGGTTGGATTGTCATCTTGTGAGCCCGAAGTGAACGGGGAAGCCCCGATGTTGTCGCCAAGAAGCGTAAACACGGAATTATTGTTTGCCTCCCATGCGTTCTTCACGTAGCAAGCGGTGGAAGCCAGACCGGCCTCGGTCACCTTGCCCTTGTATTCGGACTTTTCAATATGGCCGTGAATGTCGGTCATATTGAAAAGGTTCATGGTGACAACGTCACCTTCCGCGCCGCCTCCAGATTCGCTTACGGGATCCTCAGCAAATGCGGCGAGTGGAGAGACAACTAGCGCGGCGGTGGCGATTGCGCCTGCGACTAGGGTCTTCGCAGATCTCCTCATTAAAACTTCTCCTTTTGGGATGAAACGCAAAATTCTTGCACTTCATTCTAAGGGGCAGAGGAAACCGGCGTACAGAAAATAGAAGTTTGGACGCGCAAACTTCGTTGCTCGTTTACTGTAGGGAAACGCTTACGAAACGGGTGGGACTTCAAACCCCCAGCTCGAGGGCGCGCTGCCTTCTTCGGGAATGCGGAGCATTGCCTCTTGCATGGCCTCAGCAACGAGCTCGCCGCTCTCGGTAAACACGCGCACGTGTCCGGTGGCGCGCGCACCGTTTGCGGACGGGGATTCTTGGTCGTAAAGCAGCCACTGGTTGATGTCGAAATCTTGGTGGAACCACATGGCGTGGTCGAGGCTGGCCAGGGCAAGACCGGGCGTGAGCCACGATAGGCCGTGGGTGCGCAGCGCGGGTTCCATCATGACTTGGTCGATGACGTATGCCAGCAGAGCACGCGAGGTCAGGGGAGTGGCACCAGTTATTTCAGCGCGCGGTTTCATCCATAGCTGCTGACAGCGGCTCTTGTTTGGTGAGGCATTAATGTACAGGTTTTCTTGCACATGACGCACGTCAAACGCGGCGGTTTTACCCAGGAACTTGCCTACGGGGTGGTTGAGGGAGCGGAAGTATTCGAGAGCGGAGATGAGCTCTTCCGGGCCGGGAACATCCGGGATTTGCGAGGAGTGTTCAACGCCGGATTGGCGTAGCTGAAAACTGACCATGAGGGTGAGTAGGTCGCGCCCGTCTTGCGTGGCGCTCACCTGCCTGGAGGTGAATGAGCGCCCGTCATGGGTGCGCGCCACATCGAAACTGATCGGGCGGGCTGGATCGCCGCCGCGCAGGAAGTACGCGTGTAGTGAGTGGGGTGGTCGCTCGTTGTTATCTTCGATTGTTGCGGCCGCGGCCAACAGGGCCTGGGAGAGCACTTGCCCGCCGTACACTCGATTCATCTGCGGCAGTGAATCAGCTTCGAAGCGATCTTTATCGCCGCCGCGTAGCTGTAGAACTCGCAGAACGGAGGCGAGGGGTTCGCTGGTGATAGTGGGAACGCCAATCGGAGCAGTCATAGCCCTTATTCTTCCGTGAATCGACGCGGTCTGCACGTCGGCTGGTACTTTTGCCACTTCCAATTTGTAATCTGAGACACTATTATGTGAGTCGGGTTACATGTGTGGAGGAATGAAAGTGACGATTGCAGAGAAACTCGTTGAAGGGCTCGGGGGCGCTCAAAATATTGAGGACCTTGAGTCTTGCATCGTGCGTATCCGCGCCATCGTTTCGGAGCCGGCACTTGTTAGTGAAGCCATCATTCGTGAGACCAGTCCGATAGGCGTTGTGTCGTCGGGCCGCTACGTACAGATTATTGTGGGACCGTCTTCTGATGGTCTCGTGGCTGAAATGAACGAGGCCATTAAAGCAACAGCGATTTGTTAGACGTTTCGCGCACTTACCTTCTCGAGGGGAGTAGGTGTGCAATAATTTTGGACCTGAGCGTTATCAGACTAAAATTGGTGTGATACCCACCGCACCGGGAGTTTTCAATGACGCAGCTTTCATTCGATGTAGCCAATATGGGCCGTTTGCAACACCTTGCTCAGCTAAATGGCGTATCTACTAGTTTTTGGGATTGGCACGGCAACTTGCTGGACGTGAGTGCAGAAACGTTGATTACAACGTTGCAGGTGCTGGGCGTGGGCATATCGGACGCTCCGGATGCGGCTGAGTTGGATCGCTGCATTGCGGGTTTTGAAGACGACAAGTGGCTGACGGTTTTGCCGCCCACCACCGTGCTGCGCGGCGGAAATTATGGCGAGCTACTGGTGCACGTTCCCGATGGGGAGAGCGTAAGTGTTTCGGTGGCATTTGAGGACGGCTCGGTGTGCGAGCTTCGCCAGGTGGACAACTGGGATCCTCCTCGTGAAGTGAATGGAGCTATGCGGGGCCGGGCGGCGTTTGCTCTGGAGACGGATTTCCCGCTGGGCTATCACAAGCTTTACGCGCATCTAGGTAGTGGTGAAGAGGCCGAATCTCACCTCATTGTGGTTCCGAGCGCGCTCAATCTGGATGAGAAGCTCGCGGGTAAGAAGTGGGGCATTTCCAGCCAGCTGTACTCGGTTCGAGCTAACGATAGTTGGGGCATGGGTGATGCTCGGGTTTTGGCGGCCATGAACCGCACGTTTGCGCAGATTGGCGCGGACTTCCACTTGATTAACCCGTTACACGCGTCGGCTCCGGTGGTGCCGATTGAGGCCTCCCCGTATCTGCCGGTTACTCGCCAGTTCATTTCCCCTCTTTACATTGCACCGCGCCTGGTTGCTGAGTATGCGGATCTTACCGATACCGCGAAGGCGTATGTGGAGGAGCTCAACGAGGCCTCGCGCACGGAAGATTCGGACCACATTGGTCTGATTGATCGGGACTCGTCGTGGTCGGCAAAGGTGCGGGCGCTGTGGGAGATCTTCACAATTGGGCGCAGCGCGCAGCGTGAGGCTGAGTTCAACAATTTCATTGCTGAGGGCGGTCCGGCGCTGTACAAGTTTGCCGTGTGGTGTGCGCTGGTGGAGCGTTACGGGTTGCATTTGCCCGAGAAGTACGCGGATTCAGATTCTCTTGCGGTTGCCGCGTATGCGGAGGCGAACAACAAGCAGGTGCGCTTCCACATGTGGATGCAGTGGATTGCTCGAAATCAGCTGGATAATGCGCAGGAGGTCGCTCTTGGTGATGGCATGAGTGTGGGCATCATGTCGGACCTCGCGGTTGGCGTGCACCCGTATGGTTCGGAAACATGGTCGCAACCCGAATTGTTTGCGCGCGGCATGACGGTTGGTGCGCCGCCGGACATGTATTCCCAGCTTGGCCAGGATTGGTCGCAGCCACCGTGGAATCCGCGCTCGCTTGCGCAGGCTGGATATGAGCCGTTGCGCCTGATGATTCGCGCGGCCGCACGGTTCTCTGGCGCGATCCGTATCGATCACATTTTGGGCCTGTTCCGCCTGTGGTGGATTCCTAACGGTAAGACCGCGAATTTTGGCACGTACGTGAATTACGATCATGAGGCGATGGTTGGCGTCCTCCTGCTGGAGGCCTACCGGAATAACTCGATCGTGATTGGAGAGGACCTGGGCACGGTCGAACCGTGGGTTCGTGGGTACTTGAATGATCGCGGAGTGCTCGGCACCTCAATCCTGTGGTTTGAGCGTGAGGATGACGGTTCGCCGCGTCGTCCGGAGAACTATCGCCGTGACGTTCTCGCTGCGGTAAATACGCATGATTTGCCGCCAACCGCGGGATATTTGGAGGGTATCCAAACATCGATCCGCGAGGAGCTTGGGCTTCTTGTGGAGCCGGTGGAAGTGGTGCGTGCAGCTGATAGTGCGGAGCTGGAAATGTTCACCTCGCGCATGATCGAGTACGGCCTGCTAGATGAGGAGCATCGCTACGAGGAGCAGCCCCTGATCGATGCGTTGCATCGCTATATTGCTATGACGCCATCGCGCCTGCTGGTGGTGTCGTTAGTTGATATTGTGCGCGAGCGCCGCCCGCAGAACTTCCCGGGCACGAGCACGCAGTATCCGAACTGGCAGATTCCGTTGGGGGATGAGAGCGGCCGGGAGATCCTGGTGGAGCAGCTAACGCCCGCCGCGCTGGTTCGGTTCGCGGATGTAATGAATGAGGCTGTCCATAGCTGAGTTTGATTAGTTTCTGAATTGTTTGATCCCACGCAGTGCGTGGGATCAAACAATTTGCCAGAGCCTAAAGCGGGTCTTGGGTCGCTTTAGGCGCGGTTAGTTGCCGCTATCCGCTCTTGACGGTGTAAAGGTGATCCTCCCGGGCGATACTGTTGCCGGGTGAGGTGTGCATGGTCAGCATTTCTGCGGGCAGGTCGCATGCAATGACGGATACGGAAGTGGACAGGCCGGCTTCTTTTGTAACGGCGGAGTCCCACCTGACAATGGCTTCGCCCTTGTGAACGGTATCGCCTTCGGCTTTTAGAACTTCGAAGCCTTTGCCGCGCAACTTGACGGTGTCGATGCCAAGGTGCACGAGGATTCCAATGCCGGAGGGGCAAAACACGATGAAGGCGTGCGGGTGGACTTTGAGGAGCTTGCCATCAGTGGGGCACACCACGTCGTGCCAGCGTTCCTCCACAGGGGCTACGGCTATGCCTGATCCAACGATACCCTGGGCGAGGACGGGGTCATCGACGTCCTCGAGTGCGATTATGGTTCCGCTTAGGGGCGAGCAGACTTCCAGCATTACTGCAGGCGTTCGATTTCGTCGGCGATCTCGTCGGCTTCTGGACCCACTACTACCTGTACGACGGTTCCAACTTTGACCACTCCGAAAGCGCCCGCAGATTTGAGGGCGTCATCGTTTACCAGGGCGCGGTCGCGAACCTGTACGCGTAGGCGCGTGATGCAGGCTTCGAAAAATTCGATGTTTTCTTTCCCGCCAAGACCGGCAACGATGGCTTCAGCCTGAGTCGCGTGTTGGTCGCTCATTTCCACTCCTATGCTTTGGGTCTCTATTTAGGATACTACGCGTCACCTTGATGGATCGCTTGATTGACGGGCGCGGTACAAAGCGGGCCCGCTTGATTGAGCGGGCCCGCGGTTGTCAGTGTTTACCTGGTGTCACAGTTCTTGGATGGCGACGGCTCGTTGCGCCTCCGAAATGCTTTCGGAGAGTAGGCGGACGAGGCCGGCGGGCGCGTCCTTGTGCTCTTCAAGCCACTGTTGGCCAATGGCTACGACATCTACATCGTCGAGGCGGCCAGCAAGCGGCGTGGGGAAGCCCAGTGCCATGATGGACTGCGCGGTGTGCGGCGTGTTGGTGTTCCACACGTCCAGGGCGGTGTCGAAGAACTTCTTGGCTCCCGCTGCGAACAGCTCAGGCTTTGTGGAAGCTCCGGCCCAGTATCCGCGGCCTGCGGCGATGCGCATGTCGTTGGAGAGGTCGGGGTTGTACATGAAGTTTTCAAACGCGGCGTCCTTGACGGCCTGGTCCGTTTTGGCGGCGCGGGCTTGGGTGGCCTTTTGCTCGCCGGTCATGGTGGCGTCTTCGGCCAGCATTTGGTCAATCTGGGCGTCCCCAGCAATACCGGCAGTAACGGAGGCGGTGAGGAATGCCCAACGTAGCTCAACGTCTAGGTCGAGTCCTACTAGAGTGTCTTCGCTGGCCCGCAGGCGCTCGATTGCTTCGCTCTGCTCTTGGGTTGTTGCGCGCCGGGCAGCGGCGAAGGCAAGGAGCCTCTGCTGGTCCGAGCCAGACGAGGCGGCGCGCAGAAGCAACAGCAGCCTGTCTGCGACGCGTTCCAAAACCTCGCGGCGCTCCTTGTTTGACGTGTAGTAGGCGGCTGCGGTGTCCAGTTGGCGAAGCCATAGGCCCATAACGGTGATGTCTTGTTCAACGGGTAGGGCAGCCATTACCAGGTCAATAAACGTGCGGGCCGGCATTTGTGCGTCGCGAACCATGTCCCAAGCGGAGGCGATAATGATCGATCTCGTCAGGGAATCTTCAAACTTGTCGATGTTCGCGGTTGCGAACTGCAGGGAATCTTCATCCATGCGAATCTTTGCGTAAGCGAGGTCGCCATCATTCACCAGGATCAGCGCCGGGCGCTTGATTCCGCGAGCACTTTCGACGATGGTGCGTTCGCCTGCAACGTCGAGTTCTTCGTGGAACGTGCGTTCAATACGGCCATCCACGAGGTCGTAGCCGGCAACTGCCAGACGGTGTGGGCGCAGGGAGGAGCCGGGGGTGAAGGTTTCTTGCACAACGGCAAGTTCGCCCAAGGTGCCGTCATCGTTCAAGTTGAAGTCAGGGCGAAGTAGGGTGACGCCGGCTTCTTCCAGCCAGACTTTAGACCAGGCGTCAAGGTCGCGCCCCGAAGCGGCTTCAAGCTCACCCATGAGGTCGGGCAGGGTGGTGTTTTGCCACGCGTGCTTCTCAAAGTATTTGCCGAGAGCGGCAAAGAAGTTGTCGCGGCCAACATATGACACCAGCTGGCGAAGTACGGCCGCACCCTTGGCATAGGTGATGCCGTCGAAGTTTACTTCCACATCTGCAAGGTCGCGGATGGGAGCGACGATGGGGTGCGTGGTGGGCATTTGGTCTTGTCTCATGCCCCAGTCTTTGCGGGCCATGAAGCCGATCCACGCGTTCTTCCATTCCTCGGTGCCTTCGGCTAGGCACAGGTGGGACATGAACTCGGCGAAGGACTCGTTGAGCCACAGGTCGTTCCACCAGCGCATGGTTACCAGGTCGCCAAACCACATGTGGGCAAGCTCGTGCAGGATCGTGTTGGCTAGGCCCTCGAGCTCGGCTGCGGTGGGCTTAGCGCGGAAGATGTACTGGTCGCGGAAGGTCACGCAGCCGGCGTTCTCCATGGCGCCCGCGTTGTATTCGGGTACGAAGATCTGGTCGTACTTGCGGAACGGGTAGGGGCGGCCATATTCCTTTTCGAAGAAGGCAAAGCCCTTACGGGTTACGTCCATCACCCAGTCGGCGTCAAGGTAGGACTCGAGGGACTGACGGCAATACACGCCGAGGGGGATTTCCCGCCCGTCGGTAGATACAAGCGATCCGGTTTTGCCAATGTACGGGCCGGCAATGATCGCGGTGATGTAGGAGGAGATTTGTTCCGTGGGGGTGAAGTCCCACCTCTTCAGTCCGTCCACGTCGCTGGGCGTAGGCGTGGGTGAGTTGGAGAACACTACCCAATCGGCGGGAGCGATCACGTGGAAGGTGAACTGCGCCTTCATATCGGGTTGTTCAAATACGGCAAAAACGCGGCGCGAGTCCGGTACTTCGAACTGGGAGTAGCAGTAGGACTTGCCGTCGGCCGGGTCGGTAAAGCGGTGTAAGCCCTCGCCGGTGTGCATGTAGCGGCATTTGGCTACCACGGTCACGCGGTTGCGGTCTTTTAGGCCGTCCAGGTGGATGCGCGAGTCTTGGAAGGCGGCGGTGTCTCTTTGCTCGCCATTTACTTCCAGCGAGTAGACCTCCTCGGCAATGAGGTCCAGGAACGTTTCGGCGCCTTCGCGCGCGTCGAAGTCCACCACCGTTTTGGAGGTGAAAGTCTCGTCGTTTTCAGCCAGGTTAAGTTCCACGTCGTAGTGGTAGACGGTTGCAATTTTTGATCTTTCTTCAGCTTCAGCGCGCGTCAGGTTTTGCCCTGGCATGTTGCCTCCTGTGTCCTGTTGGTTTGCAAAATCTGCGTGATGGATATTTATCACGTGTTCTACACAATTCTTACACTTTTTTACAAAATTTGCCCCGCTGAACAGGGGTATATGTTCAACGGGGCAAAATCTCGTGAGTCTCGAGCGCTCTATCCGTGTAAGTAGAAAGAGCGGGCGCGAGTCTGTTACCAGATTTCCACGCGTTCGCTGGGGTCGAGCCACATGCCGTCGCCAGGCTGGGTGTGGAACGTTTCGTGGAAGGCATCCACGTTACGCAGCACGCCGTTGCAGCGGAATTCCGAGGGGGAGTGCGGGTCGATGGCCAGCAGTTGCAACGCCCACTCGTCACGTGACTTGGAACGCCAAATGCGGGCCCAGGAGTAGAAGAACTGCTGGGCGGCGGTCAGGCCGCCGCGCTCCTCATCGGCTTCGGTACGTCCGGATTCTTCGAGGGCAATGTGGTAGGCCTTCCACGCGATGCCAAGGCCGCCAAGGTCACCGATGTTCTCACCGATTGTGAGCTTGCCGTTCACCTTGTGTGAGTCGTCAAGCTGCTCGGGGGAGAACGCGTCGTATTGGGCGATGAGGCTAGACGTGCGCTCTTCGAAAGCCTTGCGGTCTTGCTCTGTCCACCAATTGTTGAGTTTTCCTTCACCGTCATAGTGCGAGCCTTGATCGTCAAAACCGTGGCCGATCTCGTGGCCAATAACGGCGCCGATCGCTGCGAAGTTAACCGCGTCAGTCTCGCTTGGATCAAAGAACGGGTTTTGCAAAATGGCAGCGGGGAACACGATCTCGTTCATCGTGGGGTGGTAGTAGGCGTTGACCGTTTGCGGGGTCATGAACCATTCCTTCTTGTTGACCGGGCCAGACAGCTTGCCGGCCTCCTCGTCAACGTGGAACTGCGCAACCGCGCGCACGGACTCAACCAGGGTGGCGCCAGGCGTGAGCTTTGAGTAGTCCTTCCACTCGTCCGGGTAGCCAACCTTGGGGGTGAATCCAGCCAGCTTATCCAGAGCGCGCTCGCGGGTTTCTTCGCCCATCCACTCCAGTTGCGTAATGGAGCGACGGTAGGCCTCAAGCAGGTGCTCTACCAGCTTGTTCATCTGCTGCTTGTATTCGGGTGGGAAGTGTTTGGCAACGTACTTCTTGCCGAGCGCCTCACCCATGGCTCCTTCAACAAATGAAACGCCGCGCTTCCAACGGGGGCGCTGCTCGGTGGCGCCGGTGAGGAGGCGGTTAAACTCGAACCCGTTATCAACAAACGCCTTAGCAAGGTAGGCCGAACGCGCCTGGATGACCTTCGCGTAGGCCCACTTCTTCAGCGTTTCCAAGTCGGTGTCATTCCAGAGGGAGGGGATCGCCTCAACGTAGGAGGGCTGGCGCACGTTAACGGGCGTGTCACCGGCGGTGGGCAGGCCGGTGGCTTCCCACCAGGTGGCCCAGGGGTAGTTGCCCGAACTTTCAGCGAACTTACTGAAAGTGGTGGGGTTGTTGGACGCCACGGCGTCGCGAGTCTTCACATTGTCCCAGTGGTGGGATGCCACTTCGGTTTCGAACGCCAGCACGTCTGCGCCAAACGTTTCGCCCACAGCGCCCGCCCAGCCGTCAAACTGTGCGTCGGCGGCGATGATTTCACGGGCCTTATTCAGGTAGGTGACCAAACCTTGGCGAACGGTTTCATACTGATCTTCGCGGTAGTATGCCTCGTCGGGTAGCGAGATGCCGGCCTGGTAAGTGAACACCGTGTAGCGGGCCGGATCATTCATATCCGCGTCGATGATGGCCTCGAGGATTCCTCCAACGCCCGTGGTAGCAAGCTTGCCCATCGCGACGGCAAGCTCCGCGTGAGTTTCTGCCTGATCAATGAGGGCAAAGTCGCGGGCAAGCGGCTTTGCGCCGAGTGCCTCAACGGCCTCCTCATCCATGAACTGGCTGTAGAGGATGGCGAGCTTTTGCTCTTCCACGTCCGCACTGGCCGGGTCTAGGGCCTCGACGATGGTGTGAATATGCTCCTCAGCTTCGTCACGCAGCTTGTAAAACGCGCCATCGCTGGGACGGTCGGAAGGAATCTCATGTTCCTTCAGCCACGTTCCATTTGCGTGACGGTAGAAGTCTTCGGTCGGTTTAACGGACTGATCCATGATCTTCGGATCAGTCAGTGAGTCTGAATAAGAATTTGCCATGCCTCAACTGTAACGAAAGTGGGCGGCTCATGAATTCTGGCTCTGCCATCCCCTTTGCCTGCCCGTGTTGAACTGGCGAGGATTCGACGCATCAGCACATGAATCCAAACTCAGGCTCGCGGTTGAGTAATCAGATAAATAAAGCGATGTTCGAAGCCAGTGACTAAATTTGAAACCGGAAAAGAGCACACGTCTTTGAGGAGGCCACGATGGGTAGCAAACTTGCGATCGTTACGGGCGCGTCAACCGGCATTGGGCGCGCAACGGCAGTGAAATTGGCCGGCCAAGGTTGGAAAGTCATTGCGGTGGCTCGACGTGAAGAAAGGCTCCGTGAACTCGCCGAACAGACCGGGTGCTACACGTTCACCGCAGACCTAACGAGTGAAAAACGCATTCAAGAACTCGTTAAGTACGCTGCAACAATCGGGCATGTAGACGCTCTTGTAAACGTTGCGGGTGGCGCTCGCGGTGTGGACGCTGTGGCAGATGCCCAGATTGACCGTTGGAAAGCGATGTATGAGATCAACGTGGTTACTGCGCTTCGTATGACGCGGGCGTTTTTACCGCAGATGCGTAAGAGTGGGGGAACGCTCGTGTTTGTGACATCGACGGCTGCGCATGACACGTATCCGGGCGGAGGAGGATATGTTGCCGCTAAGCACGCGGAGCGCATGATCCCGCTTACGCTACGTCAGGAGCTGGTTGGAGAGCCGGTGCGGGTGATCGAGATTGCTCCTGGAATGGTGCGTACGGAGGAATTTTCGCTGAACCGGCTGGGCAGTCAAGAGGCTGCGGATGCGGTTTACGCGGGCGTGGAGAAGCCGCTGGTTGGCGAAGACGTGGCGGAGGCGATCGCCTGGACTATGAACCTGCCGGAGCACGTGAACATCGATTCCATGATTATCCGCCCGGTAGAGCAGGGGACTAACACCCTAACTCGCCGCATGGGTAGCGGTAGCGAGTGATCGCCGTCGTCTTTAAGGCCGATGGGCAAACTAATAGGTCCTCAGCAAAACGCTGAGGACCTAACTGTCGGGGTGGCGGGATTTGAACCCACGACCTTCCGCTCCCAAAGCGGACGCGCTACCAAGCTGCGCCACACCCCGTGCCAAGAGACAATCATAGCGGGTAACGGCCTGCATTTCACAACTCGGAGGTTTTCCGGTAACATTTCCATTTGTCGAAGCGGTGCATGCCGACTTCGCCGCGCGAGTGTAGCTCAATGGTAGAGCCTCTGCCTTCCAAGCAGATAGTGCGGGTTCGATTCCCGTCACTCGCTCCATTTTTGACGGACTGTTTCGTACAAGTCATTTCGGTTGCATTGACCTGCGCCTAGAAGCGTGTGGGCGTGACTGATGTTTAAATCAAAAGACGAATCAGCCATAGTAGGCTCACCACATTTAAACGTATGCCGGCTCATGTAATAATCGGGGGCGTGAATGATTGGCGCCAAGTGGTTATTGAGGGGCTTTCCGTTGCCCGCATGTACCCTTACATGGAGCGCTGTAGCGGTAACCGCAAGGCGGCCCTTAACCTTTACCGATGGCATGGAGAATTAACTGCCGCTGTGCAAACCGTCCTCGGAAACACTGAAGTGGTTTTGCGTAACGCTATTGACCAGGAGTTACAAGCCTGGAACCAGGCGCAAATCCCAGGAACAGACAGTTGGCTGCTACAAGAACCTGCCGCGCCGTTGCGATCCTTGAGCGCTGCTAAGCGTAAAGATGCCTTGCGAAGAGCTAAGGCCCAAGCAGCGAGCAGGCCAGTAGAGCATCACCGTTATTGTCAAGAAGTTACGCACGACGATGTGCTAGCTCAGATCATGTTTGGTATGTGGCGAGACCTGCTTCCTAATCATTTACCGGGGGCTAATCCTGAGCTTCGAGCTAATATCAATCGGGCACGTATATGGAACGAGGCATTGTGTTGCGCGTTTCCGCACGTAGACGATGTAAACGGAGAAATAACATTTTGGCGGGTAGCTCATTTGCATCGACTACGAAACCGGGTATCCCATGTAGAACCATTGCTAAACGTGGACGTGAATACCCAGATTCAAGAAGCTTTTGATCTTGTTGCTTCTATAAATCCTGTGGTGGCAGATTGGCTTACAGGTATATCCCAAGTTAGCGCCGTAATAGCCCGTAGGCCGGCAATGAAATGAAAAGAGAGCCTAGCGGCGCTTACGTCCGCTAGACCCCCTCTAAGACATGATGGGAGACCTTGTTCCCACCTTCTGCGCCCCCTACCTTATCACAATGAGTAGAAGATTTAAGATCCCAATACCTATTGCACGGTTACGTCACGAATAATCCCGTATCGTTTCTAGAGGTTCGAGCCGGGCGAGTTTTGCCCCGGCGAAGTAGGGTTGCCCGGGTGGCCTCCCGGATTGTTATCCGCAGGGTTGGAGCGGGTTTTCTTGCGGGATCCGAACAGTTTCCAGATGCCCAGGCCAATGGCTGCAAGAATCGCGATTAGTACGACCGTCCGCAGGAGTGTTTCCGCGGGGTTCACGCCGCTTGCGCTGGGGCTGTTACGAACTGCGTCGTTTGTGCTTTCAGAGTCTTTCGCACCGATCTTCTGCCAGTGATCAGGGTCGTCGCCGGTTCCTAGCCAGCCTTCATCTTTAGCTTTTTGGGGGAGCCATTCCACGTAGTTTGGATCAATGCCGTAGTCGGCGCGATAGTGCGAAATGTAGCCCATGGTTTCATCGAGTGGGAATCCAGTGCAAAGGTCGCGCACAACATCCCATTCAGGGTCTGCGAGTTCAGATTCGGGGTAGAGGATGGGCTCGTCTGGATACTGCGCGGGGTCGTTGTTGATGAATGCTACCGGGTCTATGGTGCCGTAGCCGAGGTCGTTGGAATGTGTGCCTTTATTGCTAGCTGTTTGAGTTAGTGAGTGAACGAGCTGCTTGTAGGATGCATCCGGCCATTTTTGGTGGCCAAGAGCAAGCGTTCCCGCAACGATGGGGGCAGCGTAGCTGGTGCCGGCCCCGTTTTGTGTGATTGAACCGTCGTGTTCGCGCAGGATTAAGTTTTGGCCGGGCGCTGCTACGGTGTTTTCGCTACCGGACGCCGCCCAGTCGGTGACGGTGTTTCCGGGTGCTACCGCGGTGACGGTGACTACGCCGGGTGCGCCTGCTGATTCGGCGGTCACTGTCTTGTCGTTTCCGGCGCCGGTGATGAGGGCTTTCCCTCTCATTTGCAGGTAGGCGGAGAGGTAGGGGCCGGGCTGTATAGGACCCAGAATGGATAGGGAGAAGATGTCAGCTCCGCGGTCTTCAGCGTCTTTGAAGCGGCCACCTGACAGCACTTTGGAAGCGTCACATGCTTCGGGCCATGATGAGGAAGAGGGCGTTATGGCAGAAAAAGGTACTTCCATTACCAGTAGCTTCGCCTGAGGTGCTACGCCTTGGATGCGCCCCGTGCCGCCTTGCCCCACGATCATCGTTGCTACCTGCGTGCCGTGTGCTATGGAGTCTTGGTAGGTTCCACCGTCAAGGTCTACGAGGTTATTTTGTGCGGCATGTTCGCGTATGGGTAGGCACACGTCTGGTAGGGGGACCAGTTCGACGTTGGCGCCTTGCAGGTCTGGAGCGTTGAGGTCAACTCCGGTTTCGAAGATTGCGATGGTGACGCCTTTTCCGTCTACGCCTTGTTCGTGTAGCTGGTTGTAGCCAAGCTCTTGGTAATACCAGGAGGCCTCATCGGCAGTTGCAGCTGCCGGGAGGAGCGTCGTGGTTGCAAGCGCGGCGAGGGCAACGCCTGCTAACCATTTGGAGCGGCTATGTTCGCCGCGTTCCGTGTGTGCAGGCCTGGTGGTTCTTGAGGGCTTGAGGTGTTTGAGGTTCACGCTAGTTCCTCTCGCTTAGTTTTCTGTGAGTGATTTTCTGCGAAGCACAGGAATCGCGCAATATTTAAGCTGGGTTTTGAGACCTGCCTTTCTATGTAGGCACAGGTAAGGCCAGCCCGATTATCAGGCCGGCCTTAGGGTGGAAGCGATGCGATTACAAAGATCAGTCCGGGATTACCACTACTTTTACGCCGATGCGGTCGCGAAGCGCGTCGTAGGCGGAGTGGATGTCACTGAGTGCGAACTCGTGGGTCACAATCGCGTCCACGTCGATCACGCCGTCTTGAAGTAGCTCAATGGCTTTGGCTACGTCGCGGCGGCGAGCATTCGAACCGCCCGTGACTTGCAGCTCCTTGTAGTGAATGAGGTTTGGCTCCATCGTGGAGGTAGAGCCCTTCGGGAAGCCCGCGAAGTAGTTCACGCGGCCCCCGTCAGCAGCAATTTCGAGCGCCTGGTTGGCAAGTTCTGGCACGCCAATACAAACGATGACTACGTCAGCGCCGCGCCCTGCCGTCACGTCATTAACGGTTTCAACGAGGTCATCAGAATGAACCGCAGTGACGCCCAGCTTGGTGGCAATCTCGCGACGTCCCGCACCCCGGTTAGAAACAATCACGTTTGCCGCACCCGCGTGCTTAGCTAGTTGCGCGTGCAGCAGGCCAATGGGGCCAGCGCCCATGATGACCACGGTGTCGGCCTGGTTGATGCCGAAGTTAGCAATGCCGTTGAGGCAGCAGGAAACCGGCTCGGCCAGACACAGAGCCTTAGGGGAGAGCTCTTTTGTAACGGGGAAGAGGTTGCCGCATGCAACTACGTTGGCGGGAACGAGCATGTATTCTTGCAGGCCGCCGTCGTAGCCGTAGCCAAACAGTTCGAGGTTTTCGCAAAGATGCTCGCGGTCGTGCAAACAGTTGCGGCAGGCCCCGCAGGAAACGACGATCGAGACTGTGGCTTGTTGTCCTACTTTAAGGTGCGGGTAGTAGGCGTCTACGCCTTCGCCGATTTGGTGTACGCGGCCGGCGATTTCGTGGCCTGGAACAACGCCGGGGCGAACTCCCGCGGTTTTTGCACCGGTGTAGAGCCGGTAGTCAGTACCACAAAGGGTGTTCGCTTCAATCTTGAGAACTACCTCGCCGGGGCCGGCCACGGGAACGTCTTTTTCGGTTAGTTGTAGGTCTTGAGGGGCGTTGAGAACGGCAGCTCGCATTGATCTCTTCCTAACGTCTGGCGTGTTACTTACAACACAGTTTAGTATAAGGGGCGTCAGTAGTCATTCGAGGAGGAATACAGATGACACGTCTAGTTAATAACCCCGAGGAGTTCCCAGCCGAATCTATTGAGGGCTTTGCTGACGCGTTCAGCAACTGGGTTAAACCCGTCTATGGTGGCGTGGTGCGCAGTACTAAAACCCCGGATCGCAAGGTTGCCATCGTAGTTGGTGGAGGTAGCGGCCACTATCCCGCGTTTGCTGGTTGGGTTGGGCCGGGCATGGCTGATGGCGCTGTGGCGGGCAATATTTTCTCGTCCCCTTCGGGAGCCCAAGCGTATTCGGTGGCGAAGGCTGCCGAGCGTGGCGGCGGCGTACTGATCGGGTTTGGCAACTATGCGGGTGACGTCCTGCATTTCGGTCAAGCAGTTGAGCGTTTGCGTAGTGAGGGCATTGATGCTCGCACCCTGGTAGTTACAGATGATGTGGCTTCGGCTAGTGAAGAGGACCATCTGAAGCGTCGCGGTATTGCTGGCGACCTGCCCACGTTCAAGATCGCGGGCGCAGCGGCGGAGGCCGGCTTGGATATTGATGAGGTTGTGCGCGTTTTTGATAAGGCAAATGATCGCACGCGCTCGTTTGGCGTGGCGTTTAGTGGCTGCACGTTGCCGGGCGCGAAGGAGCCGTTGTTCCACCTGGAGCCGGGCCGTATGGGCGTTGGCATGGGTATTCACGGCGAGCCGGGTGTGCGTGAGGACGAGATTGGCACGTCGGATGAGATCGCACAGCTACTCGTTGACGGCTTGATTAAGGAGCGTCCGGAGGGCTCGGATAACCGCGTTGTAGCGATTGTGAACGGCCTGGGCGATACCAAGTATGAGGAGATGTTCGTCCTGTGGAGGGACATCGCCAAGCGTCTTCGCGCGGCCGGTCTTGAACTGGTTGGTAAGGAAGTTGGCGAGTTCGTGACCTCTCTCGATATGGCTGGCGTGTCGCTAACGCTGGTGTGGGTTGATGACGAACTGCTCAAGTTCTGGCAGGCGCCTGCGGATACGCCTGCTTTCCGGGTGGGCAATATGGCTCCGGCGGAGGTTGATGACCGTGAGCTGAATGTGACTGCGGAGGAGGTTCGCGTTGAGCAACCTGGCAGTGAGGAGTCGCAGAAGCTGGCTGGCGAGGTTGTAAGCGTTTTGGAGCGGATCGCTGATCTGCTTCATGAGAAGGAGCCGGAGCTGGGAAAGATCGACGCGGTTGCGGGCGATGGTGACCACGGTATTGGCATGGCTCGCGGGTCGAAGGCAGCTGTGGAGACGGCACGCCGTTTGGCTAGTGAAGGCGGTGGCGCGGCCACTGTGCTTGCGGGTGCGGGTGATTCTTGGTCCGCTTCTGCGGGCGGCACGTCGGGTGCCCTGTGGGGCGCGTTGCTGACGGCGTTTGGCCGCGTACTTGGCGACGAGGCTGGAGACGCGAATCTGGTGGACGCAACGGCTGCCGGCCTTGAAGCGGTGACTCGTTTGGGTGGCGCTCACGTGGGGGATAAGACGATGGTTGATGCGTTTGTTCCTGCCGTTGAGGCACTGCAGAACCAGGGCGATTGGCGCGCGGCTACGGATGCTGCCTGTAAGGGCGCTGAGTCCACTAAGGATTTGGTGGCGAAGGTTGGTCGGGCTCGCCCGCTGGGGGAGAAGAGCCTGGGAACGCCAGATGCTGGCGCAACCTCGCTGGCAATGATCTTCGAGGTAATCACCGAATACTTGGAAGGTTAAGCCCTTGAGGATGAACGGTCTGCCACGCCAGCCTGGGTGGCAGACCGTTCCTTTATTATTTCAAAACGCTCGATAAGAATCGGTTCGGAAATAGCAGAGGTTTGGTAGACGTTTAGACCGTAAACGGTAACAGTGCGTGTTGGGCGATTGCTGTTAGTATCTATTGACGAATCAGGGGATAATCTCAAAACCTTCCACTCCAGTTGTCGGGTAGTCCGAGGCTAGTGGGGTTTACAAGTGGGTTAGTTAAGAAATCGTTTCGGATTAGGCGTGTTACCTTTTCAGGCCAGCTTGTTCCCGGAGATGTAACTCGAATGAGACCGGACATGACAACGAGAACGCCAAAAATCTGCTCACTTTGTCCGGTGGGAAGTTCGTTAAACTTTGATTGTGTTCGCATCGCCGATGTGGGGGCTGGTGCGAAGGATTTATTCCACAACCGCGCATGGTGTGCACAGAAATTTCGAACGATAGTGAGCTGTTCCATCCAGCGTGCTAGTGGCGACTGAAGTTTAGCTTTGCGTTGCTGGTTTTTGGATAAAGAGCCCAGATCTATGACTATGCCTAGTTGCTCGGCGATACTGCATTGATCAGAGGACGGCAGGCCCTCATAGAGGCGGGATATATCTGCAAAATCGAGTACTTCGGCTAGCACCCAGAACGGGTATTGGCTGTCATAATTATCGCGGTAGTGTTTTATCGCTTCATTATTTCGACCAGCACGCTGCATACGCTTCTGCAGTATTGTCATCCAGCTTTTATGGTTGAACGTAGGTCGGAACCGTTCCGGATTAGCGTAGGCGAGAGGATCGGCAGCTATCAGAGCTTCTCCTAAGCGCGTTCGCATAGCAATTTCGATGCGTTCCATACCGTCGTGGACAAGTGCCCGCAATTTCCTGTCGGACTCATATAAAGCTATCGCATCAGTGAATCTGGTACCAGGAAGAAACGTGTCTTTCCGGCTACCACGAGAACTCAGCTCTCGGGCAGGATACCAGTAGGCTGATAGCCGGTAGTAGCTCACGTAGCTTAGCCATTGACTTGCAATGTCGGCCTCTACCTCCATGCCGCGTGAGCGCAACAACTCAATGTGCTGGGCAATGGTCTCTGGTTTCTTTATTTGCTTACCCAAGATGTCTGCTCCGACCCTGAGATAGAGATCCAGCCCACTCTCGACTGAAGTCGAGGTGGGCTGAACTATTACCTAGAGTATATATCCACGCCAGTTCTGAAGCCAGTCTTTTCGTAACGGTGCTAGCTTATGCGACAAAATCGTATGCCAAGCACGTACTGTTTGAAATCCCAACCATCTACAGACCCGCGTAGATCATTAGCAATACGCCAGATAGTCCGATGCAGCTCTTGTCTTTGAGCATCACTACCCACAACAAACTTCCAATACCACTAACCAGTTTTAACGCCGCAACCGACCACTTTCATTAGGATAACGGGGGAGTAGGACAAAGATTGTGCACAACATGCTGCAATGCAGTTTGGCCGGACACACCTTTTAATCAGTCCTCAAAGTCGCTACGCAGGAGCGGGCGGAAGCGGTCCACAAACTCTTGCAGTTTGGCATAGACGCGTTGCATGGTTTCTCCGCGCGCGTTGTCTGGGCGGAACCGGGAGATGGGCGGTAGAACACGTGCCACGGATTGTCCCGCGGTGGGCACGTGACCCGAGCGCAGGGCGTTTGAAATCAACTGTTCGGCCTTGTCTCGGTTGAGCCGCTCCTCGTTGATGATTGCGGTTAGCTCTTCTTCACGCTTGCCGTTTACGTACTCACGCCACTCATCTTGCACGCTGGTGTTGATAGACACGGTGTCTACGAACTCTTCAATGAGCTTGCGCTTTGGACGCAACGAGGGTGAGGAAGAGAGCGCCCTGTCAATCTTTGCGCGAATCTCTTTGTCTTCGCTGTCTGTGCCGGCTTCGTGGCGTTGCTCAACGAGCATGAGGATGTAATCCACGTTGATTTCAACCTGTTTGACGAGTTCGATTTCAAACAGAACGTCTTGGCGAATGTCTTCACGATCGTTATCCGTGCGCGGTTTCCACTGGTCGTACAGGTCCATGTAGCGGGACTTGTAGTCTTGGAGTTCGCGCTCGCTGAACTGGTTGTCACTTTTAAAGTCATCGAATGAGGACAGAATGTTTTGCAGTCGTAGTACTGCGCCGAATATGTTGATGAATTCTTTTTGCGCTGTTTCGCTCGCGGGTATGGGGTTTGTGGGGTCGGCGTAAACGGCCCGAAGCTCCTTTAGCTGGGCTTTGTACTCGTCCAGATATTCCTGGTAGGGGCGGAGCATGACGATGCCGGATGCGTCTTTGTTGCCAAATAGTGCGATGGCGTCTTGCGTTTGTTGCTCAAGGTTTCTAAACGAAACGATGTTCCCGTATGTTTTGACGGTGTTGAGGATGCGGTTTGTACGCGAGTAGGCCTGAATGAGGCCGTGTGAGCGCAGGTTTTTGTCTACGAACAGCGTGTTTAGTGTTGGCGCGTCGAAGCCGGTTAGGAACATGTTGACAACGATCACGAGGTCAAGTTCGCGGTCTTTGAGCTGTTTCGATAGGTGTTCGTAGTAGTCCTGGAAGCTGGAACCGGAGGTGTTGAAGTTGGTTGAGAACATGTCGTTGTAATCGTTGATTACGTCCTCAAGGTATCCGCGGTCTGATTCGGATAGTTTCTCAGCATCGAAGCTTTCGTCTTCGATGATCCCGTCTTCTGGCTGGTCGTTAGCTCCGTAGGAGTAGATCATGCCGATCTTGAGCTTTTGTGCGTCGGGCACGTTCAACTGTAGTTTGCTGAACATGCCGTAGTAGGCACGGGCTGCTTCGATGGAGGACGTGGCGAAGAGGGCATTGAATCCTTGTTTGCGTTTGCCACCCACCATGTAAACGGAGTTGCGTTTTGTTTTCTGGTCGAAGTGGTCGAGGATGTATTGCGCTACTTGCCGGATGCGTTCGGGGTGCATCATGGCGCTTTCCACGTCGATGGCACGCACATCTTTGTCTTTGAAGCTGCCTTCTTCGATTGTGTTGATGTAGTCGATGCGGAAGGGCAGCACGTTTTTGTCGGTGATGGCGTCCACGATCGTGTAGGTGTGGAGTTTTTCGCCGAATGCTTGCGCCGTGGTTTTGAGGTTCACGTGTTTTCCAGAGCCCGCATTTTCCGCGAATATGGGGGTTCCGGTGAATCCGAAGAGGTTGTATTTTTTGAACGCTCGTTTGATGGCTATGTGCATGTCGCCGAATTGGGAGCGGTGGCATTCGTCGAAGATGAGGACTACGTGCCCGTTGTAAACGGTGTGGCCCTGGTTGGCTTTGATGAATGTTGCAAGTTTTTGGATGGTGGTGACGATGATTTTTTTGGCCGGATCCGCGCTTTCGAGTTGTCGTTTGAGCTGCGCGGTTGACGTGTTGCCGTTGGCTGCGCCTTTTTGGAAGCGGTCGTATTCGAGTTTGGTTTGGTAGTCGAGGTCTTTGCGGTCTACTACGAAGAGTACTTTTTCAACGCCTTCAACTTTGGTGGCTAGTTGAGCGGTTTTGAACGAGGTGAGGGTTTTGCCGGATCCGGTGGTGTGCCAGATGTAGCCTCCGGCGGCTGTGGTGCCGAGTGTGCCCGCATTGGTGGAGGTGAGTATGCGGGTGAGGATTCTTTCGGTGGCCACGATTTGGTAGGGCCGCATTACTAGCAGCTGTCGGTTTTCGGTGTAGACGCAGTATTTGGTGAGGATATTGAGGATTGTGCGTTTGGCGAAGAATGTTTTTGCGAATGCGATGAGGTCTTCGATGGGTTGGTTTTGCGCGTCGGCCCAATATGAGGTGAAGACGAATGATTTTTTGTCTTTTTTGTTGGTTTCGTTGACGTGGGCAAGGCGCGTGGTGTTGGAGTAGTACTTGGTGCTGGTGCCGTTGGAGATAACGAAGATTTGGGCGTAGTCGAATAGGGCTGCGCCGGTGCTGAAGCTTTCGTCGCGGTAGCGGTTGATTTGGTTGAAGGCTTCGCGTAGGGGTACGCCGCGTCGTTTGAGTTCGATGTGTGCCAGGGGGAGTCCGTTTACGAGGATGGTGACGTCGTACCGGTTGGAGTGTTTCGCTCCGTCTGTTTTGTTTACGGCGTATTGGTTGATGACTTGCAGGTGGTTGTTGTGAATGTTGTCTTTGTCGATTAGGCGAATGTTTTTAGTGGTGCCGTCTTCGCGCTCGAGTAGTTGAATGTGGTCTTCTTGGATGCGCGTGGTTTTGTCTTCTACGGTGTCGCTGGTGTTAGCAATGTTGGTTTTGTAGAAGCGGTTCCACTCGGCGTCTGTGAACTCGACTTCGTTGAGTTTTGAGAGTTGGACGCGCAGGTTAGTTTCGAGGTGTTGTTCGTCTCGAATATCAGCGTATTCGTAGCCTTGTGCTTGGAGTTGGCGGATGAATTCGGCTTCTAGTTGAGCTTCGGACTGGTAGCCGCTGGCATCATTGTTGTCAGGCACGTACTCGGCCACGACGGTTGATTGGGATGATAGGGCTACGGGGTCAAACTTGCGCGTCTCCACAGTTAGGAAGCTTTCTCTTTAAACGTCAGCAACTTATCTCGATAGTACTCATACTGTTTGCGTCGAGCCTCAATCTCAGTCGGCAAACCAGAAGAAATATCATTGACAAGGGCGTACATTGTCATAAGTTTCTTTCTGATTTCTACTTGCCTGGGTTTTGGTGGCACTGGAACCTTTATTTTCTCGAGAGACCTTTGCGAGATAGTCCGGACTTTTGTTCCGTATATGTAGCGCCGTTTCTGCCGTTGGAAGCCTTCAGAACTGAAAAATAGCGAAAGATATTCGGGATCCAAGTCGTGTTTCAGAATGAAAGTGTGGTTGCTGACAGCGACTTCGCCGGCTCCAATCCAAGCTACTGCTTTCGCGAGGTCTTCATCATTTTCTGAGGTATCGGTCATGATGAGGTCGCCAGGTGAGGCGGTTTTTGATTTTGCGAAAACAGCGCCGTCAATGAAGCTTTTGGTTTCATTTCCGGAGATACCGTAATGCGTGTATATCTGCCCGTAATGAATGCAGGGATACCCAGCCCCGAGGAAGTCCTTCTTCTGTGGCCCATTCCCACGTGTGATGTCCGCGAATTCACTTATGCTCTTCCAATCTACCCCCCCCTCAGGGAAGGTTAGGAGTTGGTCGCGGTAGTACTCGTATTGTTTTTTCCTAGCTTCCAGCTCCGCTTCCAGCTCCGCTTCCAGCTCCGCTTCCAGCTCTGTAAATGCATCAAGAATCCGAACAATCTCCATTTGTGCCTCGAGCGGTGGTAGAGGAATCGAGAAACGCTTGAGAGTACGGTCAGAAATAGCGGGGTAATTTCCTTCAGTCTGATTATTCTTCAGGAACTGGAATGCGCGTTGTGTGCGAAGAATATGAAACAGCCATCTGGGGCTTATCTTCGTAGTCTTTGGGCGCAAAACGCAGTATCCCGTGGAACAAACGGCATCATCAAAGGCGAGTGGAACTTCGCATACTCGCATTTGCGTTGGTCGGGTTGTAGCGAACAAAACATCGTTTACTCTGACTAGTTGTCTTGCTCGTGAAGGCGCATTCGAAGCATCAACTAAGTGTGTATCCGTGATACGGCCGGAGCGGATATCCACCGAGCTAAGGTCTATGTATTCCCTTGGGGAATCAGTGCTTGCCCACTTGATGTTACTGACCTTTTCGATCACATCGCTCACCGGCACGAACTCCACCCCGTCTGGACATAGTTCTTCTATTAGCTTCTCGATGTGGCTCATTTGGTGTCCTCCAGGTCGGCTACGATCTGGTCGATTTGTGCGCGTAGTTCTTGTTGGCGGGCGACGATCTTTACCAGGTTGGCGTTCAGCTCTTCAATGTTGATGATTTCGCGAGTGTCCTCCGGCTCAACATAGGAAGACACCGAGAGGTTGTAGTCGTTCTCCGCAACCTCCTCATACTTCACTAGGCGTGCGAAATGATCCACGTCCTTGCGGGCAGTGAACGCCTCCAGGATACTCTCGCGATGCTCATCCAAAAGCTGATTCTTAGTGCTACGCCGCTCAAACTCAGCGGAAGCGTCAATAAACAGAATCGAAGGATCCTGCTTAGATTTCTTCAATACCATGATGCACGTAGAAATCGTTGTGCCAAAGAACAAATCCGAAGGCAGCTGAATAATCGCATCAACAAAGTTGTTATCCACCAGGTACTTACGGATCTTGCCCTCAGCGCCCCCACGGTACAGAACACCTGGGAACGTAACAATCGCTGCAACGCCGTCCTCTGCAAGCCAATGCAGAATATGCATTGTGAACGCCAGGTCCGCCTTTGACGGGGGAGCCAGCACGCCCGCCGGAGCGAAACGCTCATCATTTACCAAAATCGCAGAATTCTTACCCTCCCAACGTGTGGAATACGGAGGGTTAGAAACGATCGCTTCAAATGGCTCATCATCCCAATGCTTCGGATCAGTCAGAGTATCGCCCAGAGCAATACTGAAATCTTCAAACCCAACGCCGTGCAAGAACATGTTGATGCGCGCAAGGTTGTACGTGGTCAGGTTAATCTCCTGGCCAAAGTAGCCGCGATCAATGTTTTCTTGCCCAATAATCTTGGCAAACCGAAGCAGAAGCGAACCAGAACCACAGGCTGGATCATACACGCCGTTCACCTTGGTTTTACCCACCAAAGTTAGGCGCGCAAGCAGTTCAGAAACGTCTTGCGGGGTGAAGAACTCGCCACCGGACTTGCCTGCCGAAGACGCATACATCGTCATCAAGAACTCGTAAGCGTCCCCGAACATGTCAATGGAATGAGAGCTGAAATCACCGAGGGGCAGATTCCCAATCTCATTCAGAATGCGCACCAGCTTCGCATTACGAGCCGCCACAGTATTACCAAGCTTCGCGCTGTTCACATCCAGATCATCGAACAAGCCTTTGATGTCGCCCTCTGACTGGGAGCCAACAGCCGAGCCCTCAATATTGCGAAAAACCTGCTCAAGCCGCTCGTTTAAATCCGGGTCAGCAGCCGCGTTCTTACGCACGTTCTCAAAAAGCTCGGACGGGCGAATGAAAAAGCCCAACTCTGCAACCGAACTATCGCGACCATACTCGGCTAGATCGTCGGGGAGTTGAACGTAGTCAAAATCAGGATCCGTCTCACGCTCCAACCGGTTCACGTGCTGAACAAAACGCTCAGAAATGAAGCGGTAAAACAGCATGCCAAGCACGTACTGTTTGAAATCCCAACCATCTACAGACCCGCGTAAATCATTAGCGATACGCCAGATAGTCCGATGTAGCTCTTGTCTTTGAGCGTCACTACCCACAACAAACTCCCAATACCACTAACCCGTTTTAACGCCGCAACCGGCCACGTTCATAAGGATAACGGGGGAGTAGGACAAAGAATGTGCGCAACATGCTGCAAAGCGGTTTGGCCGGCCACACCCTCTTGCAATAGTCCTAAAAATCAATGCGCAGGAGCGGACAGAACCGGCCCACTCCTGCGCAAATTTGCGGGGCGTACCTTAATTCGCCGCCGGCCGGCTCATCATGTAAAGCACCATTTTTGCTTTGGTTAGTGCCTTAACCGCGTGCGGTAAGCGCGTAGAAAAATGCACCATTCCGCCCGGACGCAACGTCACTGTCTTGCCATCCGCACTGATTTCTAGTTCACCTTCAAGGGCCTGCACAATCACAGGCATTGCGGCAGTGTGCTCGTATAGTTCTTCTCCCTCATCAAACGAGAACAACACCACGTTCACCCCCTCGGCCCGCATTACCGTTGTAGAAGTCGTTGAGTTCGCACAATATTCAACACACTGCGCCAGGTTTTCGATAAACCCCAGCGAGCCGGCAGGTGATGGTTTGGGCTCAGTCATAGTCAGATCTCCTTTTCCTCCAGATTGGTGGTGGGTTTTCGCGCTACGATAGCGATGCCGGTCAGATTATCGCGGTATTCGTTGAATGTCGCGCGCATATCCAATACGCGCCGGCGCAACAGGTCCGCAAGCTCCGCGTCAATGCTGTCCGGGGTGAGGCCAAGCTCGTGGATCGCATAGCAACCGCCCGGTTCAAGCAGTCGGAACGCTTCAGCGATTATCTCTTGCTTACCTTTATCGCCTTGCATGGTCAGCATCGCTTCACCAACCACCACCTGCGCTGATTCAGCCTCAAGGCCAGTGGATTGCGCATTAGCGTTCACAACCCTGCCCCTCGGCCCCACCGCGGTCTGCACTCGTGCGGCAGCATCCGGATCTTGATCCACGCCCGTATACGAGGCGATTCCTCTTTGTGTTGTTGGAGAGGGGTGAGCAGGCCCACTCAGTAGCCACCAGTAGTTAGGTAGAATCGGTGCCCGTGTATACCGCTCAAAATCTTGACACGCGCGCTCGGCGAATCGTTGCCTGGGTAGCCATCCTGAATCTCATCGGCTTCATAATCGAGCTGGTCATCGCCTCAATTATTGGTTCGGCAGCACTATTTGCTGACGCAGCTGACTTCCTCGAAGACTTCCTGATCAACATGCTCGTACTCACCGCCCTTGGATGGTCCGTAGCGAGCCGACGAAAAGCCAGCTATGGGCTGGCAGGCCTCATCCTTATCCCCGCTGTAGCCGCATTTGGCACCGCCATTTGGAAAATGGTGTCCGGAGAGCCACCAGAACCCCTCGCCCTGTCAGTAACCGCGATCCTCGCGATGCTCATCAACCTTGCCAGCGCACTGCTACTGCTCCAACTGCGCAAACACGAAACCGCGCTAGTTCGAGGAGCTTGGCTTGCGGCACGCAACGACGTCCTCGCAAACCTATTAATTCTTGCCGCGGGCATCGTCACCCTGTTCTGGTTCAGCCCCTGGCCAGACATCACGGTTGGCATCGTGATCGGCATAATCAACCTTTCAGCCGCGGCCGAAGTGTTCGAACAAGCTCGGGCAGAAAATCCCGAACTGGAACTCGACGACGATGATGATTAACCGTAGCTGACAGCCAAATAACACTGCTGTGCAGGTGAAGCCGTCGTGCAAACGAGGCTACTAGCAGCACAAAGCATCCCCCGAAGCGAAACCAAAAACGGATTCGCGCCGGGGGAGTGTTATTGAAAGTGTTTGCGGTCTACCTCTATTTGAGGGCTGCTTCTAATAGTGGGACATTACGGAAGTACCCAGGTCTGCCCAATGGTAAATCCACTCCGCGTCAGAAGTTGGCGTATTCACACAACCATGTGAACCGCCCGGTCCCGTCCAACCGAACGTGCGTTGCCAAGGGGCCGCATGAATCGAATAAGACTCGTGGAAATAAGATACCCACGGAACATCCGGTTCCACATAACGCGAACCATCATCATTTAGGCCGCGCATTGTTTGGCTCTCATACTGCAAATACACGTTGAAATGCCCGTCCACAGTTGGTGAGGAAGGCTTGCCCGGCACTACAGGAATCGGACCGCGCACAACCTCCGTACCCTCGTAGCACGTCATTTGCGCCGTGGTGAGGTTAATGTCGATCCACTTCTCACCCGGAGCGGCCGGATAGGGGAGGTTTTCAGCGCCCGGAGCGATTTTGCGCTGCTCGTAAGTAGGTTCGATTTCGTCGTAATCAAACGATCCGTTGAATGGCTTACCCTCCTGCACGGCCTGCACCACCTGGCCGGCAACCGCGTCAAGGTTATTTGCTTTCCAACCCTTCTTACCTTCCAAAGCGTTGATTAGAACCTCGCCGTTCTCGTCAACGTTTTGAATACCGGGCGTGGGCTCCTCATTCGTCTTATCCGCAATCTGTGAAACCCACCCCTCAATCTCTGCCGCATCAAACGAAGGAGCTAGGTCATTGGCAGCGTCAAAAGAAACCCACTTCGCAACGTCATCGCGAGTAGGCTCAAACGATTCAACTCCGTCGCCAAGTTTCACGGACGCAGTCATCAACTCGTTTGCCTTGCCGGCCGCAGCTTCAGCTTGCGCCATACTAATCTCGGGGTCGCGTTGCGCCACAGAAATCTCTGCCGAAGTTGAGCCGTTCAATTCCATCGCGGCATTCTCAACGATCATACGCACCTGATCAGCGTCAACAGCCATGCCCGCAGAACCAGGGGAGGCCACAAAATGGTCACCGTTCCAAGACACCGATGCTTCCTTAGTAGGAGACGAGGTCTTCGCATTCAGCGACTCAACAAACTTAGTGAACGTCTGCTCATCCACATCTACAGAAGCAGGAATGTGGCGAGATGAAAGCAGGCCGGTAGCGCGGCTCCAAACCGAAGCGGAAGGCTTAAGGGCGGCCTGCGCTGTCTTAGCCGCATCAACACTGAAACCTGTATCAGCGAGGGACGTGCTTACAGCCTTGCCCTCAATAGTGAGATCGAGAGTGCGTTCACTCGCAGCGGCCTCAACCTGCTGTTCGATCTGTTTTGCCGTCTTACCACTTACATCCATGCCAGCGACCGTGGTGCGAGGGAGCGCCTTCGCGCTATAGGTTTGTGCAAACCCGAAAACTCCCGCCACAGCAAGAACAAGCGCCACGGATAAAGAGAGGAAAACTTTTGACACTGTGCGCATAAGGCGATCCTACGATATGGGACTACCTATTTGTAGATTAGCCCCCAAAATACAAGGGAAATCACGCCATAAATGGGGCAGAGTGATCGCATGATCGTTTTGCCACGATAAAAAGGGAGGCTTATTTACAAAAATGGCGAATTTTGCAAATAAGAGCGTCTTAAGCGCGGTCTATTTCGCAAAAAACGCAAATTTTGCAAAATAGGGTTTAGTTGAGCGTATGCTATTTGCTAAAGATCTTGTTCTTTTGAAACTTCAAAACATGGTCACTGAAGCGTTAGGCATAAGATGATGGGAACCTACAAGTCGCTACGTGTTCTGTTCCATAAGACGAATCTGGACGCTAGCAGCGTCGTCAGTATGGAACTCGAAAACCGTCTAAATAGTCCTGCGACCGTAAAGTACCCGTACCACGTTGGAAATAACCCCCTATTTGCTGTTCTCACTCGCGACATCTATGAGTTGTCGGAAACCATATGGAAAACCGAGCAGGAAATTCAGAAAGCATGGCATGTGTTGCCCGGCGTGGCACAAAATCACTATTTCAACACCCTCTTGGTTGAAGAAATACAATCCACAAATGAGATTGAGAATGTTAAATCAACTCGGCGTGAGGTAACTGAGGCGCTCAACATGGCAATAGATGCGAATATGCCCGGACAGCCGAAGCGCTTTCAAGAAATGGCTAGTACTTTCAAGCTACTCATTGGTGATAGCGACGTCGAAACTATCACTTTTCCCCAAACGCTGACTGATTTACGTGCGCTTTACGACCAACTTCTTGGTGCCGAAGTTGCCAGCGAAGATAAATTGGATGGTAGCCTGTTTCGTCTCGGCGAAGTGCACGTAACAGACGGTTCGAAATCCATACACAAGGGCGTGTTGGGGGAAGAGGAAATTAAGAGTCGGCTAAGCGTTGCACTCGATGTCAGTAGTGCAGAGAAAAAGCCCATGCTCGTGAATGCCCTGGTCGGTCATTTTATGGTCGAGCATGCTCACCCGTTTTACGACGGCAACGGGCGGTTTGGGCGCTTCTTGCTTGCGTTGAACTTGCGGAGCATCCTGTCTGCGCCAACGGCTTTATCTCTTTCTGCAGAGGTCATGCGGCAAAAGAGGAAATACTACAAAGCCTTCCTCCAGGTCGAAGATCCCATGAATATGGGCGAGGTGACGTTCTTTATCAGAGACATGATGGATATATTGCTAGCTGCTCAAATGCGGTTGGTGGAATCGTTGCGCATACGGCTGGTGAGCCTTGAGAATCTTTCGCAACGCATCGATGTGATTGATAAGGAGTTCAAGAGCCTTACGCCATATCACCTACAAACATTGTTTATGCTCGGCCAGATTCTTCTGTTCGGTCCAAGAAGTGGTGGAAGCCTCGATGAGATATCCAAGTTTCTCAAAAGATCGAAGAGCACCGTGCGTCCGATGCTTAAAGAGTTGAATGAAGCAGGATTGATCGAAGAAGTCAGTAGGCGTCCGCTAGTATTCGCCTTGACACCAAAAGGTGAGGAGTTCTTAGAACTGGAAAAACCTTCCCTCGACTGATCTGATGCGGCTGTCAAACACGTTTGCCTTGGGATTGGGGAGCGCGCAAGACGGGTCGCCTTGTTACGTTCTTCGCCCGCTTGCGGATATCGGTACACTTGGCCACGTGACTGAACTGTTTGAAGGCGTACGCCGCCGCACCCGCCCAGAGGTCCTCGCGCCAGCCGGAAACCTCGCCACCCTTAAAACTGCGTTCGATTTTGGAGCCGACGCCGTCTACCTGGGCGGCAAGGACTTCGGCATGCGTTCCGCGCCCAAGAACTTCGCTCTAGAAGACATCGAAGAGGCCGTGAGCTACGCACACGAGCGTGGGGGGCGCGTGTTTGTCACCTGCAACATCCTGCCCAGTTCCGGCGAAGTTGAAGCTATGAACAACTACATGGGGCAGCTGGGGGACATCGGCGTGGACGCCCTCATCGTCACCGACATAGGCGTTCTCATGGCTGCCCGCGAAGTTGCTCCCAACACCGAAGTGCACATTTCTACCCAAGCCGGCGTCACCAACTACCAGGCTGCCAACGCTCTTGCTCAGCTAGGCGCAAGCCGTGTTGTGCTCGCTCGCGAACTATCCCTCGAAGACATTCGCGAACTGCGCAAGCACACGCCAGATGAACTCGAAATTGAAGCGTTCGTACACGGATCCATGTGCATGGCATTTTCTGGCAGGTGCCTCATTTCGCAACACACCACCGGCCGCGATGCTAACCACGGTGACTGCGCGCAATCATGCCGCTACAAGTACCACGTTGTGGAAGAGCGTCGGCCCGGTGACTTCATTCCCGTCGAAATCACCGATCAAGGCACCTTCCTGTTCAACTCTAACGACATGAACACCATCGAACACATGCACGACATCCTTGACGCCGGCATTACCTCTCTTAAAATCGAGGGGCGAGCCAAAAGCGCCTACTACGTTGCCGCCATGACTAACGCCTATAAGACAGCGGTGAATGAATACATGATCCAACGCGGCTTCGAAGACTTGGCCGGTAATATCCTCACGCCATTCCATGACCAAATCCACCTGCCCGAAAACCCGCGGCCCGTGGTGCCTGTTGAATACCCGGGTTGGTTAGCGGACGAGCCCTACAAGGTTACTCACCGCACCTATTCCACGGGCTTCTACTACCCGGAAAACCCGGCTAGTGAAGATGTGAACCGGGGCGGCTACATCAACGAGTGGGTGCTGGGCGGCATTGTCACCGACTATGACGCGGCCGAGCGCAGACTTTACCTGCACTCCAAGAACAAGCTTGCACCCGGCAAAGAAATGGAGATTCTATTCCCCGGGCGCGCGCCCGTAGTCATGGAAGTTCCCGCGCAAGGGTTGCAAGATGACAAGGGCCGCGCGGTCGAAACTATCAACCACCCGGCGCGCATATTCTCCATGCCCTGCGACATCGAGATACCCAAGGGAGCAATGATTCGCGTGCACGCCCGCCTATACCACGGGGGATAGGGACGGCTTGCGCGCCAACCGCAATCGGGAGGCGCGCAAGCTTGATTGGCCCCCGAATTAAAGGCCACACCTGATTTAAGGCGCCCGCGCAGGCTCAAGATAGCGGTCCAAATTTCGACTAATAGACGCATGCGGCTTCAAGAAAAATTTGCACTAGGATGGCCCATGTACAAACTGGGCGGGCTAGCAAGGCTGTCATTATTAAGGGGCGCGTGTGGATCCATACCTCGTTTTTCGCGTTGTTGACCTCGTTGGGGTGCTCGGCAACGGGCTCCTAGGGGGCGTCCTTGCACGCACCAAAAATTATGACCTCATCGGCTTCCTTTTCTTAGCCGTATCCTCCGCCCTTGGAGGCGGTATGATCCGAGACGTCCTGCTCCAACAGGGATTCCCTGTTGCTCTCACAGACCCGTACTACCTCGCATTCGCTGTACTCGCTGCCGTGGCTGCATACATATTCCCGTTCAAATCACGCTTCGCCGTAGCATCGATCGCAGTATTTGACGTGTTGGCCCTTGGCTGCTGGTCTGCAACCGGCGCGTCCAAGGCACTGTTTGCAGGCCTGGATTGGGCGCCCGCAATCCTACTTGGCGTTACCACTGCAACAGGTGGGGGAGTGATCCGAGACCTCTTAGCTCGGCGCCAACCCCTAATTTTCGGTGGTGCACCCTTGTACGCCACCTGGGCAATCGTCGCCAGCCTGCTAATGGTAATCATGCAGACCTCCGGCCACTACAACCTGGGGATGGCGCTCGCAATCATCTTCTCAACCGTGTTTGGCCTGGTAGCGCGTCGCTTCAAATGGATCCTGCCCGGCGCGGTCACACTTGGCCTGCGCAGCGTTCGGTTCCGCTCCCTCTTGTTCCGCCGCCGCCCAGCGGGCGCGCCCCGTGACGCGCAAGTGCCAGCGGATACGCCCGAATCGCCTCGATCTGCACCCGCGCAAGACTAGGCGCTACTCACCCAGCAGGTCCTTCACAATGTCCACGATCACCGGATCGTCATTTATTGGAGCCACCCGCTGGTAGTGCTTGCCGCCCGCTTCCTTAAACGCGTTCTGATTCAACACATCCAACTCGTCAACCGTCTCGATACAGTCTGAAATAAACGCTGGGGTCGCAATCAAAACCGAAGTGATTCCGCGGCCCGGCAGGCTGGCCATCGTGTCGATCGTAGCCGGCCTAAGCCACTTTCCCGGCCCGAACTTAGACTGGAACGTTGTCAAAACCGGCACGTCAACGCCCAACTGACGTAGCCGCGCCTCAATTGCCGAGGAGGTCTCTAAACACTCTTGCCTGTATCCCTCCGGCTTGTGAGCCGCCCGCTGGGGCACCCCGTGATAAGACAACAAAATCATCTGCGGGGCAGGACCTTCTCCGCGCACCCGATCCGCAATCTGCTTCGCATGCCAGTTCACATAATCGGGTTGAGTAGGCCACTTACCCACGATCCGTAAATGTGGGCGGCGGACCTGGCTACGATAAAAATCGAGCACCTGATCCACTACAGCGCCCGTTGAAGACGGCGTTGTCTGCGCGTAGAGGGGGAGTACGGTAACGTCGTCTACACCCTCATCTTCAAATGCGCGCAAAGCCGAATCTATCGAGGGCCTGGTGTACGTCATCGCGTACTTTACATTCCAGTCCGGCAAAGCCTCTTTTAACAACTGGTGTTGACGCTTTGTGTAAACCACCAGAGGGGAGCCCTCTGGCGTCCAAATCGTTTCATAAATAGCGCCCGACCTGCGCGGGCGCACGCGCAACACAATGCCATGCAAAATCGGCAACCACACCCCGCGCGGGAAATCAACCACCCGCGGGTCGCTTAAAAACTTCGCCAGGAAAGGTCGAACATCGCTCGGAGCCGGACTGTCCGGCGAGCCTAAATTCACAATCAAAAGTCCGCGCACACGCCACATCCTACCCGAAAACTCCCGCTACAACGCCTCTGGATGAGTGGGGGAGTGCGAGTTTTGCCAGTGCGTCTAACGTGCACGCCGAAACAATTGCCCAGTTTGAGGAGGAGTATGGCTTAATGAGGAACTAAGATTCCTCTGATATGCGTGGCAACTGCTCGTAGGTTACCTGTACGTCCGTATCCTGCAGAACACCCTCAAAAAGAGACTCCGTGCCTGCTTGGATCCCGTCAGCCACGTCCTCGCCCGCGGACCACAGCTCCAACAACACGCGATCTGGTTTCTCGCACACCAAACGCACCGCCCAGCCGCCAGCGCCCCAAGTTGATTCTTCAAAAACTAGGAGCGTGTCCAGCCAGCTATGAACCAGATCGGGGAGCGAGGAGTTCGTGGCTCCGTCATCAGCAGGGCACAACGTTATGCGCAGGCGCGCCTCCGAGCCATCATTGTGAGGCGGGTACGTCCACAGCCAGTCGTAATCCGGCTCGTACAAGCGCTCATCGTCAGGCAGGCAGAAGCAGGCATCATCTTCAACGGTCATACAAAAATGCTACTTCAAAGCTTTGGGCCTGCAAGCTTTACATGGGAAAACTGAAAATGTTCGGCCAAACCTATACCAGACATGCAGTAAGTCACCTTTTACTCATTGCGGTTCCGCAAAACCCATTGCCTTGACGTAGTATTTACATGTTGTAATCGGCCAAGTAGGCCGTCAGAGTCTAGATATACGTTGGAGTGCGTTTACGTGAAGAGCACTGTCGAAAATCTTGAACCCACCAAGGTGAAAGTTACCGTTGAGGTTCCCTACGAAGACCTCAAGCAGGATATGGACGCGGCCTACCGTGACATCGCGAAGAATGTTGACGTCCCCGGCTTCCGTCGCGGCAAGGTACCCGCGCGCGTCATCGATCAGCGTTTTGGACGCGTAGCCGTCATCGAGCAGGTAATCAACGAGGTCCTGCCCCGCTTCTACGGCCAGGTTGTAGCCGAGAATGAGCTTCGCGTCATGGCTCAGCCAGACGTTGAAGTCACCGAAATTCCGAACGCCACCGGTACCCCCGGAGGCCAGCTCACGTTCGTAGCTGAGGTTCCGGTTATTGCCCCGTTTGAACTGCCCTCGCTTGACGACGTCGAACTTGAAGTTGACACCCTTGAGGTCACCGAAGAGGACGTGGAGAAGGAACTCGAAGAGCTGCGCACCCGCTTCGCCACCCTAAAGCCCATCAAGCGCAAGGCCAAGAAGGGCGACTTTGCAACCATCAACATGGTTGCCAAGATCGGTGAGGAAGAGATCGACTCCGTCTCGGACGTATCTTACGAGATCGGCTCCAAGTCCATGCTCGATGGTATGGACAAGGCCCTAACCGGGATGAAGGCTGATGAAGAAACCACCTTCACCACCAAGCTTGCCGGTGGTGAGCACGCCGGTGAAGAGGCCGAGGTCACGATTAACGTAACCGCTATGAAGGCTCGCGAACTGCCCAAGGCTGACGACGACTTCGCCCAGATGGTTTCCGAGTTCGACACCATCGATGAGCTGCGCGAAGACCTCAAGACCCAGGCGAGCACGCGCAAGCGCGCAGACCAGGCCCTCCAGGCTCGCGACCGCCTCCTCGATCACATCATCGACGCTGTGAAGCTTGAGCTGCCGAAGTCGGTAGTTGAAGAGCAGGCCAAGCAGGGCCTTGAAGAAGGCGCTTCCGCAAAGAAGAAGAAGGGAGCTAAGGAAAACGCGATTCGCCGCATTAGCGAACAGGTTGTGCTTGAAGAACTCGCAGCTCAGGTTAAGCCGAACATCGGCCAGCAGGAACTGTTTGACTTCATGATGCAGACCGCCCAGATGAACGGCATGGACCCCAGCCAGATGTTCTCTGACCAGGGTCAGATCCAGTTCATGGTTGCAGAACTTACCCGCACGAAGGCGCTCGCCCTCACGCTAGGCAAGGTCACTGTAAAGGACACCGCAGGCGAGGCCGTTGACCTCTCCGAGTTCACGCGCGACCCATCCGCCGAGGAATTCGCCGAGGCCGGCGCTGACGAAGCAGACGAGTCGGCATCCTCTGCCTCCTCCGCTTCGGCTGAGTCCGCAGAATAATCACACATAGTTTGAGGGCTTGGAACAGTTGTTCCAGGCCCTCAAACTGTTTATTAATCGCCATCAGCGAAAAACAGGCTCCGGCGAAGAAAATGCGCGCGAGTGCTACTAAGCTGAAGAAAGCTTAAGACAAGAAGTAGGAGAAGTAATGACCACCACTTCAACGGGCGTCAGCATGGACCTAGACACCAAGCCCGCCGCGATGGGAGACGCCGTATACGGGCGGCTGCTAAAAGAACGCATCATCTGGCTGGGCGGGCCGGTCACCGACGAGAGCGCCAACCAGATTTGCGCGCAAATGTTGCTGCTAGCAGCTGAAGACCCCGAAAAGCCCATCTACCTGTACATCAATAGCCCCGGCGGCTCCGTCACTGCAGGTATGGCTATCTACGACACGATGCAGTTCATCCAGCCTGACGTTGTTACCGTCGCTATGGGCATCGCAGCCTCCATGGGCCAGTTCCTCCTCACCGCGGGCACCCCTGGCAAACGCTTTGCAACCCCGCACGCGCGTATCCTCATGCACCAGCCCTCCGGTGGCGTGGGCGGTACGGCAGCGGACATCCGCATTAATGCCGACCTCATCTTGAAGATGAAGCGTGAACTAGCCGAAATCACGGCTGAACGCACCGGCAAGAGCGTAGAGCAAATCAACCTCGACGCAGACCGTGACCGCTGGTACACCGCGGAAGAAGCCCGCGAATACGGGTTCTTTGACCACATCGTCACCAACGCGTCAACCGTGTCCGGCACTGAGAATGCAGGGGCCTAGGAGGAATCGTGAGAACACCATTCGAATCAACCATGAACAATCAAATGCCTAGCGCCCGCTACGTCCTGCCCCAGTTTGAAGAGCGCACACCCTACGGCTTCAAGCGCCAAGACCCATACGGCAAACTGTTTGAAGACCGTATTGTGTTCCTCGGCGTGCAGGTAGATGATGCCTCCGCTGACGATGTCATGGCCCAGCTACTGGTGCTTGAATCGCAAGATCCGGACTCGCTGATCACCATGTACATCAACAGCCCCGGCGGTTCATTCACGGCCATGACCGCAATCTACGACACGATGCAGTACATCAAACCGCAGATTCAAACCGTGTGCCTTGGCCAAGCTGCTTCAGCTGCAGCCGTCCTCCTTGCCGGAGGAACACCCGGCAAGCGTCTCGCTCTTCCCAACGCGCGCGTGCTAATCCACCAGCCCGCAATGCAGGGCATGCAGGGACAAGCCTCCGATATTGAAATCGTGGCAGAAGAAATCGACCGTATGCGCACCTGGCTGGAAGACACGCTGGCCAAGCACTCTGGTCGCACGCCCGAACAGGTACGCCGCGACATTGACCGCGACAAGATCCTCACAGCGCAAGACGCCCTCGAATACGGATTAATCGACCAAGTGCTGACGTCGCGTAAAGGCAACTAGCCTGCGCGTCTGCTCGCAGCTACGCCCAACCTCTTCTAAAGTAGAGCTGTTGGGCGTAGCTTTTTCAGGCACACAGTGCCAACAAAAGGGGGATCATCCTTGACGCGGTTCACGGATTCAACTGAACTACTCAAATGCTCATTCTGTGGAAAGAGCCAAAAACAGGTTGTCAAACTCATTGGCGGACCTGGCGTATACATCTGCAACGAATGCGTAGACCTATGCGCCGACCTAATCCAAGAAGAAGTTCAAGAAACCAAACAGGCTGAACTAACCCAGCCGCCGCGCCCCCAGGAAATCTACGAGTTCCTCAACGACTACGTCATTTCTCAAGACAAAGCTAAGCGGGCCCTAGCCGTAGCCGTGTACAACCACTACAAGCGCCTACACGCCTCCATGCGCACCGGCGAACCGCTGGACATGGAAATGACCAAGTCCAACATCCTCCTGTTAGGTCCCACGGGAACAGGTAAAACCCACCTGGCGCGATCTCTTGCAAAGCTACTATCCGTGCCGTTCGTCATTGTTGACGCAACCGCACTAACCGAAGCCGGATACGTTGGCGAGGATGTGGAAAACATCCTTCTGAAGCTCATTCAAGCTGCGGGCGAGGACGTTGAAAAAGCCCAGCGCGGCATCATTTACATTGATGAGATCGACAAGATTGGACGCAAAGCCGAGAACGCCTCCATCACCAGGGATGTATCCGGTGAGGGCGTGCAGCAGGCCCTACTTAAAATCATTGAAGGCACCGTTGCGTCTGTACCACCGCAGGGCGGGCGCAAACACCCGCACCAGCAGTTCTTGGAAATCGACACCTCCGGCATTCTATTCATCGCAGCGGGTGCCTTTGCCGGCCTGGACGACATCGTCAAAGCCCGCCTGGGCAAGCGCACCACGGGGTTTGGATCCGACCTCAAATCGGCTTCGGAATACGGTGACCTGTACGAGCAAGTAACTCCGGAAGACCTGCACAAGTTCGGCATGATTCCCGAATTCATTGGCCGCCTGCCCGTTGTTACCTCTACCAAGCAACTGGATGAAGCTGACCTCATCAAGGTTCTAACCGAACCGAAGAACTCCCTCGTTCGTCAATACCAGCACCTGTTTGACCTGGACGACGTGAAGCTGGAGTTCACCAACGAAGCGCTACACGAAATCGCGAAGCTAGCTAACGAGCGGGGGACAGGGGCTCGCGCGCTTTCCTCAATCCTCGAAAAAACGCTTTCGGACATCATGTTTGAAGTCCCATCCATGTCCCAAGTTGGCCAGGTAACCGTCACCTCCGCGGTTGTCACCGACGGTGCAGACCCCGAATACGGGCCCCGCCAATACTCCGATAAAAGCCAGAGCGCTTAATTGCACCTCAGCGAAGGACAAACATGAGCGACATCCCTGAAGAACTCGCGCAAGCCCGCGCTACTATCGACAACATCGATGCCGCCCTCGTTCACATACTTGCCGAACGCTTCCGTTGTACCCAGGTCGTTGGACACATTAAAGCCCAACATAACCTTCCGCCCGCGGATCCCGCGCGTGAACAAGAACAAGTGAGGCGCCTGCGCTCCCTCGCTGAAGAGTCGGGACTAGACCCCGTATTTGCCGAGAAATTCCTGCAATTCATCGTCACCGAAGTGATCCGTCACCACGAGGACATCAAACAGGGATACGAAGCTCGAAACGAGTAGACCTCATTGCCCATAGGGGAAATAAATAAAGAAGTGGCGAGCACCGAAGTGCT